>JAIXRU010000028.1 GCA_027485045.1 Opitutaceae bacterium | reverse complement strand
TATTCGCTGGTTGGCGCTGTGGGCGGTGTGTTCGGCCGCCGGCGGGGCGAGGCTGGCGGCGGAGGAGGTGCAGGCGCACGGGCTGGTTTTCGAGCACTGGGTGTGCGACACGTTTTTTGGCGGGTATCGGCCGGATAACTACACCCAGAAGTGGGACGTGCCGGGGGCGGCCAACCGGCTGGCCGATCCGGCGTTGCGGGGCTTGCCGGCCAATCCGAAGGCGACGAAATACGGGGCGCCGGTGGGGTTGGGGGATGCCTTGCGCCAGTATGATGTGGACGAGCCGTTTTTGTTGATCCTGGGGTATTGGGAGCAGGCGACGCCGGGGGAGAAGCGTTTCGTGAAGTTGCTCGCGGCCCGGATCGAGGCGGCGGAGTGGCGGGCTTTGTGGGGGCCGGTGACGCGGGCCGATCTGGAGCGGCTGGATGCGTTGATCAAGGATCGCTCGGTGGATTATCGCGAGGTGCGGCGGCGGGCGCAGGCGATGAAGTCGGCGCCGCCTTTTACCGAGGCGGTGTTTACCCTGAATCCGAAGATCGATTCCAGCGGGCAGCGCCGGCTTCAGTGCAGCCTGCGTTACGAAGAGGTGGTGCGGCGGCTGGCTCCGGGGACCGACCCCGCGCCGGAGAAAGCCCCCGCGCTGTGGGGCGTGCCGTTTCCGAACGCGGTGGCGTCGGGACCGAGGACGTTCAGGCCTTGAGGGTGAGCGCGCGGGCGTAGGCCCAGAGCATTTTGTTGGCGACGTAGCGGTCGATGGCGGGGTAGCCGTGGGTGCGGGTCTCGGTTTCGTAGAGGAGGTCGAGGCCGTGGTCGGAGCGGAAAACACCGTCGTAGCCCTGGGCGACCAAAGTGCGCATGACGGCGAGCAGATCGACGTTGGCTTCGGGGTCGGCGTGGTCGGCTTCGTGGAAGCATTTGGGGCCGGTGGTTTTGACCGCGCGAATGTGCATCCAGGCGATGGAGTCGCGGAACTCCCGGAGCATGCCGAGTACGTCGTTGGCGGGGTCGGCGCCGAAGCTGCCGGTGCAGAAGCAGAGGGCGTTGGCGCGGTGAGGCACCAGAGCGAGCAGGCGGCGGGCACCGGCCGCGCCGCAGAGCAGGGCGGGCAGACCGAGGTAGGACCAGGGTGGATCGTTGGGGTGGGCGGCGAGGCGGATATCCAGCCCGGCGGCGACGGGAACGAGTTGCTCGAGTACGTAGCGGATGTTGGCCCAAAACCCGTCTTCGCCTAGGGCGGCGTAGGCTTCCTGGAGGGCGGAGAACTCGGCGGCGCTGTAGCGTCGGCCCCAGCCGGGGAGGAAGAGGCCTTGGGATAAATCGAGTTTTTCGAGTTCGGCGTGGTCGTAGGCGAGACCGCGGGTGCCGTTGGCGTGGGGCAGGGCGAGCGAGGTGCGGCCCCAGTCGAGCGGCATGAGGTTGTAGGTGACGACGAGTTCGCCGGCGTCGGGGAAGACGGTGCGCAGGTTGCGCAGGGTGGCGATGATGTTGGCGATGTGCTGGTCGCGTTCGGGCCGGCCGAGCTTCATGGCATCGGTCCAGAACACGCTCTCGACCGGACCCAGCTGGAGTTCGTTGGCGTCGAGCTGGGCGCGCAGGGCCCGGAGGTCGGCGACGGGCCAGACTTCGCCGGGCGGGATGTGCGGCAGGTGGGTGACGACGAGCGGCCGGGGCGTCATCTGGCGCAGCCACGCGAGGGGCACTCGATCATCGGGTCCATACCAGCGGAAGGAGCATTTCATAATCTAATGCTGTGCAAGACTAGGAAGCGTTTTATCTAATGCACTGGTGCGCGCTATGAGGACGTTTTCAGAGTCGTTATACCGTTATTAAAACGGTATTTACGCGATTTGAGTTTTTGCGGGGCTGCCGCCGAAGAGCTCCTTGAGGTTGCTCCAGGCTTTGCGCAGGCCGGCGTCCTGCACGCCGCCTTCGAGGGCGAGTGCGAGTGCGAGGGCGGCTTCGTGATCGCGGTAACGCGGGGGCAGGACGAAGGCGGTTTGATCGCCGCTGCGGATCGTGGAGAAGAAGAGGCCTTTGCCGACGGCGGCGGTGTCGAGTTTCACGTCGAGGGTTTTTTCCGGTAGCACGAGCCAGGGGCGGTAGAGGAAAACGAGTTTGCCGTTTTGGGGCTCATTTTTGAGACGGCCATAGGTGCGCATGGGCACGCCCTGAGTGGTGAGGGAGTTGCTGGAGAAGAGGGCGGCTTCCGAGCTTGGGGTGACGGTGGTGCATTTTTTCCGAAGGGTGAAAAAATCCCAGGAGAAAATCGCGCCGAAGACGGTGAGGCGGAAGGCCCAACCGGCGACCAGGTAGGCGACCAAGACCAGCACGAGGGACAGGGCGAGGCTGATCCATGGATTGAGGGTGGCGGTGATCGTGACCACGCCGAGCAGGGCGGTACGAGCGCCTTTGAGCACGGCGTCGATGGCACCCCAGGGGCTGCGGAGGATGAGGGCGTTGATGGCGTGCGAGGCGAGCCAGACCAGCGCGAAGACGGCGATGCCGAGCGGGATGGTGGCGATGTTGAGCAGCCAGGACCAATCAATGGCACCGACGGCCACGGTGGCGGTGCCGGTGTGCAGCAGGGCATCGCCGGTGGGGGCCGAGGCGACCATGAGTTTGGAGAGCGAGCTCATGGTGAAGGGCACCACGGCTCCGGCGGCGACCAGACCGGAGGCTTTGTTCTCGAT
>JAIXRU010000083.1 GCA_027485045.1 Opitutaceae bacterium | reverse complement strand
TCGCCGAGGGAGATTTGGTCGAAAACGACGGATGATTTATCGCGGAGGGTAAGGCTCATGGGTAGGGAGGAAGTGAGGACTGGTTAATGAAGCAGCAAGAGGCGGGGCGGAAGCTTGGTTTTTCCAAGGGAGGGACAAGACCGACCCCAACTAGCACAAAGGCGAGCGTCAGCCAGCGGCTCAGAAATCACAAGAGAGAGGCCTCGGCAAACGTATGCAGACGGTGCGTCCAGACTGGTGAGGAAGGCGCATGCGCGGCTCAAAAAGAAAGACGCCGCAACATTTCGTGGCTTTGTGCGGGGAGGGCGACACGTTTCCCGGCATGTCGTTTTCTAAACTGGGACTTTCCGAACCGTTGCAGCGTGCCGTGGCGGCGTGGCATTACGAGGAGCCGACGCCGATCCAGGCGGCGGCGATTCCGGTGATTTTAAAAGGCGGGGACGTCTGGGCGTCGGCGCAGACGGGCTCGGGCAAGACGGCGGCGTTTGCCTTGCCGCTGGTGCAAAAGCTGGCGGCGGCGCGACGGCCGGACGGGCGGTTTGTGAGCGCGTTGATTTTGGTGCCGACGCGGGAGCTGGCCACGCAGGTGGTGGAGGCGGTGCGGCGTTATGCGCGTTACCTGCCCCAGCCGCTCAAGACCCTGGTGGCGGTGGGCGGACTGTCGATCAACCCGCAGATGATGGCGCTGGGGGGCGGGGCCGATCTGCTGGTCGCCACGCCGGGGCGCTTGCTGGATTTGATCGATCACAATGCGCTGTCGCTCGCGGAGGTTTCCATCCTGGTGCTGGACGAGGCAGACCGGCTGCTCGATCTGGGCTTCAAGGCCGAGCTGGACCGCATCCTCAGCCTGCTCCCGAAGCGGCGGCAGAGCCTGTTGTTTTCCGCCACCTTTCCGCCCGAAGTGCAGTCGCTGGCGAAAGCCTTGCTGCGCGACCCGGTAAAAATCGAGGCACCGGATACGGCGGAGGCGGCACCGGAGATTTTACAACGGGTCATCGAAGTGGATGTGCCACGCCGCACGCAGCTGCTTCGGCACTTGATCGAGACGCAGGCATGGTCGGGCGTGCTGGTATTTGTGGCGACCAAATACGCGACCGAGCATGTGGCGGAAAAGTTGATGCGGGCAGGCATCACGGCGGCGGCCTTGCACGGGGAGTTGAGCCAGGGGGCGCGCACCCAAGCGCTGGCGGATTTGAAAGCGGGGCGGGTAAAGGTTTTGATCGCGACCGATCTGGTGGCGCGCGGGATCGACATCCCCAAACTGCCGGCGGTGGTGAACTACGATTTGCCACGCTCGGCGGTGGATTACACCCATCGCATCGGGCGCACCGGGCGGGCGGGCGAGGCGGGCATGGCGATCAGTTTCGTGAGCGCCAGCACCCATGCGCATTTTTGTCTGATCGAGGAGCTCCATGGCTTGAAAATCGAGCGGGAGCAGATCGCGGGTTTCGAGCCGCGCGAGACGGAGACGGTTTCTCCGCTGGTCGCGCCGGATGGCGGCGGCATCAAGGGGCGGCGTAAGAGTAAAAAAGATAAGATACGCGAAGTGGCGGCCCGCTCGGTGGGCGAGCCGGTGCCGGTGCGCGTGGTGCCGCCGCGCCCTGCGCTGCGGCCGAAGCGCGACCAATGACCAATAAGCACGGGGAGGCGAACCGCGCCCCGACTTGCGCCCTGACGAGCTTTCTGCGGCGTTAGTATACCCTGTTTATGCCCACTCTTGCCGAAATCGTCGCCTTCTGTGATCGCGCCACCCGCCGCACCGCCTGGAAAGACCACGCCAACGCGTTCAATGGCCTCCAAATCGAAAACTCCGGCCGCGTGACAAAAATCGGCGCCTCAGTCGATGCCGGCCGCGTGCCCTTCGCCCGCGCGGCCAGTGCAGGGGTGGATTTTCTCATCGTGCACCACGGGCTTTACTGGACCGCGCCGCAGCCCCTGGTGGGGCAACACTACGCGCGTTTCGCCACCGCCATTCGTGCCGATCTGGCCGTATACGGGTGCCACCTACCGCTCGATGGCCACCCCGAACTGGGCAACAACGCTCTGCTCGCCCGGCAGCTCGGCCTTAGCCCCGACCAGACCTTCCTAAGCCCGCCCGGCAGCGAACCGGTGGCCTGGACCGCTCCCTATCAGGGCACTCGCACGGATTTACTAGCGGCATTAAAAACCCACTACAACCGGGTGGTCGCCATCGAACACGGCTCCGTCGCGCCCCGTCGGATCGCGTTTTGCAGCGGCAGTGGCAACAGCGCCGTGCCCGATTTGCCGACGCTAGGCGTGGATACTCTGGTGACCGGTGAATTGCGTGAGGAGTGGTTCAATTTCGCCGAGGAACACGGGCTGAACCTTTACTGCTGCGGTCACTATGCCACCGAAGTCCACGGCGTGCGCGCCCTCGCCGCCGCCGCAGCCGGCCATTTCGGGTTGCCGTGGGAGTTTATCGCCACGGAAAACCCGCTTTAACTGGCGCAAGTGCGCATGGGCGCAAGTGCCTGACCCAGGGTGCGGGCGAGGCTTGGTGCGTACCTGAGTTCCCCCACCCCAGCCGATCAACGCACCTGCAACGTGCTGCCATCGTAGGCGAGGCCGAGCGAGGGAATGGTCACAGCCTTGCGGTCGCCCTCTTTTTTAACCGTGCCGGCGTGCCAGGCGGTATAGCCGGAGGCTTTCGCAGCGGCGAGAGTTGCTTCGAGGTTATCCGGGGAAACATAGGCGGCGAATCCGACGCCTTGATTGAAAGTCGCATAAGCCTCCCGCAAATCGATCGGGCCGGCTTCGCGCAGGAATCGGAACAGCGCAGGCTCCGCACCGGGAGTATGGATCTCGTAAACAAAGGGCTCGTCGAGGCGCATGATCTTGCGCCAACCATGGCCGGTGACGTGCGAGACATAGTTGAGCGTGATGCCGGACTGCTGGCACTCGCGCACGAAGTTCACGTAGATGACCGACGGGGCGAGCAGGGCCTCGCCGTAAGTGCGGGTGTCGCCATGCCCGATGGGTGTCTGGTAGCCCTGCGGAAGCTTGGAGGCGATGAGACGGCAGAGGGAAAGGCCGTTGGTCTGCACCCCGGAGGAGGCGAGAAACACGATTTCGTCGCCGGCCTGCACGCCACCGGTGATGCGTTGCGATTTGGGTTCGATTTTCCCGATGGCGGAACCCGCCAACACGATGGCTTCAGCGTTTACGATACCTCGCAGGGTCGGCGTCTCGCCGCCGCCCCAGACGGCCCCGGCCTGGCGACAGCCTTCGGCCCAGCCTGCCACCAGCGCCTCCATACGGGCGGTGTCGGTGAACCAAGCCGACTCGCCGACGGCGGCGTGCATCGCCACGGAGATGGGCAGCGCGCCGCAGGTCACGAGGTCGTTCACGATGGTGGCGACGGTATCGATGGAGATCTCGCGGTAGAAATTTTTTCCGGTCTGGGCATACACCGCGTCGGCCACCAGATTCTTAGTGCCCAAGCCTTCCTCGACATGGGCGAGGAAATGATCGGCTGCTTCCATGAGGTAACAGCTTTCGCCGCGGGTATTGGCTGGCTCGGCGTAGCCGTGGAGCTCGAGCAGGGGCGCAGTGGTCTTGGCGGCTTTTTGGCAGGCGCGCTTGAAGGCATCGAGCTGGTCGTAGTTAACGCCGGAGGATTCGTAGCTGAGGGACATGGGTGGAAAGTATTTATCAACGGTTGCCGCGATGACGGAGCGCGGAAGCGCGAAGATGGTCATGCCTGCTTGGAGGCATGGCCCCGGAGCGAAGCGCAGGGGTGGCCTGTGCGGGTGCCCTTCGGGCAGCACGGGACACAAAGCCGATTCTAGGTTTCTTGGTTTCATCCTCAGGCGTAGGGCTTAGTAGCGGAGCGAGACGTTCGATTACTTCGCGCAGGACGGAATCGTGTTCGAGCAGTTTTTTGTCGATCTCGGCCAGACGCCGCAGGACGCCGAGGTTGGCGCTGATCTGCTCGCGCATCTGGACGAAGGCGCGAATGAGGTAGAGGCTCATTTGCACGGCTTTTTCGCTGCGCAGGACGGTCGCGGCCATGAGGCAGCCGTGTTCTGTGAAGGCGGTGGGCGGTTTGCGAGCGCCGCCGTGAACAGAACTTGAAGTCGCAATTTGCGACTTCAAGTTAGCATATTCCTCGGGACTAAGAATAAAGCAGAAGTCAGACGGGAACCGTTCAGCATTACGCGAGACCGCCTCATTAAGGCGTTTTGGCTCCACTCCATAGAGCACAGCCAAATCCGAACTCAGCACCACTCGCTGGCGGCGAATGGTGTAGATGCTCGGCGTTGCCGGGCCGTTATCCTTGTCATTTTCACCCATGACTCAATAGCTGCGACCGCCTTCGCTGTTTTCGTAGTAGTTAACGAAAGCTTGGTTCACGACGCGGAACCCTCCGGGCGTCGGATATTTGCCCGAGAAATACCAGTCGCCGCTATGTTGCGGGCAGGCGGCGTGGAGATTCTCCAAAGTCTGAAAAATGACCTCAATCTCGCCATGCCAATCCCCCACGGTCGGCCGCACAAACTCAGCGATCTTGGCCGAGATTTCCTCAGGGCTAAACTGGGAGTAAATGCGCTGCACATGGTTGACGGACTCACCCTGCAAAACGGCGTCACGGCAAAGATGATACACTTCAGTGAGCAAGGTGTGCTGGCCGCGTTCCTTGAGCAAGGTGATGGCGGCTTCAAACGCGATAAACTTACCCAGTTGCGACATATCAATGCCGTAACAATCCGGGTAACGAATCTGTGGAGCGGTGGAGACGATCACGATCTTGCGCGGCTGCAGCCGGGTGAGGATGCGCAAGATGGATTTACGCAGGGTGGTGCCGCGCACGATGGAGTCGTCCACACAGACCAGAATATCGCCCGGCTGCACCGAACCATAACTAATGTCGTAAACATGGCTCGCCAGATGGTTACGCATGTTTTCCTGGCCGATAAAGGTGCGGATTTTAATGTCCTTGGAGACCACTTTTTCGCCCCGGGGCCAGTTGTTGGTGATCAGTTCATCGAGCAAGGCCTCGGTGATCGTGCCCTTGGCCGCGGCTTCAAGAATGCCTTTCTTAACCTCGGAGCGGCGAGTCTCGCGCAGCGCATGCATGAGTCCGAACCACGCCACCTCGGCGGTATTGGGTATGAAACTGAAAACCGTGCGCCCCCAATCCCCGCCGATGGCCTTGACTACTTGAGCGCTCAAAAGTCCGCCCAAGGCCTTGCGCTCGCGGTAAATATCGAGATCGTTGCCACGGGAAAAATAGATGCGCTCAAACGAACAGGACGCACGCGGCATCGGCGCGGTGAATTGCGTTTCGCTGATGCGCCCGTCCGCCTTTATCACGATTACATGGGCGGGTGGAACCTCCTTCACCTGCGCGGCCTGAAGGTCAAAAATCGTCTGTAAGGGGGCACGCTCGGAAGCGAAGGCGATCACCTCATCGTTTTGAAAGTAAAACGCCGGTCGGATACCGGCCGGATCGCGAGCCACGAAGGCATCGCCGTTTCCGATCAAACCGCAAAGCGTGTAACCACCATCCCACTTCGAGGCGGACCGCGTGATCACCCGCCCGAGGTCCAGGCGTTCGCTGATCTGGCGGGATATTTCCTCGCCCTTAAGCCCGTGCATGCGAAGTTCGCGATAAATGTCCTCGTGCTCTTCATCGAGGAAAAAGCCGATCTTCTCCAACAAAGCCTGGGTGTCGGTCGCAAAAATCGGGTGCTGCCCCATGCCGATGAGCGCTTGGTTGAGCTCGTCGGTGTTGGTCATGTTAAAGTTCCCACACAAAGCGAGGTTGCGCGTCGGCCAAGGCGAGCGCCGGAAATACGGGTGACAGGAGGAGATGTTATACCCCCCCGAAGTGCCGTAGCGCAAATGCCCGACCAAAAGCTCTCCTCCGAAGTCGAAATGCTTTTTCACCGTGCTGGCGAACTCGGGATGAATATCCCCGGAAGCCTTCTTTTCGTCGTATTGCTCAAGCAGGGTTTTAAAAATGCGATCCAGCGGATTCACCTTCACGCAGCGCTCCCGAAACATAAACGGCTCGCCCGCCGCCACGTCTAACTTAACGCAAGCCACACCCGCGCCGTCCTGGCCACGATTGTGCTGCTTTTCCATGAGGAGGAAGAGCTTGGTAAAACCCCACAACGGCGTTCCGTATTTTTCCTGATAGTAGGAAAGCGGCTTCAAGAGCCGGATCAGCGCGATGCCGCATTCGTGGGTGATCTTGTCAGACATAAAATACTTTGGATGGAAAAAAGTGGTGCACCCCCGCCGTCCAGCACGACCCAGTCGGGGTCGGATTGCAATGGCAGGGACGAACGATCAAGGGAAGTGCTGTCACGGCGGTAAAAGGGATTCATCACGGAAGGAAGACCGGGGTGGTCAACGGCTTTTTCCCGCCCCCCTCACAAACCTGAAACGTAAAACACCGCCGCACTCACCGCACTCCTTGACCACGCCGCCCGCCTTCCGAAACATCCACGGTTTTTCCCGACCATGCTGACCCTCCGCGGCTCCTCCGCCCTTTCCCCGTTTCGCCTGGAAAAACTGCGCGCCGACCTCGCCGCCGCCGGAATTCCCGTGTGCGCCCTCGCCGCCCGCTTCGTCCACGTGGTCGATCTCGCCTCCCCGCTCACCGCCGACCAGCACACCACCCTCGAAAAACTGCTCACCTACGGCCCCCGCCGCGCCCCCACCGCCACCGTCACCGGGCTCATTCAGGTCATCGCCCCCCGCCCCGGCACCATCTCCCCGTGGTCGTCCAAGGCCACCGACATCGCCCACATCTGCGGCCTCGCCGCCATCAAACGCATCGAACGCGTGATCGAGTTTACCCTCGATATCGACAACTCCTCCCTCGGCAAACCCCTGCACGTCCTCTCCGCCGACCAACTCGCCACCCTGCGCGGCAAACTCCACGACCGCATGACCCAGGTCGTCTTCGATTCGCTCGACGCCTGCGCCGCACTCTTCCACCAAGCCGCCCCCCGCCCGCTCGCCAGCGTCCCCGTGCTCGCCCAAGGCCGCGCCGCGCTCGTCTCCGCCAACACCACACTCGGCCTCGCCCTCGCCGACGACGAGATCGATTACCTCGTCAACGCCTTCCACACCCTCGGCCGCGATCCGAACGACATCGAGCTCATGATGTTCGCCCAGGCCAACTCCGAGCACTGCCGCCATAAAATCTTCAACGCCACCTGGGAAATCGACGGCCTCGCCAAGGACCGCTCGCTGTTCCAGATGATCAAGAACACCTACACCCTCCACCCCGAGGGTATCCTCTCCGCCTACAAGGACAACGCCGCCGTGCTCGCCGGCAACACTGGCGGACGCTTCTGGGCCGACCCCGTGACCGGCGAATACGCCGCCCACTCCGAACCCATCCACATCCTCTGCAAGGTCGAGACCCACAACCACCCCACCGCCATCTCCCCCTGGGCCGGCGCCGCCACCGGCAGCGGCGGCGAGATCCGCGACGAAGGTGCCACCGGCCGCGGCTCCAAGCCCAAGGCCGGCCTCACCGGCTTCACCGTCTCGAACCTTCGCCTCCCCGACGCCGTCCAACCTTGGGAAAAAGACCACGGCAAACCCGGCCGCATCGTCTCCGCCCTCGACATCATGCTCGACGGCCCGCTCGGCGCCGCCGCCTTCAACAACGAGTTCGGCCGCCCCGCCATCAACGGCTATTTCCGCACTTACGAGCAGGAAGTCCCCGCCCCCGCCGGCTCCGCCGCCCCCACCGAACTTCGCGGCTACCACAAGCCCATCATGCTCGCCGGCGGCCTCGGCAACATCCGCGAAGGCCACATTAAAAAAGGCGCGATCCTCCCCGGCGACAAACTCATCGTCCTCGGCGGGCCCTGCATGTTGATCGGCCTCGGCGGCGGCGCGGCCTCCTCCATGGCCAGCGGCTCCGGCCAGGAAAACCTCGATTTCGCCTCCGTCCAACGCGACAACGCCGAGATGGAGCGCCGCGCCCAGGAGGTCATCGACCGCTGCTGGGCCCTCGGCGACGAAAACCCCATCTCCTTCATCCACGACGTCGGTGCCGGCGGCGTCTCCAACGCCCTCCCCGAACTGGTCAACGACGGCGGCCTCGGCGGCAAATTCGACCTCCGAGCCCTGCTCAACGACGAGCCCGGCATGTCCCCGCTCGAAATCTGGTGCAACGAGTCCCAAGAGCGCTACGTCATGGCCGTGCCCGCCGCCCGCCTCGCCACCTTCGCCGCCCTTTGCGAACGCGAACGCTGCCCCTACGCCGTGGTCGGTGAAGCCACCGAGGAAAAACGCCTCGTCCTCGACGACCCCCACTTCCAAAACCGCCCCATCGACCTCCCCCTCGAAGTGCTGCTCGGCAAACCCCCGCGCATGCACCGCACCGACCAAACCCTGACCCGCCCCCTGCAACCATTGATCCTTGGTCATTGGTCATTGAAAAATTTAGCGCAGCTCGTCCTCCGCCACCCCGCCGTCGCCGACAAGACCTTCCTGATCTCCATCGGCGACCGCTCCGTCACCGGCCTCATCGCCCGCGACCAGATGGTCGGTCCCTGGCAGGTGCCCGTGGCCAACTGCGCCATCACCGCCGCCGCCTTCGACGTTTACACCGGCGAGGCCATGGCCATGGGCGAACGCACCCCGGTCGCGGTCAACTCCGCCGCCGCCTCCGCCCGCCTCGCCGTCGGCGAAGCCCTCACCAACCTCGCCGCCGCCCAGATCGGCGACCTCGGCAAGGTCAACCTCTCCGCCAACTGGATGTCCGCCCCCGCCCTCCCCGGCGACGGCGCCGACCTCTACGCCGCCGTCCAGGCCGTCGGCATGGAACTCTGCCCCGCCCTCGGCATCACCATACCGGTCGGCAAGGACAGCATGAGCATGTCCACCGTCTGGAAAGACACCGCCACCGGCGCGCAGAAACGCGTCACCGCGCCGCTCTCCCTCATCATCTCCGCCTTCGCCCCCGTCGCCGACATCCGCCAGTCCCTCACCCCGCAACTGCAGTATGATTCTGAATTCTTAAACACGGAGAGCACGGAGGAAGCAGGAGTTCATGCTCAAGAGAACAACTCGGTCTCCTCCTCCGTGAACTCCGTGTCCTCCGTGGTTCAAAGAATCGGTGCAACCACCCTGCTCCTCATCGACCTCGGCCGCGGCCAAAACCGTCTCGGCGGCTCCATCCTCGCCCAAGTCGTCTCCCAAACCGGCCAGGCCCCCGCCGACGTCGATTCCCCCACCGACCTCAAAGCCTTCTGGAACGCCCTCCAGCAACTCGGCCGCGAAGAAAAACTCCTCGCCTACCACGACCGCAGCGACGGCGGCCTCTTCGTCACCGCCGTCGAAATGGCCTTCGCCGGACACACCGGCCTCGCCCTCGATCTGCCCGCCGACATCGACGCCACTGCCGCGCTCTTCTCCGAAGAACTCGGCGCTCTCCTCCAAGTGCGCGACGCCGATCTCCCCGCCGTCACCGCTACCCTCGCCGCCCACGGCCTGGCCGCCTGCACCCACCGCCTCGGCACGCTCAATTCCGACTATGCCTTCCGCGTCACCCAGTCGGGCAAAACCCTTCTCGACGAACCCCTCCCCGCCCTGCGCGACCTCTGGAGCGACGTCACCCGCCGCATGGCCACCCTGCGCGACAACCCCGCCTGCGCCGCCCAGGAACACACCCTCCGGCTCGACCCCACCGACCCTGGCATCACCCCGAAGGTCACCTTCGCTTTCGCGGAGAATTACACAGAGGGCACAAGAGATGGCACAGAGTCCACTGAGCCCAAGCCCAACCTCACGGCACACCATAGCAGTCCCTCTGTGGCCTCTGTGAAACCTCTCGTGCCCTCTGTGAACCTCTCCGGAAAGGCCCGCCCGCCCATGGCGATCCTCCGCGAGCAAGGCGTGAACGGCGAAGTCGAGATGGCCGCCGCCTTCACCCGCGCCGGCTTCCGCGCGGTGGACGTCCATATGACCGACATCCTCTCCGGCCGCGTTTCCCTGCGCGATTTCCGCGGCCTGGTCGCCTGTGGCGGCTTCAGCTATGGCGACGTGCTCGGCGCCGGCGAAGGCTGGGCCAAGAGCGCCCTCTTTAACCCCCGCGCCCGCGACGAGTTCTCCGCCTTCTTCGCCCGCCCCGACACCTTCGCCCTCGGCGTGTGCAACGGCTGCCAGATGATGAGCAACCTCCACTCCATCATCCCCGGCGCGGAGCACTGGCCGCGCTTCGTGCAAAACCAGTCCGAACGCTTCGAAGCCCGCGTCGCCTCGCTCCTCATCGAAAAGAGCCCCAGCGTGCTCTTTTCCGGCATGGAAGGCAGCGTGCTCCCCATCGCCGTCGCCCACGGCGAAGGTTTTACCGAGTTCCCCTCCGCCGAAGCCGCCACCACCTTCTCGACCTCCGGCCTGGTCGCCGCGCGCTACGTGGACAACCACCACCGCCCCACCGAACACTACCCGCTCAACCCGAACGGCAGCCCCTTCGGCACCACCGCGATCACCACTCGAGACGGCCGAGTGACCCTGATGATGCCTCACCCCGAACGCGTCTTCCGCGTAGTGCAGCAAAGCTACATCCCGCCCGCCTGGCGCGGCCAGGAAAACGCCCCCTGGCTCCGCCTCTTCCAAAACGCCCGCAGTTGGGTCGGGTGATTGGCAACGTCGCCACTCGAAACGAACGCCGCATCCATTCCGATTGTAGGGGCGTCGCTTGCCGACGACCGTGCATACCGGACAGGCACCGAACACCAAGCCCGCCTCGCCGAACCCGAGGCCTCCACACGACGGACAGCGCGCTTGCCGAACGCACTGCATCGCATAACGTGATCCCATGAGTTTTGCCGAACTTAAACCGCAAATGGCCCAGCTTCCCCACGCGGACATGCTGCAAGCTCTGGCCTTTCTCAAAAGTCGCCTGCGCGCAGACACTGCCGAAAACCGCGCGGAACTCTCGCGCCGCCACGCCGAAATGGACGCCGGTCACAAGGTTAACTGGGACGACCTCAAGCGGAAGCTCGACCTCTAGTCGTCCGCGATGGCTTACAATTTGGTTTTAAACGAAGAAGCCGCGAGGTTTCTGGTAAGTGCCTCGCGCCCTGCGCAACGTCGGTTGAGCGTGGTAATGGATGAGTTGAAGGCATCGCCCTTTCGGGTGGGCGACCTGCAAGAACTCGACGAGCAAGGCCGCGAAAACGAAATCCTCGTGATCGGCGATTGGGTGGTGACCTACTGGGTCGACCACGCCGTGCAGGAAATTCGCATCGCGAGGCTCGAGTGCGTGGACGAAGGATTGTGAGGCGCCCGTCCGACGGAGGCGTCGTAACCGCAATATAAAGGAAGTAGACCACCTCCGGAAGTAAAAGTCCCCCCGCTCATCAGCTTGGCCTCACGACCACGCTGAACGGCTCCATCGTTGTTCACATAGCTGCCGCACACGTCGCTGTCCCAGCAGCGACCTCGTTACCGGAATGTGTCTATGTAACGGCACGACCCTATTTTCAGATCCGTTGGTCAAAAAGGATGCGCACGTCGCCCTCGCTCAGCTTTCCACAAAACTTGCCTGCGCGTGTTCAAGCACGGCCTCGACCTGGTTTCGCCCCACCCCCGGAAACCACTCCAAAAATTCGGCCACCGTCGCACCGCCCTCAAGATTCTCGAACAACGCCTTCACCGGCACGCGCGTCCCGGCAAACAGCCAAGCCCCCTCGACCTTCCCGGGAATCCTCTCCACCGACGGACACTGTGACCAATCAAGCATGAAAAACCACTATCCCCCGCGAAAGACGCAAGCCCGCGCCGTGTTTCGGCCTGCCTCCACCGTGTCCGCCGACTCGGAGCAACCGCAGTGCAGGATGCATTAAAACAGGCGGGAGGCTGAATACGGGTTGAGGTATTACAGACTTTCAATTTCTCAAATTCGAGGTGCGCCTTTTCCAGCGGCATCGTTTTTTACCGAAGCTTAAGCCAGCCCCTCCGCCGCCCCGAGGCTCGCGCTGTCAAACGTTTATCAAAACGCCCCGCCGCAGCGACGCAGGCGTTTAAAGGCTGGTCATTAATACCGCCCATTAACCAGTGTAATGCCCCATGCTTGGCGCCCGTATCCTACACTGCATGCTGGCATTTACGGTCGTGCTCCCGGCCGTTTCCAGCCTGCAGGCGATCATCGACAAAGACGGAGACGGCATGAGCGATGTCTGGACCACCGCGCATCGTCCGGTCGGCGCGCTTCCTCTATTGCCCTTGGCCGATCCTGACGGCGACGGCACAAACAATCTCGCCGAATCCATCGCCGGGACGGACCCCTTCGACCCGCGTTCCCGCCTGCGCGTCACCGCCTTCGAATGGAACCGCGGACCGGTCGCTCCCTCCGCCCGCCTCACCTGGCCCAGCGTGGCCGGGAAACAGTACCAAATTCAGGCCTCCACCGATCTTGCCACCTGGGCCGCCTTCGGGCCGCGCCAAACCGGAACCGGCGACGATCTCGTCCTGTCTCTCCCACTAAATGCCACCTACCCGGGCGGTCCCTTTGCCGTCCTGCGTTGGGAAAACCCGCCCGGCGGCGTGGGGTTTTCCGCCCTGCGCGGCTACATCGCCGCCTCCACTCCCGCCCCCGCTCGCACCCTTTACCTCGACGCGCTACGTCTGGAACCCAGCTCGCCCAACGCCGACAACCTCGGCCATTTTGTCTCGGGCTGGATCGTTCCCGAAGCCACCGGTAGCTATCGCTTTTTCACCAGCAGCGACGACGGCTCCGAGCTCTGGCTCTCCACCGACTCCTCCGTCGCCAACAAAACCCGGATCGCCAGCGTGCCCGGCTGGACCAACACCGACGAATGGACCAAATATCCTTCCCAAACCTCCGCTCCGCTCACCCTGAACGCCGGCCAGCCCTACTACTTCGAATTCATCCATTCCGAATACACCGGCGGCGACCATTTTCACGTGGCTTGGACCGGCCCGGGCCTCGATCCCGACAAACAAACCCTCACCTCGCGCTACCTTGCTCTGGCACCTGACTCGCTCGCCCAGCGCGCCGCCACCGGCCGGTTTTTCCTGCGTGTCGGGGCCACGGATCGGGACGAGGACAACGACGGTGTTTCCGACGCCGAAGAACGGTTTCTTGGATACAATCCTTCCGACGCCACCACCGCACCCCGTATCGACGACCGCCCCGCCATCGACGCCGCCCTCGCCGCCCGCAACCGCATCACCTTGGGTGCCACGGAACCCCGCGCCTACGAATCGACCGGCGCGCCGGCGCGCATCACCGTCTTCCGCTCCGGCGGCATCCAGCCTGTCACCGTAAACTACACGCTCGCCGGCTCGGCCACTCCCGGCCTCGACACCGCGCCCCTCAGCGGCACCGTCACCATCCCCGGCGGCCAGTCCAGTGCCCAAATCGTCGTCACGCCCCAAAACGACGCCGCCCTGGAAAATACCGAAACCCTCACCCTGTCGCTGACACCCCTTCCGTCGGTCTACGACCTCGGCGACCCGTCCTCGGCCACCATCACGATCGATGACGCTCCGGATGAGATTTTCGTGGCCGCGCTCCGCCCGCCGGACGGCCTCCGCTCCGGCGCTTGGGGAACCGCCTCGGTTCGCATGATGGGCAATGGTCTGTCCGCCACCGTGAGCCTAACCCACAGCGCCCTGACCATGCCGCCCACCTCGGCTGAGCTTTTTGTCTCCACCACCGGGGGCTCCGGCCCGGTCGTACTCGCGCTCGGCGCGACTTCAGTAAACGCCCTAGGTTGGGCTTTCTCGCCTGCCGCCGGTCTAAGCGCCGAGGCCATCCGCGCCGCGCTCCGCGAAGGCCGCCTCTGGGCCCGCGTGTCCGCCGCCGGCCAGCCCGACGCCGAACTGCTAGGCCTGCTCACTCCGGCCGCAGCAGCCACCACCTCGCCAATACCGCCCCCTCCCCCCGCTCTCCCTACCGGAACCCCCTCCCCTTCCGAAGCCGCTCGCCTGGTTGCCCAGGCTACCTTCGGGCCCACTGCGGCGAGCATAGCGGATGTTCAATCCCGCGGCTTCGCCGGCTGGATCGCCGACCAGATCGCCCTGCCCGCCACCCTGCACGAACCCTACTTCACCGCTCGTCGCGCGGAGTTCGCCGCACGGAATCCCGCTGACCAATTCCCCGGCTGGCAAACCCCTCGCCAGGAAGCCTGGTGGCAGCACGCCCTGACCGCGCCCGACCAACTCCGCCAGCGCATGGCCTGGGCGCTTTCCCAGCTCGTGGTGGTCTCCCAGGAAGGCGCACTCGACGCCAGCCACCTCGAAGTCACGCTTAACTACGACGCGCTGCTCAACCACGCCTTCGGCAACTTCCGCGACCTTCTCTCGGTCGTGACCAAGAGCCCGGTCATGGGCGTCTACCTTAGCATGATTCGCAACCGCCGGCCCGACCCGGAAACCGGCCAGCAACCCGATGAAAACTACGCCCGCGAGGTCATGCAGCTTTTCACCATCGGGCTGAACGAGCTCCACCCGGACGGCACTCTCCGCCTCGACGCCCGTGGCCTGCCCATCCCCACCTACACGCAAGCGGACATCATCGGTCTGGCCCATGTCTTCACCGGTTGGGGTCCACATTACGACAACGCCAATCCGCCCCGCTGGAATTCCGAC
>JAIXRU010000178.1 GCA_027485045.1 Opitutaceae bacterium | reverse complement strand
CGGCGGGCAGCGGCATCGGCGTGTGCTGGTTGGTGACGGATCGGGAAAGCAAGGTGCCGCCGGATCAGGCTGCCATCGGAGTCGGTCGGGCCGTGGCGAATGCCGGGTTTGCGGGAGGCTCGGTGCAGCGAAGCGTAAGCGGGGAACATCATTGGCGGGCGGTGGTGAAAAACCACGTGGCGGAGCCGCAAAGTCGCTCGTGGTGGGTGGAAAGCAGCACGGGAAAAAGTGAACTGCGCCCGGTGGAATTACCGGCAGAAGGCGTGGTGGAACTGAGCGGCGCCTGGCCGGCCGCGGCGGAGCGCATGACTCTCCATTTGCAAGGCGACGGATTCGCGGCGGATGATGTTTTGCCCATGGTAAGGCCGCAGGCGAAACGGTTAAGCGCGCGCGTGGCGCTGGCGGGCGAACGCCGGGAGTTTTTTAAAAAGCTGCTGGGCGGCATCGAAGGGGTGGAGTTGGGAGCATTGGTATCGCCGGGTTTGCGGGTGGTGGAACAAACGGTGCTCGGAACGGAGGCCGGCGGGGCGGCGGTGGTACTCGCGGCGGAGACCGGAGCGGAGGCCAAAAAGGCCACAGCGCCAACGTGGCTGCGCGCCCCGGTGGTGGCGGAACGCAACGAGCTGGTCGCGGGCTTGAATTGGCAAGGCTGGCTGGGTACGGGGGCGGGCAACCTGGTAATGAATTCCAACGACGAAGGCTTGCTTTGGCAGGCGGAGGCTCCGCTGGTCTGGCTTCGGGCCGGGAAGGCGGGGACGCGGACGCTGGTTCTGAACTTTGATTGGGCGGCGGGCAACGCGGCGCGATTGTCGGCCACGGTGTTGATGTTGCGGCGCTACGTCGAAGCGGTTCGGGATGCGCAGCCGGAAGCGTATGCGGGGAATTTCGATACGGGGAGCCTGGTCCCTTTGACCGAGGAGGGGGCGGCGGATGAGTCGGAAACGTGGGCGATGGAAATCGAAGGTGGAGGGCGGCGCGAGCTGAAGGGCACCGAACGGGTGCTGTTGCGTGCGCCCGCCGAGGCAGGATTTTTCACGGTGAAGCGGGGGCGGGAAACGCGGGTGCTGGGCGCGGCGCAATTCGCGGATGCGCGGCAGGGGGATTTCCGGGATGCGAGGGAGTTCCGGCGGGATCCGCCGGCCGGGGAGCGTGCGGCGGCGCAGGCACGAACCACGCAGGGAGATCCGTGGCAGACGGCCTGGCTGGCACTGGCGGGCGCGGCCTTGCTGGCAAGTTGGTGGCCGGGTCGCACCGGGCCTGAGGTGCAGGCGAAAACCATGGGAAGGAGACGGGCATGAAACTGGTCTTTAGCGCACCGGAGTGGCTGTTTTTAATCCCGGCTTTACTGGCCTTGGGCTGGCGGGTGCGCGCGCTGCGACTGGGGGAGCCCTTGCGGGTGCTGGCACTGGTTTTATTGGTCCTGGCCTTGACCGATCCGCAGGTGCGGGTGGGTGGCGGAGGGCTGGACCTTTGGGTGCTGGTGGATCGATCAGATTCGGTGGCGGCTCCGGCGGCCACCCAAGCACCCGAGGTGTCGGCTATTTTGGAAAAAAGCCGGGGGCACGATGACCGGGTGTTTTACGTGGACTACGCGGTGGATGCGCAACGTCGAGACCAGGGAGACGCGGTCTTGCGCGGCGGCACGGAGCGCACGCGCACGGCCAATGCCCTGGATTTCGCCCTCGGGCAAATGGCGCCCGAACGCTCGGCGCGGTTGCTGGTTTTGAGCGACGGCTATGCCACCGATGAACTCGCGAGTGTGGCGGAGAAAGTGCTGCGGCGCGGGGTGCCGCTGGATTACCGCCTGCTGGGCGCGGGCCTGGCGGAAGATGTGCGGGTGGGGGCGGTGGAGGTGCCGGCGCGGGTGTTGCCGGGCGAAGCTTTTTTGGTGGAGTTTTCGCTGGCGGGGCGAGGTGACGGCGACGTGCCCTGGCAAGTCTGGCGCGGGGAAAAGAGCGCGGCTTCGGGAGTGGCGCGGCTCAAAAACGGCGTGGCCAGGGTGCGCCTAACCGACCGGCTTTCGGCGCCGGGTGCGGTGCGTTATGAAGTGCGAATCGCGCCCCAAAATGATGCCCATGAGCAAAACAACCGGGCGGGCGCCTGGGTGGAGGTGGCGGGGGGCGGGCGGGTGTTATTGGTTAGCCAATACACGGACGATCCCTTGGTGCGCTTGCTTGGGGCGCAGGGGCTGCGCGTCGAGCAGGTGGCGAAGCCCGGTGAACTGAGCGCGGCGAGCCTTACGGGCGTGCGTTTGGTGGTGTTGAACAACGTGGCCGTCAATCGCGTGGCTCCGGAGTTTATGGGCGCGCTGGATTTTTTTGTGCGCGAGCAAGCGGGCGGCTTGTGGATGGTGGGCGGAGAAAACAGTTTTGGCTCGGGCGGCTACTTTTCGTCGGCGATTGATCCCCTGCTGCCGGTCTCGATGGAGTTGCGGCAGGAGCACAGGAAACTGGCCACGGCGATGGCGCTGATTTTGGATCGTTCGGGCAGCATGGCGGCGAGCGCGGGGGGTGGTCAGACCAAGATGGACCTGGCCAACGCAGGCACGGCCCGGGCGATCGAGTTGCTGGGCAACTTTGATGCGGTGACGGTGCAGGCGGTGGACTCGGCGCCACACGAAATCGTCGCGCTGGCGCAGGTCGGACCGAACCGGGAGCGCATGGTGCAATCGGTGCGTCGTATCGTGAGCGCGGGCGGGGGCATTTATGTTTACGAGGGCTTGAAGGCGGGTTGGGAGCAGTTGAGAAAAGCCCAGACCGGCCAGCGACACATGGTGTTGTTCGCCGATGCGGCGGATGCGGAGGAGCCGGGCGATTACGTGCGGTTGCTGGCGGAAATGCGGGCGGCGGGGGTGACGGTAAGCGTGATCGGGCTGGGCACGGAGAAGGACTCGGACGCGGCGTTTCTTCAGGACGTGGCGGCCAAGGGCGGCGGTCGGATTTTCTTCACCAAGGAGGCGGCGGAGCTGCCGGCGATTTTCGCACAAGAGACGGTTTCGGTGGCGCGTTCTGCCTTTATCAAAGAGCCGACCGGAGCGGCAGGCACGCCGGGGTGGAGCCAGATCGCAGGTCGCAGCCCGCAATGGCTGGCTTCGGTGGATGGTTACAACCTGAGTTACCTGCGGGAGGGGGCTACGGCGGCCTTGGTGACGACGGACGA
Organism: Opitutaceae bacterium; assembly: GCA_027485045.1. Taxonomy (GTDB): domain Bacteria; phylum Verrucomicrobiota; class Verrucomicrobiia; order Opitutales; family Opitutaceae; genus IMCC26134_A. Next base: position 1,420 of record JAIXRU010000178.1, on the reverse strand, counting down.
GTATCAAGGTCCGCTGGTGGCGACGTGGGCGCGGGGTGCGGGGCGGGTCGCGGCGGTATCCTTTCCTCTCGGCGGGGCTTATTCGACCAAGGCCCGGATGTGGCCGGAATACGGGGACTTCGTGCAAACGCTATCGCGCTGGCTGGCGGGTGAGGACGCGCCGGCGGGCCTGGCCGTGCGCACCGAAGTGCGGGGGGAGACGCTGGTGGTCGAGTTGTTGCACGACGAGTCGTGGTCGGGCCGGATCGCACTCACCCCGCCGGTGGCGACGCTGGCGTCACTTGGCGGCGCTGGACGGCCCTTGGTCTGGGAAAAGATCGAGCCGGGGCGTTTCCGCGCCAGTGCCGAACTGAAACCTGAACAAGCGGTGCGTGGCGTGGTGCGGGTCGGTGCGACCGCGCTGGCCTTCGGTCCGGTGGGGGTCGCGGGCACGGCAGAGTGGGCCTTTGATCGCGAGGCGGTGAAGGCGTTGCGTCAACTCGCCTCGCGAAGCGGGGGCGGGGAACGACTGGATCTAGGCGCGATCTGGCAGGCTCCCCGTCGCAACGAGATCCGGAGTCTGCGGGTTTGGTGGCTGGGCACTCTGGCTCTGGTGCTCGTCGTTGAGGCCGCAGTGACGCGATGGGATCTGCGCCGACTGCGGCGCTGGCGCCGGGGATAGCCGAGAACGGTCAGACTACGGCGTTGAGCTGCGTGCCCACGGTTTCGCTCGAGTCAGCTGGAACGGGGGCCGATTCGATCAACTGGGTAATGGCCGCGCCCTCTTGTTTAATGTGGTCCTGAACCTTTACGGCCACGGCGACGGCATATTCTTGGCGGGCACCGGCACCGATGGGGGATTGGTCAGCGAGTAGATTGGCGGAGGTGGATGAGGCGATGTTCATTTTGTTTATATGGGCTTAGGTTGTTGAATAAAAGTGCTTAGGCCAAGGTAGTGATGTTTAGCGGGCGATGAACCCCAGGTAACCTCGGATTATCGGCTGCCCCTGATATCGGACTAAACAGCGGCGAATTTAGCCGCCTAGGGAATAGTCCCTAGGCATCGGGGTTAATGAGCTTACCCAAGAAAAAGAAATACTTCTGCTCGCGCGCTAAACCCAGAGCACGATGTGTCGAATAAGACTCTAGTGTGCGCACCGCAATTCCCCAGCATCCAGTCATGAGCAACGCAGCGTCTGCCGGCCCCTATTTGGACGATGAAATCAGGCAACGCATCGAACGATGCCCCAAGCTCGCGTCCCTTCAGAGTATCAACCGCAAATTGGCGGGGCTGGTTAACTCGGAGCAAAGTTACACCTCGCAAATAGCCGAGATCATCCGGCGCGACCCCTCGCTGACCTCGCGTTTGCTGCGTATGGTGAATAGTGTGTATTTCGGCCTTAGTGCGAAGGTTAACAATATCGAAGAGGCGGTGTTATAT
>JAIXRU010000269.1 GCA_027485045.1 Opitutaceae bacterium | reverse complement strand
TTCGGGTGTGCAGCAGCTACGCCCCGGACTCTCAGTCAAAGTAAACATTGCCAAGTAGTTCCACCTAATTTTATCCCCCGTGTCCCTCGCATCTCTCAGCATTCAGCGGCCGGTTCTGACGATTGTTTCGTCCCTGGCCATCGTCATCCTTGGCACGCTCTCGATCACCCGCCTTGGCGTGCGCGAGTTCCCCAAGGTGGACTCGCCCGTGGTCTCCATCAGCGCATCCTATCCGGGCGCGAGCGCTGAAGTCATCGAATCGCAAATCACCGAGCCCATCGAGGCGGCGGTGAATGCGGTGGCCGGCATTCGCGCCATTACCTCAAGCAGTCGTGAGGGCTCGAGTAATATCACGGTCGATTTCGACATCTCCACCGACCTCGAAACCGCCGCCAACGACATCCGTGACAAGCTCGGTGCCGCCATTCGCAATCTGCCGGTGGATGCCAATCCGCCGGTGGTTAACAAGGCCGATGCCGACGCGCAGCCCATTTTTGGCGTCTTCATCTCCAGCAAGACCCGGGATATGATGTCGCTCACCGCCTACGCCGATACCGTTCTGGAGCAGCTCCAGACCGTCCCCGGAGTGAGTAACATCAACATGATAGGAGACAAGCGCTACGCCATGCGCCTCTGGATGGAGCCTGCCCGCCTCGCCGCCTACAACCTAACCCCGCTCGACGTCCGCCAGGCCCTGCAGCGCGAAAATCTGGAGTTACCCTCCGGTCGCATTGAGGGCGGTCAGGTCGAGTTGAGCGTGCGCACCCTCAGCCGTCTCGCCACACCGGAGCAGTTCAATAACATCGTTATCAAGCGCAACGGCGATCAAGTGGTTCGGTTCTCCGATATCGGCTATGCCGAGCTCGCGCCGCAAAACTTACGCAATAGCGTCAAGGTCAAGGACGACCCCCTCGTCGCGCTTTACGTCACCCCACAGCCAGGAGCCAACCAGATCGAGATCGCCGACCAAGTGTCCAAGCGCATCGAGCGCCTGCGAAAGGATCGCCCCGCCGACGTCGAAGTCGAAGCCGCTTTTGACAACACGGATTTTGTGCGCACGGCCATCCTCGAAGTCACGGAGACCATGGGTATCGCCTTTGTGCTCGTGCTGGTGGTCATCTTTTTGTTTCTCCGCGATTGGCGCAGCACCCTTATTCCCGTCGTTGCCATTCCCGTTTCCATCATCGGGACCTTCTTCATCATGGATTTGGCCGGCTTCTCGATCAATGTGCTAACCCTCCTTGGTCTCGTGCTCGCCATCGGTCTGGTGGTGGACGACGCCATCGTGGTTTTGGAAAACATCTACGCTAAAATCGAAAAAGGAGTCGCTCCGATCGAGGCCGGCATTGAAGGCACCAAGGAGATTTTCGTCGCCATCGTCTCCACCACCGTTGCGCTGGCGGCGGTATTTCTGCCGGTGATGTTCCTGGGCGGTGTGACTGGCCGCCTTTTCCGCGAGTTCGGCGTCGTGATCGCTGGCTCCGTTCTAATCTCCGCCTTTGTGGCGCTTACGCTTACGCCGATGTTGAGCGTCAAACTGCTGCGCGCCCATACTAACCACAACTGGTTCTACCGCGCCACGGAGCCCTTCTATGTCGGACTCGGCCGGTTCTACGATAAAACGTTGGCCGGCTTCCTCAAGATGCCCTGGCTCGCGCCCATCTTGCTCGCCGTCGCGCTTGGCATCTGCGTCTACGTGCCGGGCAAGCTTCCGCGCGAACTCAGCCCGCTCGAAGATCGTGGTCGCCTGACCGTTCGAGCCACCGGCCCCGAAGGCGCGTCTTTTGATTACATGGTCACGAATATGGATGACCTCGGTAAAGTCGTGAACTCCGTGGTGGGAGATGCCGTGGAGATATCCATCATGCAGACTCCGGTTGGTTTCGGCGGCGGCACGGCCAATAGCGGAAGCATCCGTATGTTTTTGAAAGACAAGAACAAGAGGCTTTCTCAGCAGGAGCTTGCCGCGCGCCTGCAAGGAGCGGTTCGCTCCATCTCCGGATTGCGTTCGGTGGTTTCCCAAGATCCGTCCATCGGCGAGCGTCGCGGCGGTGGTTTGTCCGCCCAGCTCGTGATCCAAGCGGCGGAACTCGAGGACCTGCAAAAAGTGGTCGAGCCCTTTCTTGAAAAGGCCCGCAAGAGCCCGGTCTTTAGTTTCGTCGATTCCGACCTGAAATTTAACCGTCCCGAGCTGCGCGTGGCCATCCAGCGCGACAAGGCGCAGACGCTCGGGGTCACCGCCGGAGACATCTCCTCGACTCTGCAAGCGGCGCTCAGCGGCCAGCGCTTCGGCTACTTCATTCGTGAGGGCAAACAATACGATGTCATCGGCCAGCTCCTGCGCGAAGACCGCTCCAAGACCAGCGACCTCGGCGCGATCAATGTCCGCACCACCAGCGGCGAAATGGTGCCGCTGGATAACTTGATAACCGTTTCCGAGACCAGCGGCCCGCCGCAGCTTTTCCGTTACAACCGCTACGTGGCGGCCACCATCTCAGGCACGCTCAACCCCGGCTTTACGCTCGGTCAGGGCATCGACGCCATGCGCGCCGTAGCCAAGGAGACGCTCGACGACCGTTACTCCACCAGCCTGACCGGCGCGGCCCGCGATTTCGAAGACAGCTCCTCGAGCCTGCTCTACGTCTTCGCCCTCGCCCTCGTCTTTGTATATCTGATCCTCGCCGCCCAGTTTGAGAGCTTCAAGGACCCCTTCACCATCATGCTCACGGTGCCGCTGGCCTTGGCTGGCGCGTTGCTGACGCTGTGGGCCTTTAAGCAGACCCTCAACATTTACTCACAAATCGGTCTGATCATGCTGATCGGGTTGGTGACTAAAAACGGCATTCTGCTGGTCGAGTTCGCTACACAGCGCCAGAACGCCGGCCTAAGCGCTTACGACGCCATCATAGAGGCGGCGGCGGCACGCTTCCGCCCGATTTTAATGACCTCGCTTTGCACCGTCCTTGGCACGCTGCCGATCGCCTTGGCTTTGGGGGCGGGTGCGGAAAGTCGCGTTTCGATGGGGCTGGGCGTGATCGGCGGCCTGCTTGCCGGCACAGCGCTCACGCTCTACGTTATCCCGGCCATTTATATCATAGTGGCCCGCCGGTCCCCGGCCAAGGTAGTCGCCCCTGCCTTGGGTGCCGCTGCAGAGCCTGCCAAGGGCTGAGCCGGTTGACCGCACCTGATCGCGGGGCTGCATTTTGAGGCGGGGTCGCCGCACCCCGCCGCCGCATGCCGAATAGCTAACCGGCATGACAATCTATCGACGAGGTTTCGTGTTTTCAGCCTTCCGCCCGTTCGCATTCCTCGTTTCGCTGACCGCCACCCACCTGCGCCCCTATGCCCACTGCGAAAAAGCCAACTCACGTCTCCTTGGTAAAACCCCGCGCCGCCGCCATTTCGGATGATAAGCAGCCCTCCGGCACCCGTGTGTCCAAAAAAGACTACGATGCACGCACCGCCCAGTTGCGGGAGCGTCTGGTCCAGCTCCAGGTTGAACTCAAGGCCCGGCCCTTTCAGGTGCTTTTCATCTTGGCCGGGGTGGCGGGTTCCGGGCGCGGTGAAGTGCTTAATACTCTGGGTAGTTGGCTGGATCCCCGTGGGGTCGAGACCTTTTCCTTTGAACAAGCCACCGACGAGGAACGCGCGCGGCCTTTTCTCTGGCGCTTCTGGCGCAGCCTGCCGCCCCAAGGCAAGATCGGCATTTACGCCGGCTCTTGGTACACCGAGACCTTGGCCGAGGAGGCGCGCAGCAAGAAGGAGCTCGATACCCTTAATCACGATCTCGAACGCATCCGCTCCTTTGAGAAAGCCATGGTCGATAACGACACCCTGATCATCAAGGTCTGGCTCAATCTCTCCAAACAGGCCCAGCGCGCCCGGTTTAAGAAATACGAAGCGGACGAAAACACCGCCTGGCGGGTCACGGCGGACGACTGGCGCCATCACCGCATCTACGATCGTTTGGAGCGCACCGCGGTGCATATTCTGCAGGCTACCCAAGCGCCTGGGGCACCCTGGACGGTGGTGGAGGCGGAGGACGAACGCGCGCGCAATCTCGCCGTCGGTGAACTCCTGGCCGATAGGCTGGTGGCCCACCGCGCCAAGCTCGCCCGCCTGGCCCTCACCCGCCCCAAGTCCGTGCCGGACCCCCGCCCCAAGCCCATTCGGGCCTTGGGCGTGCGCCGCTTGACCGGCCTGCCGCTCAACCAGGTGATGACCGCCGAGGACTACGAAGAGAAACGCGACAAATGGCTGAGCCGGCTTAATGCGGCCGTAGTCGCGGCCAAGACGGCCGGTCGCGCCATCACCTTTGTCTTCGAGGGTTGGGATGCCGCCGGCAAGGGCGGGGCCATACGCCGCCTGACCAGTGCCATCGACGTGCGCGACTACCGCGTGTACTCCATCGCCAAGCCGACCGAAGAGGAGAAATCGCATCACTACCTCTGGCGGTTCTGGCGCCACGTGCCGCGCGACGCCCAGATCGCGATCTACGACCGCAGTTGGTACGGTCGCGTGCTGGTCGAGCGGCTCGAGGGCTTTTGCCGGCCCGACGAATACCGGCGCGCCTTTGCCGAGATAAACGATTTTGAACGACAACTCACCGAACGCGGCCAGATCGTAGTTAAGTTCTGGTTACACATCAGCCGCGAGGAGCAACTGGCCCGTTTCCGCGCACGGGAAGGCACCGCCTTCAAAAACCACAAGATCAACGCCGAGGACTGGCGCAACCGCCGCAAGTGGCACGGCTACGAAATCGCGGTGGGCGACATGCTCGCCCTCACCGACACGGCCACCGCGCCCTGGCACCTGATCCCCGCCAACGACAAACGCTTTGCCCGGCTGGAAGTCCTCCGCACCGCCTGCCGCGCTATTCAAGCTGCGCTTGAAGGGGTAAAAAGCGAGTAAGCTGGTAGAGCTAGTATAGCTAGTAAGCTGATGAGTCTCGAACCACTTAGTCCTCCTCCTTCCCCTTACTAGCCCTACTAGCTTACCAGCTCTACTAGCTCTACCTGCTCTGCTAGCTTAAAAAATGCGTTGGCTCATCCTCACTTCCTCGACCGGGACCGGCCACAATATGCGGGCCGATTCGCTGGCGCGCTGGACGCGGGATACGCTGGGCGTGGGCGCGGTGCAGTTTCACACCAAGCAGGTGCTGGAGGATACCCACCGCGTTTACCGCTTCGGCGTCGGGCTGTATAATTTTATCCAGCGCCGGGCGCCCTGGCTTCACCACGTTTATTTCAACTACCTCGAAATCGCGGGCATGCACCGGAATGCGGGCCGCATCCTGGGGCGGCAGCGTTTTCGCACCCTGTTGCGCGAGTTCCGCCCCGACCGCATCGTCAGCGTGCATGCGCACACCAACCACGGCTTTTTTGACCTTGCCCGCCAGGTCGCCGCCGAAGATCGCCTCCTTCCCCCGACCTGCGTGACCTACTGCGGCGAGCTGTTCGCCGGTTACGGGTTCTCGCGCCACTGGACCAATCCCCGCGCCGACGGCTTCATCGGCGCCACCGAGGAAGTGTGCGCCGCCGCCCGCGCCGTAGGCACCCCGCCCGAACGCATCGAGCACGGGGGCTTCTTGCTGCGTCCGCCCTTTTATCAAAGCCCCGCCGAGCTGGAGCCGGCGGCGGACACTCTCGCGCGCGAGCTCGAGCTGCGTCGCGACCGGTTTACCCTGTTGCTCAGCACCGGGCAGGCCGGGGCCAACAACCACGCGGCCATCGTGGAGCAGTTGGCGCGCACCGACGGGGAGTTGCAGGTCATAGCCCTGTGTGCCCGGCGGGCGGATACCGCCGCCAGTTTGGAACGGCTGGCGGCGGTCGCGCCCCGCCTTCGCATCCGCGCGCTCGGCCCGGCCGATCCGGCGCGCATGGCCACGCTCAAATACTTCGCCTCCGCCGTGCTGGCCCGGCCCGGCACCGGGGCGACCAGCGAGGCCATCCAACTCGGGGTGCCGCTCATTCATAACGGCATCGGCGGCATCATGCCGCAGGAGTTGATCACGGTGCAGTATTGCAAGCAGCACGCCTGCGCGCTGACCGCGCGCACGCCGGCCGAGGTCGCCGCCGCCGTCCTGCGCATCAAACGCGAACCGGGGCTGGCGGAGGGCTTGCGCCAGCGGCTCGCGGTGGCGAGGCCGGCCGGCCGGCCGGGTCAGATCGTGGAATGGATCGCCCGCCGCCAACCGGTGGGTCCGGCCAATACCGCGCATCCGTTTGGGGCACCTCCGGTCGGAGGAAACCACGCGCCGTGATAACGTGGCTGTTTTTAAGTGTAGGGCGGGGTCGCCGCACCCCGCCGTGGCGTGACCCGG
>JAIXRU010000108.1 GCA_027485045.1 Opitutaceae bacterium | reverse complement strand
GCGCCACCAAGCAGATCGTGCAGATCAAACAAATGATGTCCCTGCTCGCCGCCCGCCACGGCCGAGCCCTGCCTTCCGGCGCGCACGCCCTGCCGGACTGGACCGAACTTGCCGCCGTATCCGAAGATCAACTGCGCGCCTGCGCCCTCGGCTTCCGCGCCCGCCACGTGGCTGGCATCGCCCGCTTTCTCTTGGAAAATCCCGGCTGGCTCGACGCCACCGAAGCCGCGCCCTACCCCGAGGCCAAGGCGCGCCTGCTCACCCTACCGGGCGTCGGGGAAAAAATCGCCGACTGCGGGCTCCTCTTCGGCGCAGGCCGCCTGGAAGCCTTTCCGGTCGATACCTGGATTATCAAAGCGATGGAACGCCGCTATGAACTCGCAGGCTGGAAGCCCGCCCAGATCGCCCACTTCGGCCGCCGTCATTTTGGGCCCCAAGCCGGCCTCGCCCAGCAATACCTCTTCGCCTACGAACGCGCCCAAAGCCGCCCCCTCCCTCCACATCGTCCGAACGCACGGCCACCTCACGCGCTAGCGTCCGCTTGAGCATGCCCCGAGTAGGTAACGCGTTTGTTACACGAGTCCGATTAGCGCGGGCTTTCTTGCCATTGACGCACCCCGCACCCCGCTTTGCTGTGACGTTTTATGGAAATCTTCGCCCATCCCGAACTCTGGATCGTGCCGCTGCTCACGCTTACCCTGCTCGAAATCGTTCTCGGCATCGATAACGTCATCTTCATCTCCATCTTGGCCGGCAAACTGCCCAAGGAACAACAAGCCAAGGCCCGCCAGATCGGTCTGTTCCTCGCCTTCATCACCCGCATCGCCCTGCTGTTTAGCATTAGCTGGCTGATGAGCCTCACCAAACCGCTCTTCACCTTGCCCATCGTCGGCCAGGCCCTCACCGGCCGCGACCTCATCCTGCTCCTCGGCGGACTTTTCCTGATCGGCAAAAGCGTCACCGAAATCCACCACAAGCTCGAAGGCGCGGACGGCGAGGCCAACCCCACCGGCAAAGTCGTCTCCTTCAGCGCCGTCATCGTTCAGATCCTCATTATCGATATCGTATTCTCCCTCGACTCGGTCATCACCGCCATCGGCATGGTCAAGGAACTCTGGATCATGATCACCGCCGTCATCGTCTCGCTCGGCGTGATGCTCGCCTTCGCCGGAGCCATCAGCGACTACGTCAACCGCCACCCGACGGTCAAAATCCTCGCCCTGAGCTTCCTCATCCTCATCGGCGTCACTCTAGTGGGAGAGAGCCTCGGCCAACACATCCCCAAGGGCTACATTTACTTCTCCATGGCCTTCGCCTTCCTCGTCGAAATGCTCAACCTGCGCCTGCGCACCAAGCCCACCCACCCCGTCGAGCTCCGCCAAAGCGTGAAGTAAAACGCCGCCCCGCCCCGATCCCATGGCCGGCGAATCCGACTTTTTCGACAGCTTTGACGCCGCCTCAACTGCCCCCGCCCGCCCGCCCGAGTCCGCTCCTGAGCGCACCGCCACCGCGCCCGTCCACCAGCCCCTCGCCGCGCGCATGCGCCCGCGCACCCTGGCCGAGATCGCCGGCCAGGAACACCTCACCAAACCCGACGGCCTGCTCGCGCGTCTGATCAACGCCAACCGCTTCGGCAGCCTCGTTTTCTACGGCCCGCCCGGCTGCGGCAAAACCAGCTTCGCCGAGGTCATCGCCCGCGTCACCGGCAGCCGCTTCGTGCGCGTAAACGCCGTCATGAGCAACGTCGGCGAGCTGCGCGAGATCCTCGCCACCGCCCGCCGCCGCCCCGGCGAGCCCACCCTGCTCTTCATCGACGAACTCCACCGTTTTAACAAATCCCAACAGGACCTGCTCCTGCCCGACGTCGAGGAGGGCCACATCCGCCTCATCGGCGCCACCACCCACAACCCCGGCTTCTACGTCAACCCGCCCCTGCTCTCGCGCAGCCACCTCTTCCGCCTCGAACCGCTCGCCCCCGCCGCCGTCGCCACCGTGCTCGCCCGCGCCCTCGCCGACCCCGAACGCGGCCTCGGTGCCACCGGCTGCACCGCCGAAGAAGCCGTCCTCCTCGACCTCGCCAACCTCTGCGAGGGCGACCTGCGCCGCGCCCTCAACGCCCTCGAAGTCGTCGTCGCCGGCCTGCCCCCCGGCGCTCCCGTCACCACCCGAGAACTCGAACTCTTCGCCCGCGAGCGCCGCATCCGCTACGACGCCGACGAGGACGAACACTACGACACCATCTCCGCCTTCATCAAAAGCTGCCGCGGCTCCGACCCCGACGCCGCCCTCTACTGGCTGGCCAAGATGCTCGCCGGCGGCGAAGACGCCCGCTTCATCGCCCGCCGCCTCGTCATCCTCGCCAGCGAAGACGTGGGCCTGGCCGACGCCCTTGCCCTGCCCCTCGCCGTCGCCGCCCACCAAGCCTGCGAATTCGTCGGCCTGCCCGAGGCCGAATTCGCCCTCGCCCACGCCACCCTGCACATCGCCTGCGCCCCCAAGAGCAACTCCGTGACCCTCGGCCTCGCCGCCGCCAAACACGCCCTCAACAGCCAGCCCGTGCAAACCGTGCCCACCCCGCTGCGCGACAAAGGCGGCAAGGCCAACAAACTCCTCGGCCACGGCAAGGGCTACCTCTACGCCCACAATTACCCGGAAAACATCGCCCCCCAGGCCCACCTCGAAAAGCCGCTCGCCTTGTTCACTCCCAAGACCGCCGGCATCGAGGCCAAGCTCGCCGAGCGCCTCGCCCGCTGGCGCCAGCTCCGCGCCCAGGCCCTCGGATCCGACCGCAGCCACATATCCCCCGCCTCCGCTTCAAATGAATAAAAAGCCTTGAATCCCATGGAACACTGCCTGCTTTCTAAAAGTTTACGTTTTTCTGCCATGAAGCACCTTCTCATAAAAACAGGCCTCCTTCTCTCCCTCGCCGTCCGTCTGCACGCCCAGACCACCGTGCTGACGAACGACTTCACCAGCGGCACCAGCACCACTACCTTTAGCGTCATCGGTGCTGGCACGACCAGCTACACAACTGATAGCGGCACGGGCACACTCAATTCTGCAGCCTTTAGGTTTCAGGCCGCCAACTTAAACACCTTGGTCGGCCTCTTCCCCAGCGCCCTCACCCTAGGCAGCAACGTCGGCGACACCCTCGCGGTCAGCTTCAAAGTCCGCCAAGAGGCAGACGTCACCGGGAAGTTCCGCTTCGGTCTGGTTAACATTGGTCCGCTCGACGGCACCGGCGACGACAACGGCTACTACGTGGACTACGGCAACGGCGGTTCCAATGCAGCATGGTATGCCACCGGAGGCCCCGCTTATTTCGGAACTTTTGGCAACCCGAGAGACACCACTTACTCGGGCTCGGTTTCCCTGCGAAATATCACCGCCATCACACCCGTCAGCCTCACCCTCAAGCTCACGCGCACTTCCACCGGCGCAGACTTCGATGCCATCAACGGCTCAACCGCTGTTTACACCGTCTCACACACCTCGCCCGTTACCACCATAGACCAACTCGCGATCTTCACCGATCAGGCCCGCACGATCTGGATCGACGATCTCACCGTAGTCACCGGCAGCGCCATTCCCGAACCCGCCACCTGGGCCAGCACCCTCGGTGCCTTCGCACTCCTGACCGCCACCGTCCGCCGCCGTCGCCATTCAGTTTGAGCCCGCCCTCAGTTCCTGTAGGCCCCAACCCTGCGTCCGCCTAACCCGCGCCGCAGGGTTTTCGTTTACGCCGCCGTCGCCGTAAGGACCACCGGCGTTTTCTCCCGCAGCATCGTCACCGAAACCTCCAGCTTCTTCGTGCGAGTGCCTTTAAAAACCCCCCGAGTCGGCGTGCCGTCGAGATAGTCCCGCCCGATCGCCACCTTCACGTGCCGCTCGCCCGCCACGCAATCATTGGTCGGGTCCAGCGGCCACCAACACCCGCCCGGCAGGCAAACCTCCACCCACGCGTGGCTCTCCGCCGCCCCGACCAAGGCCGCCAG
>JAIXRU010000031.1 GCA_027485045.1 Opitutaceae bacterium | reverse complement strand
GGGCTGGTTCAGCGCGCGCGTGGCCCTCGCCACGGAACCCCTCGTCGCCCATCGCGTCCGACTGCACGCCGGGGTCGTCCTGGGCAGCGATGGCTTTGGCTACGAATCCACCTCCGGCCGCCACGTAAAAATCCCCCAGATCGGCCAGGTCGTTATCGACGACGACGTCGAAATCGGGGCCAACACCACCATTGATCGCGCCCGCTTCAGCCGCACTTTTGTGGGCGCCGGAACCAAAATCGATAACCTCGTCATGATCGGCCACAATGTCGTCATCGGCCGCCACTGCATCATCTGCGCCCAAGTGGGCATTTCCGGGAGCACGACTCTGGAAGACTACGTCGTGCTCGGCGACCAGGCCGGCGTAGCCGGCCACCTCACCATAGGCAAAGGTGCCAAGGCCGACGGACAGACCGGCATCAACACCACCCTCGCCCCCGGCACCTTCTGGAAAGGCTCGCCCTGCCTGCCTTACCAACTCGAACAACGCATCAACGTCCTGCGTCAACGCCTGCCCGATCTGTTCCGCAAAGTGGATACATTAGCCGCCGAGCTGGCGGAACTTAAAAAGACTTCCTCCCCCGCCGCTTGATGAACAGCTTCACTCTCCCTCCTCGCCACACCACCACCACACGCATGAGCGCACCACGACTGAAGATTTTCACCGGCAACTCCAACCGTCCTCTCGCCGAGGAAATTTGCAAAAACGTCGGCATACCGCTCGGTGCCGCCACCGTCACCAGCTTCCCCGATGGCGAATCCTTTGTGCGCTTGGAGGAAAATATCCGCGGCCAGGACATCTACCTCATCCAGTCCACCTGCACCCCGACCAACCATCACCTGATGGAGTTGCTGATCATGATCGACGCGGCCAAACGCGCTTCCGCCCAGCGCATCACCGCCGTGCTTCCTTTCTACGGGTACGCCCGGCAAGACCGTAAAGACCAGCCCCGCGTGCCCATCACCGCCAAACTCGTCGCCGATTTGCTCTCCGCCGCCGGAGCCAACCGAGTGCTCACCATGGATCTCCACTCCCAGCAAATTCAGGGATTTTTCAACATCCCGGTGGACCACCTTTTCGCCTCGCCCGTCATCTTCAAATATCTGGAAAACATCCGCGGCGACAACCTCGTCGTCTGCTCCCCCGACGTCGGAGGCATGAAAATGGCCGCCGCCTACGCCGGCGCCCTCGGCACCGGCGTAGGCATGGTGTGGAAGAAACGCACCTCGGCCACCACGGTCGAATCCGTAAACATCGTCGGTGATGTCGTCGGCAAAGACGTACTCATCGTGGACGACATCACCGAGACCGCCGGCACCCTCGTCAACGCCGCCAAACTGCTCCGCGCCCACGGCGCCAAATCCGTGCGCGCCGCCGTTTCCCACTCCTTGCTCAGCGACATGGCCTACGAACGGCTGCGCGGTGGCCACATCGACGAGCTGATCACCACCAACTCCATCCCCGTCGAACCCCGCGGCTTGCCCATCACCGTGCTCAGCATCGCCCCCCTGCTCGCCGAAGCCATCGTGCGCATCAACAATAACGAATCCGTAACCGGTCTCTTCCAAGTGAAGGGCTATTGATTACGCTTCACCCTCACGCCCTAACCGCGCCCGCTCAGGCGCGGTTTTTTTCCGCCCGTTTACGACGGGAACATTCCTGGCCCGTCGCAGGTCCATTGTCGCCATACCCATCATGAATAATCGAACCCGTTTAAACGCCATTCTGGGCCTAGTTCTCCTCTCTCTCATTTCGCTACCCGCGTGCCGAGCCGCCGAGGCCCACCCCAAATTAGAACTGAAAGTGGATTCGAGCCCGCTCAACGCCGCTGCCGCCAAAAACCACCCCACTTCCTTCGCCGACGTGGTCGAGCCGGTGCAACCCGCCGTCGTCTCGGTTTACTCCAGCAAAACCATCGTGCAACGCGCACGTGTGCCCGAAATCTTCCGCCAGTTCTACGGGGATGGCGCCTTCCCCGACCAATCCCAAAAACATGAAGGCCTGGGCTCGGGCGTGATCGTATCCAAGAATGGTTACATCCTGACCAATAACCACGTCGTCGACGACGCCGACGAGCTCAAGGTCGCCCTCAACGACGGCCGCGAGCTCACCGCCAAACTGATCGGCACCGACCCCAAGACCGACATCGCCGTCATTAAAATCGACGCCGACGACCTGCCCTTCGTCACCCTCGCCGACAGCGATCGCCTTCGTGTCGGCGATCTCGTCTTTGCGATCGGTAATCCCCTCGGCGTCGGCCAGACCGTCACCATGGGCATCGTCTCCGCCACTGGCCGGAGCAACCTGGGCATCCTGGCCGAACAGGGTGGTTACGAAAACTTCATCCAGACCGACGCCTCCATTAACCAGGGCAACTCCGGCGGCGCCCTCATCGACGGCCAGGGCCGCCTCGTCGGCATCAACTCCGCCATCCTCTCCTCCGGCGGCTCACGTGGCGGCAACATCGGCATCGGCTTCGCCATCCCCATCAACCTCGCCTCCTCCATCCTTACCAGCCTGGTCGAGACCGGCAGCGTACAGCGCGGCTACCTCGGCGTGGGCAGCATCAAAGACCTCAAGGCCGATGAAGCCGAAGCTCTCGGCCTCAAGAAGGATCAACGCGGCGTATTCGTCGGCGCCGTACCCAAGGACGGCCCCGCCGCCAAGGCCGGCATCAAACGCAGCGACGTGCTCACCGCCATCGACGGGCAAACCCTCAACACCGCCGCCGAGCTGCGCAATAAGGTTGCCGCCAAGGCCCCAGGCACCGAGGTGGCCGTCAAGTTGATGCGCGAAGGCAAGGAGATGACCCTCAAGGTCAAACTCGGCGCACTCTCCGCCGCTCAATCCGCCGGAGAGTTCATCCCCGGCGTGACGGTCAAGCCGCTCGACTCCGAAACCCGTGCAAAAATCGGCGCCCCCAAGGATCTGGAAGGCATCGTGATTAGCGAGGTAGCCGAGGATTCCCCCTTCAATAAACGTCTCGTCCCAGGTATGATCATAGTCGAAATCAACCGCCAGACGGTCACCGACGTGGAACAAGCCCAAGGTCTGCTCCAACGCGGCCGTAATCTACTGATCGTTTACATCCGGGGCCAATTCTCGCCTGTTGCCGTCACCATCAACTGATCACGGCCACTTACGAATACGGGACCTTACATGCCCTTCGTCGACCCCGCCCAGCGAGCGGGGCCGACGAGAAATGTTTTAGGGCGTGTTAAGTGTAGGGCGGGGTCGCTGCTACCGTTTTACCTAAAATGCCTTAGCTACCGGGTTTTTCCACCGGCAGAACCGCCAGTTCAGGCGGGAGCTGTTCGGCCTCGTAGGTGGGGAAACTCAATTCCAAGAGCGACACCGCCGGCACCTCGAAGCGCAGCGTGCCCGAGCTGCGATCCACCAACATGGCAACCGCAACGGCATGACCTCCTCCTTGACGCACGATTTCCAGGCTCTCCAACACGCGTCCGCCACGGGTCACCACATCCTCCACCACCAAGACGCGTTCGCCCGGGGCGAACTTGAAACCCCGGCGCAGGACGAGGCGGTCGTTCTCCTTTTCCGCAAAGATATACCGAGCGCCCGAGCGTCGGGCCACCTCTTGGCCGATCACCAAGCCACCCATCGCCGGGGCCAGCACGGTCGTGAAATCCAAGCCGCCGATAACTTTCAGCTTTTCCACCAGCAACTCGGCCAGCCGCTCCACCGCCGCCATGTTCTGGCAGACTTGGGCGCATTGAAAATAATGCCCGCTATGCAATCCGGAGCGGAGCACGAAGTGTCCGCGCAGCAGAGCGCGCGTGCGCGTGAAGATATCCAGAATTTCTTGTTGTGATGCGTCCATGGTTAAAGTGTCGCGCACCCTGCCCTTTCACCGGGCCAAATCCAAACCAAAGTTTGCCCCGCCTCCGACTTTAACCGACCAAGGCCAGCTCGACCAATTCGCGTAAACGCTTCGGCTCGGTTGCGGAGGTTTTGGCGACGAAGCCTCCTGCATGCGCGAAATGCACATCCGGCTCCCCCGCTATCCGGGTAAAGTCCAGCCGCGAATTATCCCGGAATCGCGACAAACCGAAACCCGCACTCCGCCGGTCCGGACAAATCGTGCCGATCACCTTATCCGTCAGCCCCTGAGTCACCAGATAACGATCCAACCCCGAGGAGGGATCATCGGGCAAGGGATCGGTACGCGGCAGGTAAAGGACTTCATAACCTGCGAGCTCAGGCAGAGTCAGTGGCCAGCGCTGCGCGTGCGCGGCGATGAAATCGAGCCGGTTGCGCCCATTTCTCAAATAACCGAGCAGATCATCGCCGATCATCCGCATGATCTCCCACAAGGGCTCGCCCGGTTGATGCCGGTTTGTCTGCGCGAAACGCCGCAACAAAGTGCCGTCGATCGGGGAGTTTAAACGAACAATGATTTCGCGATCCACCCCCAGCCAGCGGGCGGTCTC
>JAIXRU010000133.1 GCA_027485045.1 Opitutaceae bacterium | reverse complement strand
TCCGGGTGCGGCGCAGCCAGAGCGTGGAATCATCGCTAAGCCCGTGGAGTAGATAAAAAGTTGCGAAAGGCGGCTTGCCGGTTTCGGGTAAGATAACCTGGGCGGTGGTTTGTTTCCCCAGAATGGAGCTGAACCAGTTGAGGGTGCTTAAGGCCATGGCTTTGGGGTGGGGGGGCTTATCTGTGGTTGATGATTATAGGGAGGTAAAGCGAAGGATATACCAATCGTCTTGTTATGCTGTTTCTGCGGGCGGACTTAAGAAAAGGACTTCGGTGCCGATGGATGTATACCACGACAAATTCAGTATGACCTCGGAAACCCCATCCTATTCATATTCGATATGAACGTCCGTCCCATAAAACCTATTGCGGAAGCACGGGAGTTTCGCCCCGAGGAAATCTTTTTTTCCACGACGGACCTCAAGGGCGTTATCTTGTCCGGAAACGACGTGTTTTCCCGTATCAGCGGCTACAGCAAGGCCGAGCTATACGGCGAGCCGCACAACATCATCCGGCATCCCGACATGCCGCGCGCGGCCTTTTATCTGCTCTGGGCGAATCTGAAGAATGGACTGCCCTTTGCCGGTTATGTTAAAAACATGGCCAAGGACGGGCGTTTTTACTGGGTGTTTGTTCTGGCGGTCTCAGCCGGGCCGCAACGTTACCTTTCAGTTCGATTTAAGCCGACCACCGATCTTCGCCAGAAAGTCGAGGGTTTGTATGCCGCTATGCTTGCAGCGGAAAACGAAGCGCTTAAGCAGGGCGGCAAGGAGTCCGACGCGCTGGCGGCGGGCATTCAGGTTGCGGTGGCCGCGCTGGGAACACTGGGTTTCGCCAACTATGATTCGTTTTCGCAGCTGGCCCTCAGCCGGGAAATGCTCGCACGGGAGCGCCATTCGCCGAATACGGGGGTGCCTGCTTACGATCGGGTTTGCCGCTTGTTTCACCAATTGGAGGGGTTGGTGGAGAGCACGCTTAACCTTCAGAAAAAGGCCGAGACGGTGCTGCAACTTGCAGCGGAGTTTCGGCTTCACGCCACTAACGTAAATATCAATGCGCACCGCTATGCCGAGGCCGGCCGAGGATTGGGCGTGGTCGCCGGTTTCCTCGGTGATTGTGCGGTGGAAATGGCTAAGGGAACCGACGCGTTGCGCCAGCAAATCGTGGCCATCACAAAA
This sequence comes from Opitutaceae bacterium, assembly GCA_027485045.1. Taxonomy (GTDB): domain Bacteria; phylum Verrucomicrobiota; class Verrucomicrobiia; order Opitutales; family Opitutaceae; genus IMCC26134_A. The sequence goes on along the minus strand of JAIXRU010000133.1, from coordinate 8,427 downwards.
GGGACCGATGTCATAAACACCCGCATTTCCATGGCTCATTTGCAAATGGAGATGATCCTGTTTTTTCAGAAAGAGGCGGCGCTGAGGCAGACCACGCCCGACCCGGAGGAGTCGAAGATGCTTCAGGTATGCTTCGAAGTTAGCGCCCAGGAAATCGGGCCTGCTTTGGCCCGTTTGCGCGACACTCTCGCGCCGCTCACGACCTGCCGCGATGCCATTAACAAAATCGTTCTGACGATAGAAATGACGCAGGTGCTGGGCAATACCGAGACTGCTCGTATTCCCAATGGAGATAAGCTGGCAGCCATGTTTTCTCTCTTTCGCGAGAAGATGACCGGAACTCGTTCGCACATGGACGAGCTTTCCAATGTTATCCAACAAATCACCGAGATCACCGGTGGCTCGGCGGACTGAACTGCGGCGCGTTTAATCGCGTCGCGGCAGGTGCGATACGCTTCCGCGTTGGCGGGCGATGGTGGCGGGGGGCAGGTAGCCGGTGAAGGCTGTGCCCGGAGCGACCAAGGCGCGTTTGCCGAGCACGCTGCCCGGGTTGAGCACGGAGTTGCAGCCGACCTCGGCGCTGTCGCCCAAAATCGCGCCGAATTTGCGGAGGCCCGTTTCGTAAGTGCGTTCCGGGGTGCGGAGCGTGACGGCTTTTTGGTCGAGACGCAGGTTGGAGCAAATCGCGCCCGCTCCGAGGTGGGCTTTGTTGCCCAGCACGGAATCGCCGACATACGAAAAATGGGGCACTTGCACGCCGTCCAGCAACAGGCAGTTTTTGAATTCGCAGGCATTGCCGATCACGCAACCTGCCCCGATGATCACGTTGCCTCGAAGAAAGGCGCCGGGGCGAATCTCTGTGCCGGGGCCGATCCACGCCGGACCAATCAGGGTGCACGTTACTGGTAACTTGACGTCGTGAGAAATGAATACGTCGCCCTCGATCCTTATTGCCGGTGCAGGGGAGGCCGCTCGCAACCAGTCTTGCTGCTTTATCTCGGCCAAGGCCGGGGCGATAGCTTTTATCCAAGCCCAGGGTTCAGCCGCCGGATCGAAATAGGGCGAAAAGTGGGCGAGCGAGGCAGGCAGGGTGAAAAAATCGGCGGCTTTCATGCGGAGGGCTGGCGCATCCAGGGTTAAGCGCGGGCTGACCGCAAGCCGTCGGGTGGCTAAATGAGCTTGGTTCGATGCCAAAACTAAGAGGTGCCGGCAGACTGCCGGGCGGCGTGGGCACGGGCTACTTCCACGTATTTCTCGGCCAGTCGTCGGCCAGCGCCGCGCTCAGCCTCGTTGAGCGGACGCGTTACCTTGGCCGGACTTCCCATCACCATCGATCCCGGCGGGCAGGTGAATCCCATGGTTACCAAGGCGCCTGCGCCCACAATGCTACCGGCCCCGATCACCGCACGATCAAGCACGATGGCCCCCATGCCGATCAGGCAGCCATCCTCGACGGTGCAGGCGTGCAGAGTGGCTCCGTGCCCAACCGTCACATAGTCGCCCACGATCACCCCTTGGTCATCGGATAGGTGTACGATGGCGTTGTCCTGGATGTTGCTTCCGGTGCCGATCACGATGGGGGCGATGTCGCCGCGCAGGACGGCGCCGTAAAAGACGCTGGAGTCAGGGCCGAAGCGCACATCGCCGCAGACGGTGGCGTTGGCCGCCAGGAAAATGGCCGGGGCCGTTTCCGGCGTTTTTGCGAGGTGCTGGTGGAGGCGTTCGGACAAAGTCATAGGTCTAGACTCGCGCGGCATGGTCCATGCGACAAGTCTGCCTACTCCTCATTTTCTCATGGAATTTACGCACGTTCTACGCGGTCTGCTAGGGATAGCCGCCCTTCTAGGCATAGCGGTGCTTTTTAGCACCAACCGCCGAGCCATACCCTGGCGGGTGGTGTTTACCGGACTAGTTCTTCAACTGGTGCTGGCGTTGCTCATTCTTAAGGTCGATTTCGTGCGGATGCTTTTCGACGGGGTGGGGGCGTTTTTCGTGAAGCTACTTTCTTTTACTGCCGAGGGCAGTGCCTTGGTTTTCGGTTGGCTTTTCCAAATCCCTTACGGCGGTCAGGGTCTGGTGGTGGCAGCCACCGACGGGCGCACCTTTAATACGATCGCCCCTATTTTCGCCATCTCAGTGCTACCGAGCATAGTGTTCTTTGCCGCGTTGACCTCACTGCTTTACCGTTTGGGCCTGCTTCAGTTGGTGGTTAAGGGCTTCGCCTGGATAATGTCTAAAACCCTTCGTCTGTCCGGTCCGGAGACGCTGAATGCCTCCGCCAATATTTTCGTGGGCCAGACGGAAGCTCCGCTGCTGATCCGGCCTTTTCTTGATAAAATGACCCGCTCCGAGCTCCTGGCCGTGATGGTTGGTGGCATGGCCACTATCGCCGGCGGCGTCATGGCGGTTTATATCACCCTGCTCGGCGGTTCTGACCCGGCTTCGCAGGTGCGCTGGGCAACCCACTTGTTAACCGCCTCGGTTTTGTCAGCACCGGCGGCCTTGATCACCGCGAAGATTCTGATGCCGCAAACGGAGGCGGTGGACGAGACACTCATCCTAAGTGCTGAGCGACCCGGTGCCAATGTGATCGATGCCATCTGCCTGGGGACCACCGATGGTCTAAAGCTTATGGTCAATGTCGCGGGTATGCTGATCGTTTTTACCGCGCTGGTTGCGATGGGAAACTGGATACTCGCCGCCGGGCCGGGTGAATGGTTCGGGTTCAACTCCTTGGTGAATCAAATGACCGGCGGTCAGTTTAAGACCTTCTCGCTTCAGTTCCTGTTCGGCATGGTCGGGGCGCCTTTTGCATGGTTGATCGGTATCGATAGCGACCTCCTTTTGGTGGGCGGGCGTTTGCTGGGAGAGAAGGTGGTGCTTAATGAATTCGTCGCCTATTTCACCATGTCCAATATGCAGGCCACGGGTGAACTGGTGGACGACCGAGCCCGCATCATTCTGACCTACGCTTTGTGCGGGTTTTCCAACATCGTTTCCATCGGCATACAAGTGGGCGGCCTGGGTGCCATGGCACCGTCCCGTCGCGCTGATCTGGCTCGTCTGGGCTGGCGCGCTCTACTCGGGGGCAACATCGCTTGTTTCTTCACCGCCTGCATCGCAGGTATGCTTTTCTGAACGGCTCAGTCTTGAAAACGGAAGATAAACTCCTCGGGTTTGGCATAACCCAAACGGCGGCGAATGACCAATTCCACGTAAGCGGGGTCGTTGCGCAGGCGCTCCAGAACGGTTTCTTGCTCGGCTAGCCGCACCTCGATCTCGGCCAGGCGCTGGCGAGTCTGGGCTTCGATTTGCAGCATGCGTGCATACTCGGCCTGCGTGCGTGTGAGCACCACCGCCAAACCTCCGATGACTCCTAGCGAGAGCACGGCGAGCAGGATCAGGATTAAGCGATGCAGCCAGGCAGGCATGGTGGTGTTGATAAAACAGGGTGTGACGAATCCACCGTCCGCTGTAAATGTCGGCCCGTAAAAATATCTCCTAGTGATTTGGCGTGCCTTGCCACCCAGGCTCCCGCTAATTCTCCTTTCCGATGTATCAGAGCTATTACGGTCTCACCGAACTGCCTTTCCACATCACTCCCGACCCCAAATTCCTCTACTTAAGCCCCACCCATCAAGAGGCGCTTCAGCATCTTAAATATGGGGTTTTTGAGAAGAAGGGTTTTATCGTGATCGTGGGTGAGGTCGGCTGCGGCAAGACCACCCTTTGCCGCCAGTTTCTTAACGAGCTGGAAGCCGACGGTCGTTTCGATACCGCCTTGATTCTCAACCCGAGCATCAATGAGACGCAGATGCTCCGGGCCATTCTGACCGAGTTAGGTCAGGCACCGGCCCACGTCGAGCAGCCCGATCTACTCGGACAGCTCAATCGGGTGCTCCTCGAACGAATCGCCGCCGGTCGTGATATACTGCTCATTATCGATGAGGCGCAAAACCTCTCTTACGAGGTGCTCGAACAGGTACGGCTGCTTTCGAATTTAGAGACCGACAAACACAAGCTCCTGCAGATCGTTTTAATGGGACAGCCGGAGCTCAAAGATCTTCTTCGCCAGCCCCAGTTGCGGCAGTTACGGCAGCGCGTTCTCGTTCATTACGATCTGCGCCCGCTGACTCGCACCGACCTCGATCATTACGTGCACCACCGCCTGACCCGGGCAGGCAGTCAGGGCCGTCCTTACTTCACTCGTTGGGCCCTGCGCTCCATTCATCGTTACAGTCAGGGTATACCGCGCATCGTGAACAATCTCTGTGACAAGGCGCTGCTTTCGGCCTTCATCCGAGAGTCCGACGAGGTCTCTTGGTGGGATGTGCGGCGAGCGATCAAGGATCTCAAGAATCTGACGGCTTAAACCACCGTCGATCTCGCCTGCGTATTTTTTACTCCTTTTCCTAACCCTATTCACCACGCGCCATGAGCCTGATCAACGAAGCCCTGAAAAAAGCCCAGCGGCAGCGTAGTCTGGACAACGCTCCGCTTTCCTCGGCTCCGAGTGGCGTGGCCGCTGCCGCGGTGACCACCCATGTGCGCGCCGCCAGCCACCGGCGCTCTTACGCGCCGGTTTACTTCGGTCTCGGGCTGCTTGTGCTGGGGGTCGTTAGCACGGTGTTGATCATGCGGTATGGGTTAAGGTCTGATTCATCTTCCTCGGTCGTTGAAGTGCCGGTTCGGCCTCCAGTGGCCCCGGTGACTACTCCCGTTGCAGTCGCACCAGTCGGCCCGGCTGGAACGGGGAGCGGCGAAGCTGCCGCCGCATCTAATGTCACGGTAAGCTTGCCAGCAATTTCCCAGGTGACCAAAGCGTCGACGGAAACCCCGTTGCCATCGTCAGTCTCGCCTGCAACGACGCAGCCATCCGCTCCTCCATCTCCGCAGCCGACTTTGCCTCTTGCCGCGCCTTCGGTATCGCCTGCTGCGGTAGCCGCGACCGAGTTGGCTGCCCCGGTCCCGCCGCCGTCGGTGCCATTGGCCGTTTCGCCGCCTCCGCCACCGCCGCCCAAGCCGACCGGACCGAGCGCAGCCGAGCGGGAGGCCCGCGCTCAAGAGTTTATCAACACCTTGCGACTTACGGGTGTGCGCGGGCTTGGCGCCCAAGCGCGGGTGCTCATGAACGAGAAGGTGTATCGACTTAATGATACAGTGGAGCCCTCCGTCCCCCTGCGCCTGAGCGCGGTGCGTCCCGGCCTGCTGGTCTTCACCGACGGCAAGGGCCGCACCTACGAGAAGACCTATTGAAGTAGCGCGAGCTTGATCGCTTTACCGCGATGGGGCCTGCCGTGATGGTCAGGCTGCGGCGGTGGTCGCCACTGCGGCAGCCTTGGTGTTGCGACTAACTGGGACGACACCGTCCTGGTTGAGTTCGCGCAGCAGGGTGCCGAGGTAGGGAATGAGTTGTTTTTTGCGGCTTACGATGCCGGGCAGGTCGAAGATCTCGCCATCTTCCACACTGGAGTAGGTGATGCGTTTGGTGATTTCCGGATCGCCCTTGAGCAGAAGCAGGGAGTTTTGCGTGTTGATATCGGTTACCAAGAGGCAAGCGAAGCAAAGGCCTTCTTCGGTGCAGAGATTATCCAGCGCACGGAGCAGGGATTTGGAGTGCTGCCAGAAGTTGCCGAAGCCGAGTTCTTCGACTTGGGACACGGCGAAACGAACAGCATCTTCGTCGTAAATTTTAAAGTCGGTGCGGATGACTTTTTCAGGCGCGTTTGAAAGAATCACGGACCCGGAGCTGAAGATCAGGTCGGCGAGTTGGCGGGAATCGACATGGGCGATCTTGGCCAGCCAACTCAGCAGCAGGGTGTCTTTTTCCGTCGAGGTGGGGCTCTGTAAATGGAGCGTATCCGAGATGATTCCGCCCATCATTATACCGGCAATTTGTGGCGTAGGGGTGAGTCCTTCGCGACGGAAAAGATCGGCTATAATCGTGCAGGTCGAGCCTACGGGGTCGTTGATAAACAGGATGGGCTGGCTGGTGGATAAGGAGCCTATTCTATGGTGATCAATAATTTCCGATATAGTGACTTCTTCCGCGCCAGTTACGGCTTGGGTCATTTCGTTGTGATCGACCAAGATCAACTTGATGCGGACAGGCTTGAGCATGTCGGTCTTCGTGAGGATGCCCAGAAGGCGGCCGTCGTCGCCCAGCACCATGTAGGCGGCTACGTTGGAGCTGGCTAGTTTCTTGCGAACATCCGACAGCCGTTGATCGGGCGTCAGGGAGGCGAAGCGCCGGTCGATGATAGTATCGATTTTGGTGGCGGATCTAATGACCCAGGCGGTGGTGGCGGTGTCGTAGGGGCTGACCATCACCGCAACACCGGAAGAGCGGGCATATTCCACGATGAAATCGTCGACCGGCAGGTTACCCGTGATCACGAGCAAACGGACGTTCATGTTGATCGACTTCAGTTGAATGTCGGCGCGATCGCCGACGATTACGATGGATTGGCTGGCCAGGATGCCTTCGCTCTGGGCGGCTTGGCCAAAGGATTTCACGTCCATGGCGCCGACCCGGACAAACAACTCCTCCTCGCGGTTCGCGTCGGATACTTGGATTACCCGGGCATGCAAAGCCCGGGCTATTTGGTTAAGACTGGTGTGAACCTTGCGCATATCACGGAGCGCACGTACTTTAGGCACGAAGAAACCGCCGAGCTGAAAGATGGATACGGTCCCGATCAGACGGCGATCACGCGCTACGACAGGCAGCACGCGCACATCGTGTTCGTCGATAAGTTCGAGCGCTTCTGCGCACGTGGCCTCTTGTTCTACGACCACCACGTCACTGACCATGACATCGCGCACGCGGGGAGTTACGTCCATCACCAAGGTAGGCAAGGGGTGCTGAAACCGGTTGAGAATCGCGTCGATGCGGGCGTTGGAGTTCCCGCAGCGGGCGGCGATAAACCCTTTGAGGCCCAAGGCTTCCTTGTAAGCGGCGTAAGCGATGGCAGCGCAGATGGAGTCTGCGTCGGGGTTTTTGTGACCGATGATGTAAGTGGGAGAGGGAGCTGCTTGGCTGGACATGAAAGACATTTACCGCTTTGGTTTTATTCAGCTTCTATTGACTGAAACGATTAAATGTAAAAGCCCGACCAAAGATTGGTCGGGCTTTTACCTCTGAAATATAATTTAAGTTAAGGCCCGGTTCCCTTTGTGCCTGCGCTGCTTCCGACGCCTGCATTCTCACTGCCATAAACCATTGCGGTGGTGCGCAGTACTTCAAGGATTTTGGTTGTGCGTGCACCAGAAGAACGGACGAAAACACCGTTTGCATCTTCGCTAAGCGTATCTTTGTAGAATGAGACGTTACCACCTATGTAGCCAATGTGACCGCCATCACTTTTATAGGCACCCTTATCCAAGTTCCATTTACCGGAGGAATCTAGACCTCGCGTTAGGATAATAGGTGTAGTTGATGGGTCAGATTGACGCAGCCCAGCAACAACTTCTACTGATAGTTCTTTTTTGTCAAAATCTGAACTCACGCCACTCTTGGTTTCATTTAAAATAGTCCTAGGTTGGGTTTCGGGAGCTAAGCTGTCATTTTTAGAAATGTAGAACGCGGGATCGCTAACTCCTGCACTTACCGCCAAAGTTGCTGCCCACTTCCAGAGGTCATTATCTTGGAGGCCGGTAGCGTTGAAATTTCTGACTTTGGTGCCCGGGAACTTGCCGTCGTTATCGTTGGCATAATTCATCGCACTCTGAATTACCTGCTTCATGTTACTGAGGTCGGTGGTTCGGTGGGCTTTGGCTTGAACGTTTCCTACGGTAGGAATGATAATTGCCGCCAAGATGCCGATGATGGCGATAACGGTCAGCAGCTCGATCAGTGTAAAGCCTTTGCTAGCTTTGGAATTTGAGGTAATCATGAGGGGGATAAGTGATTAAAAATTCGTCTGAGGTGCGTGGTTTTACAAGTCAAAACTCGACGCGAGCTGGACAAATTTAGTCGGGTTGCTTCACCGTGACTCCGATGAAGATTTACCTCGATGGCCAGTTCGTCGATCAAGCCGACGCCAAAGTCTCCGTGTTCGATCACGGATTGCTCTATGGCGACGGCGTATTTGAAGGCATACGCCTTTACCAAGGGAACATTTTCCGGCTCGATGAACATCTCGAGCGGCTTGAAATGTCGGCCAAGGCCTTGCTCTTGGAAATGCCTTGGACGCGTGCGGAAATCGCCGAAGCGACTTGCGAGACGTGTCGTCAAAATGGGCTCACCGACGGCTATATCCGCCTCGTGGTGACGCGTGGCGTGGGTGACTTGGGCCTGTCTCCTTGGCTCTGCCCCAAGCCGTCCATTTTCATCATCGCGGCCAAAATCGCCCTCTATCCCGCCGAGCACTACACCTCCGGGTTGAACATTTGCACCGTTGCGACTCGGCGCATCAATCCCGCCGC
>JAIXRU010000107.1 GCA_027485045.1 Opitutaceae bacterium | reverse complement strand
TTTTTTTTTTTTTTTTATGCGCTAATGGCCCACCTTGGCTATCCAGCGTTTGAAGGGCTCGGCCTTGGGCGACGGGATAGACTGGATGATTCTCAGCAGGGCCTCAGTGTGAGCGGCGCGGATGGGGCGGATTTTGCCATCGACCCCCGGCATGGCTACCAGGGGACAGTTTGTCCCCCAGTAGGCATCGAGAGCTTGGTCGCGCTTACGGAGTTTTTTAATGTAGTCTTTGACGTTGGCGGATCCGGTAAGAACAGCGACGACATCATCGATGGAGAAATACCATTTTTCCTCGGTCGGGTTCCACGTGCGCCTAACATGTTTTTCTTCGAATAGGATGATGGTGCTCATGGTTGGGTGGCGGAAGTGAGCTGGGCTGAGCCGATGGCCTCGGCGGAGCGGAGGAGTGATTCTAGCCAGGCGAGGACAACGGCGGCGGTTTTGAAGAACTGGTCTGACATGGTTACTCAGCTGGGTTTTGTGTTTCCTGCTGCTGTTGCCAGATGGCGGTGTCTTGCTCGATGAGCCTCTGCAACGTTTCCGCTGAGGGCAGCAGGGTGAGATAACGGGAGACGAAAAGCTGGTGATCGAGCCCGGTGGTGGCGTAGTCCACGCGGGTTTGCTTTTTGTCGGCACAGAGGATGAGGCCGACGGGCTGCTGGTCGCCAGGCACCATCATCTCGGCCTTCCAGTAGTTGAGGTAAAAATTCATCTGCCCCGCATCGCCGTGCTGGAAGGGGCGGACCTTCAGGTCAATGAGCAGGTGGCAGCGGAGGATGCGGTGGTAGAAGACCAGATCGATGTAGTCGTGCTCTTCGCCAACCGTGACCCGCTTTTGCCGGGCCTCGAAACAAAAGCCGGTGCCCAGTTCCAAGAGGAAGGACTGGAGGTGGTCGAGTAAGGCTTTTTCGAGGTCCTTTTCGAGGTAGTAGGATTTTTCCGCCAATCCGGCGAACTCCAACACATAGGGGTCGCGGATGAGATCCGCGATTAACGCGGGGGCTTCGGTGGCCTGCTGGCGGGCGTGCTCAATGACGGTCTGTTTGTCGGTGGAAAGACCGGTGCGCTCAAAGAGGAGCGAACCGATCTGGCGTTGGAGCTGGCGTTTGGACCAGTTGCCCTTGAGGCATTCGCTTTCGTAAAAGGCGCGTTTCCAAGGATCTTCGAGGCGAACCAAATCCGCGAGATGGGTCCAGGAGAGTTCGAGAAGCTTATGTGCCGGAAGCGGGTGCGGAGCAGTATGCGGTGATTTCCGCACCGGCGGTGCGGAAATGTCAGGTGTGAAGTCGGCGAACGGTTTAGCGGCAGATGATTTCCTCACCGCTGGTGCGGAAATCAGGTCGGTCAATTGGGGGTAATAGGTGTAGAACAGGCGCATGCGTTCCAACATGTCGGGGCTGGTTCCGGGCACCGCTCGCTGACGTAGATCGGTGGAGACGCGTTTTAGCAAACCGGCACCGTAGGCGGCGCGGTCCTCGCCCTGTTGCTGAAACTCGACGAGGTGGGCACCAATCACCCAGTTACGCAGGATAAGCTGGCGGTTGACCGCTCCGGCAGCGCGGCTCTGGGCCTGCTGGTGCGCATCGGCTATGGCGGTGAGGAGAGCGGCGTAGTCCATGGCGTTAGTAATTAGTGGGTTCGGCCTTCGTCAAAGAGATGGATGCAACGGAGTTAGTTTTCCCAGAAATTTTGTGTAAGCTCCTGCGATTTAACAATGGAGCGTCAGGCTCGCAACTTTATCCGTGCCCGTGTGCTCCCGCTTCCACTTTTCATAGCGCAGCGCCGTGTCTGCTTTTATACTCGGTAGCACAGAGAGGCCGTATTCGGGCAATCGCTCACTTATACTCTTATACTCCAAAGTAATGCCCATTTCGCTTAGCATCTTCATCAAGTTTTTGTCCGCCTCGAACAGGGCCGCCAACTCCTGCACCGATGGATAATGAAGCATCAATGGCTCCCAGTGAAACCGACGCCGGACTTCGGCTGGCAACAACCCTTGTTTGACCACCGCAGCAGCCAGGGTTTTGCCATCCTTGGCGGCGGAGGTGACCTCACCTCCAAAACCGGTTGATCGACGCTCGCGAAAGGCGTCTTGCCAGGTTCCTGCGGCCACGAGAAAGAGCCGAGTCTTCACATAATAGGCCAATTCCTCGGGCGAGATTTCGCCACCCTCAAACAAATTGCTGATTTCAGGAATTTTGCACAAGGACGCCCAGTTCAGTCTCCGGTCAAAAATCGCCCAAATATCATCAGCAATCGAGCGGTCCCAACTCTGGCTGGCCTGCACGGTAAAAAACTTATCGAGCTCATCCACAAATACCACCACTCGCGCATACCAGCAGCAGTGTCGCACCACGGCCACCAGTGTTGCTTCTCCTGTTTTGTCTGCCGCTCCAATCGGCACCCAACTGCCAAAAGTGGCTTCATAATACTGAGCATTCAGCGCTTTGGCCAGTGCCGCGACCACACTGCTCTTACCCACCCCGGTCGGCCCCAAGATAAGTGAATTGGTCTGAAGGGGTATGCCCGGCGCCGTGAAGTCCTGACTCCAGTAAAGTGTGGCGCGTTCGTGCAACACCTCAAACACCTGTTTCTGGCTCGGAGATAAATGCAACGTCGGCGCCTTCGGCACTACTTTCAATGACTTGCGCTTAATAAAATGCGGAGGCTTTTTCGCAGGCTCAGGATCCTTTTTTGGCGCATCATCGCGCCTCCGACATTTGGACGCTTCTTTCTCCGATAAGCCGTCTGTGTTTATGCGCAGGGCAACCTGATCCGCTGTTTTCTGGTTTTCCACGAACTCATCACTTAAATTCTCGGGAGTGTTTTTCACTGTTCTGATTAAATAGACGATTTTATAGCGCTTGCAAGTCCTAAATAAAATTTTACTGTTTTAGTCATGCTTCCTTCCAAATCCACTTTGCCGCCCGCCGCCATGACCTCCCGTCATGTCGAGGGATCGTTTGTCTCCGCGTTCGATCGCGAAGCGCCGCTGGCCCTGAGGGTACACCTTTCGCAGTTTGGTATTGATTTGCCGCTGCCACCGCATCCGCACCTAAGATTCATGGAGTTTATCCGCCACGGCATACCTAATAACTGGCTCGTCTTGGTGCCTGAAACCTATTGCCAACAACATTTTGAACACCTTGAGCCAGCTATCCAGCCAGCCCCGGTAAGCCCGCCCCCTCGCTCTCTGAAGAACGAAGAAACAGACAACCTTTACCAGCCTGCACCCAGGAAAAAACCCGCCACGAGCGAGAACGCCCCGTCTCCGCACGACCTGCATTTGATACGCACCCGCGCATCCCGTTTGGTGCTCAAATGTTCGCCTACCCGCTCCACCCACTGGGGCTTTAACCCCCGTCGGATTGGGTGCGATCCACAACTCTATACAGGGAAAAATGATAGATCCCTTTTCTACACATCGCTTACGGCGGCGCACCTTGACCTCCCGCGCATCCCCGAGCCGCGTCGCGCTATCATAGACACCCTACTCTTCAGCGCTTTCGCTTACTACTTAAGTGTACCGTCTGTCATCGCCCGCACCCCTCGCATTCCATTGCTGCAAAACCAACGAGATGGCCTGCGTTTCACTCTCTGGCACGATCGACTAAACCTCGGCAGTCCGGCACAAGTGCAAGTCGTCATCCACCCCGACGACGCTCCGCCGCAGCTCATTTACAACCAAGCGATACCCAAACCTTACGCGGCCGATCGTAAGCCGGAGCTCTTGCTGCTCGCCTCCGACGACCAAGAACATCGTTTCTACCTCCCCACGCCCAGTCAGTGGGCGCAATGGGAGCAAACCCATGCTGCCCAACCAAGCCTCGCCGCCGCCATTAATGCGTTTTTGACGCAAAACGGACCCAATGCAGAACAAATCAAAATCTCCGAAATGTATGAATCTGCCGCCATCGCCGCCGCCCTCCAGCTGCGCGACATGATTTTATCTGGAAATTAACGGACTGCCCGTAGCCACCTTCAACCTACGCCTTAATCGTAAACCGTTGATCGATGATCAACTTTTACGACCACGACAACGCAGACGCCATCTTCCAGTCGGCACATAATGCGCCAATTACGCACACGGTAACGCCAGAGCCCTCTAAGCTCACTGCGCAATGCTTTGCCAAACGCACGCGGGTCAGCCGCTCCCGTTATCCGCGCGTCAAGATAATCTATAACTTCATTAGACGCCGATGGTCCCAGGTCCCGAAGTTGGCGTTTACCTTGCCCACAAGCATTGGTGCGGTGCGGGCGAATTTGGTTAGAGTTGAGTTTCAGTCAGACCTTCACGGCGTTCGCTCTTATGGGCGGCGCGCTTTTCGCGACGGGCGCGTTGCCAGTGCGGTTCGGGAGCTTCGCCGGCCATGATACAGCCTTGCGGCTGGATCTCGCCGACCACTGTCGCGAGGCCAAAGCGGGCGATCTGCGCCTTCACCTTGGTCGCGTCCTTGTAGCCGAGCGGAGACTCGGAAAGGTCGGGTGCGCCGTTGAACCAGCGCACGTCGAGGCCTTCCGTCACCGAGGAAAGGACTTCCTTCACGCGGGATGGATCGATATCGCCTTCCGCATCCTTGTAAGGACGCAGCATGGCGGTGCGCGACAGGTTGCGACCGGCGCCGTGCGGGCAGAACGACAGGTAATCAGAATTGTCCGCGCCTATAACGAGTAGGATTTCGCGGGCCATGTTCAGCGGGATCAAGCCAAGCAGCGGACGACCTTGCTCGTCGCGCCAGGCGGGCGTTGCGCCCTTGCCGTGCAAGAACGTATTGCCGCGTTTCCACACGAAGTTGTGCTCGTTACCAATCTGCACGAGCGAACGCTGGCCGATACGGCCGAGGAAGGCTTCGTGGATCACGGCGTGGTTGGCGCGAGTCCAGCGCGAGATGTATTGCAAAGCCTCCCAGTAAGCCACGCCCTGTGGCGAATCGGCAGGCAGCCATACGGCGGCATCCGGGATATCCTGAGCGAATTCGTTGCACCAGGCGCGAGCCGCTTTCTGGCCGCGCTTGTAGAGATCCGCGCCGATACCGCGCGAGCCGTGGTGCGTTACGAGGACGTTGAACTTACCGCCACGACGCACGATGGACTCGGCCAGTTCGGTGTAACCGGCGGCATCAATGGAGGCGCGCTGGGTATCAGTGAATTGAATGCGACCAACGTAGGCGAAGTGGTTGCCGTCACCCTGCGTGCCGAGAAAATCCTGAGCACGACTGCGTAGACCGGAGAGGAACGGATTGTCCCATACCGGTTCATCGAGCACGGAAGAAGTGAACTGGTTACCGCGCGGGCGACCACCGGCACCGAAATGCGTCACCTTTTGCAGGTGATTCATCAGTTCCTCTATCGGGTGATTGTCATCGAAAAAGGTGGCGAACATTGAGCAGCAGATATCGGCCGAATGGGCACCCGGGATGATGGCATTTTCCACGGCGATCGCACCGCCGACCGGAATGGTGGCGTAACCACCGCCAGCCGGGCAGGTATCGGGCATCAGCACGCCGCGCTGGATCACAGGGGTGTGCAGAAGCTCCTTCATGCGCTGGCGGGCGGAAGCGACATTGGCAGTTTCCTCGTCGGTTTCGGATTCCACGGCTTCGGCGAGCGGAGCGCTGGAGGCGTGCGGCAGGATCAACGGGATCTGCTTCGGGAACTCCTGTTCAAGTTGGGCAAAGATGAGGGCGCGGTCGAGGCCGGTGGCGTCGAGTTCGCGGGCGCGGCGGAGAGCGGAGCCGAGGCGGTGGCCTTCGAGCCAACCGGCCGCAAGCAGGTCGCGGGCTTTGATTTCCATGGTCATGATAAAAAGGGATCGGGACACCGGCCTGCGGCGAAAACTGAAAGAAACAGGCGGCAAAGATTTAATCCTTTAGCGGTGATGGTTGATTTTTGAGACGTTGAACGATGACGGTTAACAATCAGGTCGGTATCGTTTGTAATCCTTATAAGGGATTGATGGCACCCTAGGGTGCCTCCAGTGCCTGTTGTCGGCCAGCCTTCGCTCAAGCCGGGCCCGAAAGTAAAGTGTTAGGCTGTGATAGGGATACGCGTGGTAGCGTTGAAATCGTCGATCTCATCTTGGAGACGTTCGATTTCGGCTTGGTAGGCCACGGTCAGACGGTCCACCTCGTCACGGGTGATCACCGCGACGTAAACCGTGCGGGTCGCTTCATCGCGGCTCAGGAAACCGACCTGCTCAACCACTTCGCCCTCCTTGGTGTTCAATACCTTGATGTAAGCGAGCAGTCCGCGAAGTTCGGCCTGGAGGTTAAGTTTGCCGTAAATGCCGTGGTCGAGCCCGGTCACGCCGGCGTTGGCGGCTGCGAGCGCGCCCTTGAAGGCGGCCAGTTCGCGAGAACGGGTTACGCTCTCGTCGAACGCGACGCGTACATCGGCGCGGGCGGGCTGGGTTTCTTTTCGGGAATTTTCTCGCTGCACGATTTCGCGCAGACGAGCGACTTCACCGGCAAGGCGGTTTTTGTGCTTCAGGGCATGAGAAAGAGTGATGGTTTTCATGATCGTTTGGTTTTGTTAAAACGGAGAATAGGGATTTTCGAAGAATCGAGGTAGAGAAGAGGTAGCAGCATACATGACTTAATAATCATATTTGGTGGATATCCGTTCACTCATAGGAGTCATGCATCGCGAGATTGGCCCGGATGGCTCCAAGGGCGGGATTATCGGAGCGCCACCACCCATTTTTGTGTCCGTGAAGACGATTAAGGCGTTCCCATCCGCAGGTGCGTTCCATGCGTGCCGCAATTTCCGCCAGACGGCGCCGCACCTCCGGGAGTTCGACTCGTTGGTGCGTGATCATCCATGGCTGAACATCCTCATCCAGCCACCAAGGGTTGCGGATGGTAAAACCGATAAACAGCCGGCGATGACGATACCACGGGCGTGGCATGGTTTCATCTTCCCAATGTCCATAAGTGAAGAGGTTCCGATGACTCGCCGGCCAGCCCAGACGATTCCACTCCAGAGGCGGAATGATTCGGGGGCGCAGATTATACGGACTGCCATCGGCCTGAATGAAGTCGTGTGAACGCGACCAGATCTTGCGGTTGATGGACGAAAGCACCGTGCAGAAAACCTCCCTATCGTCGCGGCGGCGGATGTCATCGCGGAGAACATAGGTCTTGGTCCAGCCCCGCTGGTAGGGCTCAGCCAGTGGAACCACCGGCGCGTGATTGATCGCACGGTGGAGTTGGTTGTGCTCACGTTCGAGACGGAGGAGTTCCTTGTCCCTGGCGGTGTGTTTATCGAGGAAGCGCATGATGAAGGCAGCCGGGATGATTAGTCCCGGCTGCGGTTGACGAAGGATTGCCAGAGGGCGAGGACGACGAAGTCGGCGCGGAGCTTCTTTTCACCAGCTTCTCGGACTTGACGCGCACGTTCGCGTGAAACGCCGAGTTCATCGGCGATCTCGTCGAGCGTGGCGTCCTCTAGGTAATAGCGGCGGAGCGCGAGCGCCTGGTTGTCAGGCAGGCGCGTGAGCGCAATGCCGAGGCTGTCGCGGACGTCGCCGAGTTCGACGAACTCGGCGGGTGACGGCAGTTGGGTGTCCGGAATCGAATCCCATTCGATTTCGGTGGTATCGGCGGCTTGCGCGGCGGCGTTTATCGCAGAAGAGATTTCGGCCGTCGTAAGCTGGACGGCCGAGGCGATCTCTTGGGCGGTCGGGACGCGCCCGAGGCGCGTGGCCAGCTCGGTGCGGGCGCGCGCGATGATGCCAATCCGGTCGCGCTGACGGCGGCTCAGCGGATCGAGGCGGCGGAGTTCATCGAGCATGGCACCGCGCACGCGCACGTAGCAGTAGGCACGCACGTCGTCGGGTTCGCCCTGGCGCTGGTCGAGCGCGGCGATGAGCGCGAGTTTGCCAACAGACGCGAGGTCATCGCGCGCAACGCTAGCCGGCAGACGCCGGGTGATGGTGGCGAGAGCCGTTTCCACGATGTCGAGGAAGTCGGCGAGCGCCGGAGGAAGTGTGGACACGCAGGTCATGGGAGAGCGGCAGCCTGCAGAGGGAGGAAGAGCGTTCGGGCGGACCGAATGCGGCGGATTCCTCACCTGCGGGCTGCCGTCAGGGCGTGAGGAAGTGTCGCCAGTCTGGGTGTCGGGCGTCGCGGATCGCGGCGGAGGCCGGTAGCGGAGCGGGGGCCTTGGGCCTGCGCAGCAACCGGAGTCCGGCTTCGTGAGGGAGCCGGTTGGCCTTGAGCGAGTTGATCTCCCGCTTGGCCCACACGAGGTTCTCAAACGTGTCGCGCCCGCCGCGGTCGCGGGGGATGACATGGTCGAGATTGCCCCCGTGCTTGCCGACGCGTTCGGCGGTGTATTGGCACACGCCGCCATCGCGTTCGAAGATCGCTTCGCGGGAGAGACGCGGAACACGGATCGGCATCTTGGCGAACTGGGTCGCCACGATGACGGTGGGAACGCGGATACGGAACTTTGGCGTGGTGATCGCGAAATCGAAATCACGCACGGGCAGCCCAATCCACTCGCTCCAGGGAAGCGGGTTGAGGAAGAGCGGCCGGTCGAAGCTCCATCCACCGTCGTCGAGTTTCGGGTAGGCGATATCGAGGCCGAGCGCGGGAGGCAGGCTGTCGCTGCCGCCGTTGAGGGCGACAGTGGCCTGCTTGACGGAGCGGTGACCGATAACCTGCCAGGCGCGGTTGAGCGACAGGACGGCTTGTCGAGGATGTCAGACATGGGAAGGAGTGATGATGGTGAAAAACGAGGGCTCCTCGCGGAGCACAGTTCGACCAACAACGGTGTGTGTTCTTTTTTGTAAAAATGGTCCTCCTGCCGGGACTTGCACCTGGACCTCAGCCTTCGCACGGCCGTGTGATGGCTTTTTCACCACAGGAAGATGATAAAAGGAGCCGAACAAGGTCCGGCTCCTGCAGAAAACACGCTGTTAGTCCGCCAGCGAGACGGACTCCACCTCGTGGACAAGCGCCTCGGGATCGCGGTCGAGTTTCTGCATCATCTCGAACACGCGGTCACTCCAACCGGCGAGACAGTAAACACGCTCCTGCGGGAACTGGAGCGTGCCATTGCCTTTCAGGTCGAAGCTGTAAACCCGAGGAGCTGCCGCATGACGCTTCTCGTAAGCCGCAAACGGCTGCACAGGCGCACCGCCACCGATCCAGCCCTGCATGTCAGACAGAATCACGATGCGATCATAAGCGCGGTTAGCCCGCTTGAAGATCGCATTGAAATTCGTGCCGCCAGAAGCGAACGGGATGCTGTTGGCCGCCGTCAGCGTGGTGTCACGGCGGTTCAGCGAGATGTAGCGAGCATCGTCGCTGAAGACCATCAGGTCCGCACCGGTGGCCTTGACCAGCACCGCTGCAAACAGGGAGCCGATCGTCTGCGGCCGACCCGCCATCGAACCCGACGAATCGAGTGCGACCAGCGTGTTGCCCTCAAACTTAGGCACATTTGCGAGCGAGAGATCAATCGCCTGATTCAGCGCATCCATCACCCGGTCGACGCCGGGCAGGTTACTCTGTTTCAGCACCTCGACCGCCGAAAGAAACTGGAACGGAAACACCAGCGAGCGGCGCACGGCACGCTCATCGGCGATTTGGCTGCATAGTTCCTTCACTACCTCGGGTGCATGCGTCAGGATATTACGAATGTTACGCAGCAAGGCGAGGTAGCCTAGCTTATGGTCCCGCACGAGTTCGGCCCAAGCTTGGGCCTTGGCTGCCGCGACCTCTTCGCCGGTTTCACCTTTGCCCGCCTGGGTGAGCTTGGTTTCCCACGTTTCCGCAAGGGCCAGCTCATCGCGAACGAGCTTGGACAGGGCAGTCGATGACTTCGGACGCACCAGATTAACGGCATCGACCAACTTGAAGACG
>JAIXRU010000018.1 GCA_027485045.1 Opitutaceae bacterium | reverse complement strand
AGTGAACGGATGGTGTGTGGCAAGGAAGCGTTTTTGCTCCTCGTCATAAGTCATCAGCGGGAAATCCACCACCCAGAGGAAGCGCCAATCATCCGCCCGAATGGTGAGTTTACCACGCTTCACCAGAAGTTGAGCCGCCTCCAAACGCACCCGCCCGAGAATTGCGCAGGCCTTTTCCCAGGGCGCGGCGGCGAAAAACACCATATCGCCGTCCGTGATACCGAGCTGTGCCGTCAGCGCAGCCTTCTCCGCTTCCGAGAAAAACTTGACGATGGGGGACTTCCATTCGCCACCTTCAGACTTGATAAAAGCCAGACCCTTGGCGCCGAGTGACTTGGCGATGTCCTCAAGGTTCTTTAATTCGCCTTGGGTCAGATCCGCCAGGCCCTTGGCATTAAACGCTTTGATCACGCCGCCGCCAGCCACCGTAGCTTGGAAAACCTTGAATGCGGAGCTTTTAAAAGTCTCCGAAAGATCGGTTAACTCCATTCCAAAGCGCAAATCAGGCTTATCCACCCCGAAACGGTTCATTGCGTCCACATAAGGCATGCGGAGGAAGGGGGTGGGCAAATCCGTGCCAAGCACCTCTTGCCAAACCTTTTTAACCATGCCCTCAAAAATCCGGTAAACATCCTCGCGATCAATAAACGATGCTTCGACGTCCACTTGGGTAAACTCCATCTGGCGATCGGAACGCAAATCCTCGTCGCGGAAACAACGGGCGATCTGGAAGTAACGCTCCACTCCGGCGACCATAAGAATCTGCTTAAACTGCTGGGGCGATTGCGATAACGCATAAAACTGCCCGGCATGAATGCGCGAAGGCACCAGATATTCCCGCGCTCCCTCCGGGGTAGACTTAAATAGCGCCGGGGTCTCAACTTCGATAAACTCCTGCGAATCAAAGTAATCGCGAACCGCCTTGGTTGCTTTATGGCGCACCTGCAAGTTGTGCCGCATCTTCGGCCGACGCAGATCCAGGTAACGATAGGTGAGACGCAGATCTTCGTTCACCTTGTCGCCACCGGCATCGCTTAGCGGAAAAGGCGGCGTGTCGGAGATATTGTGGATAACAAGCGCCGTCGCCGCGACCTCGATCGCCCCCGTGGGCAAAGCGGCGTTAACCGTGCCCTCAGGGCGGGCTACGACCTGCCCCGTCACGGCGATCACGGACTCCGGCTTCACAGTGGCCGCTTCGGCGGCGAGCGCAGCATGATCCTGGGGATCGAATTTAACCTGGGTAATGCCCTTACGATCGCGAAGATCGATAAAGAGAATACCGCCGTGGTCGCGTATGGAATCCACCCAACCCACGAGGGAAACGGTGGCGCCGAGATCGGCGGCGGTAAGCTGGGCGCAGTGGTGCGTGTTCGTCATGGCGGAGAAATGGGGGCGTTAAACGTAAAGGCAGAGCAAAGCCGGGCGAAGAAGCGGGCGGCAACGAGAATTTAAAAAACGCACACACCCAGCGCCCCCGACGGCCTACTTATGATCCCATGGGAAGCTCGCCACCACCCGGGGCGCTTTCCAAACCTCGACCACTTCAAACATTTTCCCGGGATTCAAAATTCCATTCGGATCGAGCGCATGTTTCACCGCCTGCATCGCCCCCACCTGAGCGGCGTTGTGCTGAATGCGCAAAAACGGCGTCTTCGCCAGCCCGATACCGTGCTCTCCCGAAATCGCGCCTCCCAAGGCAACCACTTTCTTCATCAAGGCCAGCACCGCCTTCTCCGCCGCACGGCACTCCTTCGCCACCGCCTTATGATACATGATGTTCACATGAAGATTTCCGTCCGCCAAATGCCCGAAGGTCGGGATCGCCAATCCGGACTTGGTTCGCAGTTGCTCCAGCCACACCGCGAAATCCTCGTAAGCACCAAGCGGCACCGTGATATCCTCATTCAGCTTGGCGTCGCCCATCTGGAACATCGCCCCGGAACACTTGCGCCGGACCGCCCAGAGCGTTTCCGCCTCCGCCCGCGTCTGCGCCTCGCGATGTCCTGCCGCGTTGGCCTCCGCCCACGCGACCACCGCCTTCTTCGCATCTGCAAGCTCCGCCTCGGACCCCGCCAGCTCGATCAAAATAACCGGACGCCCGGGCTGGCCGGCAAAGATCGTCGTCTTCATCGCCTGCTCGGCGCACTGCACCGAATAACGATCCAAAAACTCGCAAATCGCCGGCTGCACCCGCGCCGCGAACAATGCCCGCGCCGCCTTAAACGCCGAAACCTCGTCGGCAAAACTCGTCAACAGGGTCCACCGCGCCGCCGGTTGCGGGATCAACCGCAACACCGCATCCGTGATCACTCCGAGCATGCCTTCGCTGCCAATCCACAGATCGCGCAGATTAAACCCCGCCGCAAATTTCCGCGTCGCCGTGCCCCACTCCACGAATTCCCCGGTCGGCAGATAGCCCTTGAGCGCCACCACGAAATCGCGCGTCACACCATACTTGCCGCCGTGCATGCCACCCGCGTTGCACGCAACGTTCCCTCCGATTGTGCAATACTGCTTCGATGACGGATCAGGCGGGTAAAACCAGCCCTGCTCCGCCGCCGCATCCTGGATCGCCCCGACATTCGCCCCCGCCTGCACATGGGCCAGCCCGGCCTCCGCGTCGATCCGGATGGCGTCCAGCCCCATCGTATCCAAAACCCAACCACCCTGAATCGGCACCGCCGACCCCATCAAAGTAGTGCCGCGCCCGCGCGGCGTGACGGGCACGCCAAGCGCGTTGGCCATTTTTAAAAGCACACCGATTTGCTCCCGCTTGGTCGGACGAATCACCGCCGCCGGCCGCACCGCGATGCGGCTCGAATCAAACGACGCCGCCTCCAACGCCGCATCGTCGGTTAAAACGACACGAGCACCGAGTTTTCGGCGCAGAGCTGAGGTGGCGGAGGCAAGTTGTTTCTTGGTCATTTCAGGAGAGATCCCGTCTCTCACGCATCTCTCATGCCGGAGCAACGCTCAACACGCCTGCAAACCTTCTCACAAGCTGGTTACTCGTATTCTGCACTTCGCTCCGCCAATTATACGCTCCTACCCGCATTCCTACCCTACTCATCGTAATCTTACCATGACCCGAGTCCTGCTCACCACCACCTCCTTCCAAGACACTCCCGGCATCCATCACGAGATGCTCGCCGCCACCGGTTTTGAAATCGTCCGCGAACGCGGCCCCTTGCCCGAATCCCGCATGCTCGAACTCGCCGGCCAGTTCGACGCGTACCTGTGCGGTGACGATGCCATGACCCCCGCCGTCATGCAAAAATCCCTTCCCCGCCTCAAAGTCATCTCCAAATACGGCATCGGCCTGGATAAAATCGACCTCGCCGCCGCCAAAGATCTCGGCCTGCCCGTGCTCTTCACCCCTGGCGTCAATCACACCACGGTAGCCGAGCACACCTTCGCCCTGCTCCTCGCCACTGTGCGTAATCTTGTAGTCGAAGCCAACCACGTCGCCGCCGGTCGCTGGACCCGCATCACCGGCAACGAAGTCTGCGGCAAAACCCTCGTGCTCGTCGGCCTCGGTCGCATCGCCAAGGAGGTCGCCATCCGCGCCCGCGCCTTCGGCCTGCGCGTAGTGGTGTTTGCCAACTATTGGGAAGAGGACTTCGCCCGCTGGCACGGCCTCGAACGCGCGGAAACCCTCGACGAGGCCCTCCGCCAGGCCGACTTCGTCTCCCTCCACACCAAGCTTACCGCCGAAACCAAGGGCCTGCTCGACGCCCGCCGCCTGGCCCTGCTTCCCAAGGGAGCCGTGATCGTCAACACCGGCCGGGGCGAACTCCTCGACCTCGCCGCCCTCGTCGCCGCCCTCAAGTCCGGCCACATCCGCTACGCCGCCGATGTGCTCGACCAGGAGCCACCGCCCGCAGACCATCCCTTGCTTGGACTGCCCGGCGTCATCCTCACCCCCCACATCGGCAGCCGCACCCACGAAAGCGTGCAGCGCCAAGCCTCCTGCGCGGTCGAAAACCTCACCCGCTTCCTAGCCGGCCAACAACCCATCGCCCGCGCCGTCTAAATCCCAATCCGATTGCACAGAGGGCACACGAGGGAACACGGAGTTCACAAAGAATAATACTCTGACTCAGTGGCTTCTGTGCCTCCTCTCGTGCCCTCTGTGTAACCTACATTCATCTTCCACCCTCCTCCCATGCCCGACACCTACCTCATCGTCCCCGAAGCCGCCCACAATTCCCTCGTCGCCGCCGCGTATCAACATCGCGGTT
>JAIXRU010000293.1 GCA_027485045.1 Opitutaceae bacterium | reverse complement strand
GCATGCGGGCGGCGAGGGTGCCTTCCTTCCAAGCGACCCAGACCCAGAAGGCGATGAAGGCGAAATAGGCGTCAAGCAGGGTGGCGATGAACCACGGATGGGTAAAGACCTCGCGCGGGATATCGAAGAGCGCACAGCGGCTGCTGGCCCAAGTGATGACCCCGAGCATGGCGACGAGGACAAAGACGAACCAAAGACGAAGGGCGGTCATGGTGGATTTAGGTTGGTTGTTTTGAACGGGTGGCTGGGTGTTGTTTAAGAAAACTAGAATGCGAGACTTAACGGGTTAAGCCAGTTGTCCGTGCATTTATTGTACGAATCAGAGCCGTCGAATCCAGCCCTCCTCCTCTTTTGACTCCGAACAGACCCAGATGGCTCATTTCCTGTTTATTTGGGGCATGAATCTTATGCTAGGCTTCCGCCCTTGCATGGTCCGTGCTTCGCAGTCAGCCAGACGAGCTGCGTTCCGTTTCCTATCCCTTCTATTAAAGTATCGTGCATCTGATCCTTTTTCTCGCCCTCTCCGCTCTTATCCTCGGTTTGGCTTACCGCTGGATGGGACGTATCCTAGTCCGCGTCGCCGGGCTCGAAAACACCGAGACCACGCCCGCCCACACCCAGCGCGACGGCAAGGACTTCGAGCCTGCGAAGTGGAGCTGGCTCCTGCCGCAACACTTCTCCGCCATCGCCGCCGCCGGTCCCATCGTCGGACCCATTCTCGCCGCGACTTGGTTCGGGTGGTTGCCCGCTTGGATCTGGATCATCGTAGGCTCCATTGTAATCGGCGGCGTGCACGATTTTTTCACCCTGGTAGCGTCCGTGCGGCATGGCGGTAAATCCATCGCCGAGGTCGTGCGGCAACACATGAACGGCCGCTGTCACCTGCTCTTTCTCGCCTTCGTTTGGGTCACCTTGGTCTATGTGATCGTCGCCTTCGCGGACGTCACCGCCGGCGCCTTTACCCAGGCCGCCTCCGCAGCGGACGGCGCGGCGCCCGGGCCGGCCGTCGCGACCTCCTCCCTGCTCTACCTCGGCCTGGCCATCGCGATGGGTTGGCTCATGCGCAAACGCGGCTGGGGCGAGGGCAAGGCGCAGCTTGTTTTCCTGCCCTTGGTGCTGGTCGCCATCGCCGCCGGTCCCTTGATGCCCCTCGACCTCGCCCATTGGCTGCCGTCGGGAATGAGCGCCACGACCGCCTGGAACATCACGCTCCTGGGTTACTGCTTCGTCGCCGCGTTGCTGCCGCTTTGGTTACTCATGCAACCGCGTGGGGCGCTGGGCGGGTATTTTCTCTACATCATCACCCTCGCCGGGGTCGTCGGCGCGATCGTCGGCGGCCTGAGCGGTGAACTTGAAATCGCCGCACCGGCCTGGGGCGCGGCACCGCTGCTCACCACCGGGGGCGCACTGCCGCCGCTGTTTCCAATTTTGTTTATCACCATCGCCTGCGGAGCTTGCTCGGGGTTTCACGCCATCGTGGCCAGCGGCACCACCGCCAAGCAGCTCAACCACCTGCGCGATGCGCGCCCGGTCGCTTACGGCGGCATGTTACTGGAGGCCTTTTTCGCCTGCATCAGCCTGGCGGCGGTGATGATCCTGGCACAGCCCTCGGGCCGGCCGGATGCGGTGTTTGCCAACGGCGTGGCGCTGTTTCTCCACCACGCGACTTTCGGGCTTTTACCCGTGGGGGTGGCGCATGGCTTCGCGCTTCTGTGCTTCGCGACGTTCATCTTCGATACCCTCGATGCCTGCACGCGGCTCGCTCGCTACGTGCTGATGGAGCTCCTCGGCTGGATAGGCACCACCCGCGCCCTGATCGCCACGGCGCTCACCCTCGCCGGTCCGCTGGTGCTCGCCTTGCTACCGCCGGCCGAATTAGAGGGCAAAACCCTCCCGCTTTGGCGCGTATTTTGGGGTCTCTTTGGCTCGTCCAACCAGTTGCTCGCCGCGCTCACTTTGCTCGGCCTGACGGTCTGGCTTTATCGCCGCGGGCGCGGAGCTTGGTTCACTCTCGGGCCAGCGGTACTTATGCTGAGTGTCTCGCTCTGGAGCCTCGGCCTGGTGCTGCAAACCCACCTCGACCGCCTGCGCGGCACGGCGCCGGTGGCGATGGTGCAGCATATCGAAGCAGGCGTGGCCGCCCTGCTGGTTGTGCTGGCGGGGTGGCTGGTCATCGAGGCGCTCGTGCTTATCCGTTCGCTACGCCGCCCGCTTGCCAGTGCGCCTGCGACGGCAAGTACCGTTTAAGTTGAGGGTTTGATCGGGCGTCCAAGAGGGCGGCTAAAAACAACCAGAATACGCAAAGTTTACCGGTTAAGCTAATTGGCTTCGCGTTTCTGGTCCGCGCATTTTTTGGCCTTGAGCAAATGGCGGGAGGCTTGTGGTTATAGCGTGCTACCCGTGCGTTTACTTAATCGCATTTTAACCTTGGTGATTATGTGCCTGTGGTTGCCCGCGACTCAACATTGCGGGTTAGAGGACGCGGGCTTGCTCTCAGTCAATACGGGACACCATGAATCGGCGGTGTGTTGCGAGACCGTGACGCCATGTCCGCATGTGACCTGCCAGATGTTAGAGAACAGCCCATACAAGACCATCGGTAACGGTCATAAAGTGTCGGCCCCGGATTTCGTGGTCTGCTTGGGTTTTCTTTGCGCGCGTTTAAGCGCTCCCGTTTTTCAAGAAAAACTTGTCGCACCCGTCGTCGCCGTGGAGTCCCCACGGGATTGGGTGCCGACTTGGCAGTTTACCCGCCGGGCCGCGCCCATTTCGCGTGCGCCATCGTTTGTGGCCTGAGCCGTCCCTGCGCGGACGGAATCTTCGCCTAAGTCTGGCCCAGTAACTGACGCCTGTGCGCTTCGGCTGGGGCCATTTTTGCCTCCCTGTGTTCGTGTTTCCCAAACTCACCATGTTTCCGTTTACCCGTTTTTACCGGCCCTGCCTAACGCTGGGCTTTGCGCTAATTCTTTCCGCCGTAGGGGTGTCCGCTCAGGAGACCTCAGCTCCGACGCTTTCATTGAGCGCGGCACTGCAACGCGCCGTTGAACAAAACCCAACCCTCGTCGCGCAGGGCTACTCCGAACGCGCCGCCGAAGCTTTGATCGAGCAAGCCGGCGTCCGCACCAACCCCACTCTCGACGTGTCGCTGGAAAATTTCATCGGCACCGGCGCACTGCGCGGTGTAAACGGCCTCGAAGCCACGGTGGGCGTAAGCCAGGTCATCGAGCGCGGGGATAAACGATCCAAACGCGTCGCGCTGGCCGGCCGCGACCGCGAAATCGCCGCCGCAGCTTATGCCGTGCACCGCGCCGAGGTGCTCGCCGCCACCGCCGCTGACTACGTCGCCACGCACGCCGCGCAGGCTCGCCTCCGCCTTGCTGCCGAGCCGCTGGATCTCGCCCGCGATACCCTCGCCGCCTCCGAGTCCCGTTTCAAGGCCGGTGCGGCTTCCCCGGCCGAGCCCGCCCGCGCTCGCGCCGCCCTCGCCTCCGCTCAAGCCGAATTTGCCCGCGCGCAGGCCAGCCTCGCCAACGCCCGCGCGGCGTTGGCCGCAAATTGGGACGGCGACGCCAGCGAGGTGGGTGATCTCGTCGGCGTCCTGCGTCTCCCGGAAACACTGCCAACCGAAGAAAGCCTGTTAACCAAACTTTCACGTCATCCGCGCATCGAATACCAACAGGCGATCATCGCCAGTCGCCGCGCCGCCCTCGATCTGGAGCGGGCGCAGGCCGCGCAGGATGTGACCGCCAGCGGCGGCGTGCGCTTCCTGCGCGAGGGGAGCGACGCCGCGTTTGTCGCGGGCGTTTCCATACCGCTCCCCGTTCGTAATCAGAATCAGGGCAACATCCGCGCCGCTCGCGCCACCCTGGCCGGAGCAGAGCAGTCGGTGCGCACGGTCGAAGTAGAGCTGCGCGTCGCGTTGGGTGCCGCGTGGCGGGATTTGCAGGTCGCTCATACTGCCGCGAAAAACCTCCGGGGCGATGCCCTGCCCGCCACCGAAGAGGCGCACGCCAGCGTACGGCTTGCCTACGAAGCGGGCCAGTTGCCCTTGATCGACGTGCTCGATGCACAGCGCGAACTCGCCGCGATCCGCCGCGAAATCCTCGACGCCGATACCGACTTTTTCAACGCGCTCATCCGGGCCCAGGCGCTCACCGATCCCGCCTTCACCTCAACTCCCCAACTGTTTTCGTCTCCATGAAGATTCATCCCCTTTCGTTTTTGCTGAGCCTTTGTCTGCTCACGCCGCTTTCGGCGGCGGATGTAGCCAAGCGCAGCAACAACACCATCGTGCTCGACGCCACCGGCGTGCAAAATCTCCGTATTCAAACTGCGGTCGTCGAACCCGGTGATTTCGAGGAAACCATTTTTACCCTTGGTCGCATCGAGGCCAAGCCTGGCAGCGTCGCCGCCGTCACCAGCCGGATTTCCGGGCGGGTGGTCGCGCTCTCCGTGTTGCCCGGTGATCGCGTTGCGGCGGATGCCGAAGTCCTACGGGTCGAAAGCCGGCAGGTAGGCAATCCCTCGCCGGTCATCGTAACGCGTGCGCCATCGTCTGGCGTGGTCACACACTTGGACGTTCGGCTCGGCGACCCCGTGGAGCCGGATCGCGCCTTGCTGGAAATCACCGATCTCAGCGAAGTGGTCGCAGTCGCCCGCGTCCCGGAAACCCTCGCGGGACGAATCAAAGCCGGTGCCCTCGCCCATATCTCCATCTCCGCCCTGCCCGAGGCGAAACTCACCGGTCGCCTGCTGCGCATGGGCACGGCGGTCGATCAGGCCAGCGGCACCCTGGACGCCCTTTTTATCCTCTCCAATCCGGACGGAGCGATCCGGCCCGGCATGCGTTGCGAGTTTTCCATCGTCACCGCCAGGCGCACCGAAGTAACCAGCGTCCCCCGTAGCGCCCTGCAAGGAACGCAGGCCGGTCGCTTCGTTTACGTGAAGGATTTCGATCTACCGAACGCCTTCGTGAAATCGCCGGTTGTCGTCGGGCAGAGCAATGACCGCTTCGTTGAAATCATCAGCGGCCTGCTGCCTTCCGATGAAGTCGTTACGCAGGGCGCCTACTCGCTGGCTTTCGCAGGTGGCGGCAGTGTCTCACTCAAAGAGGCGCTCGATGCCGCCCACGGGCATGAGCACAATGCGGACGGCTCGGAAATAACCGACGCGAATAAGAAAAATTCCGGTGCCCCCGCGAGCGAAGGCGAAGCCTCGCACGATCACGGCCATGCGCACGAGAGCCCGTTTTGGAAGATCGTCAGCGGGATTCTGTTTATCGCACTTCTGTTAGTCGGTTTCCGCAAAAAGCCCGACGCGGCCCGGAACGAAAGTTGAGGACGCACCCATGCTCAACCGCCTCATCCAATGGTCGCTCGCGCATCGCGCGATCATCCTCGGCCTCTCATTGATCGTTTTGGTGCTCGGCTTGCAGTCGGGTCTGCGCCTGCCGGTCGAAGTTCTACCCGACCTCACCAAGCCTACCGTAATCATCCTCACCGAGGCCCCGGGCCTCGCACCCGAGGAAGTCGAGACCCGCGTCACCCAGCCGCTCGAAAGCGCACTCATGGGCGTGGCCGGACTCACGCGCTTACGATCCAATTCGGACGTCTCACTCTCGCTCGTCTATGCCGAGTTTGGCTGGGCGACCGACCTTTATCAGGCCCGCATGCTCGTGCAGGAACGTCTGCAATCCGCGCGCGAAATTCTACCCGAGGGCGTGCAGCCCTTCATGACGCCGGTGGCCTCCCTCATGGGTGAAATCTTGCTGGTCGGCGTGCGCTCCACCGTGCCGGAGGGACAGCACGGCTATCTGCCACCCAGCGAAGTGCGTTCGCTCGCCGATTGGACGATCAAGCGTCGTCTGCAAAGCATCCCCGGCATCGCTGAAATCCTGAACATGGGCGGCGGGGTGAAGCAGATCGAGGTGCAGCCCGACCCCTACCGCATGCAAGCTCACGACGTGAGTTTCGCCGAGTTGGAACAGGCCGTCGCCCAAGCCGCCAGCACCACCACCGGCGGTTTTATCAACACCGGCCCGACCGAAATCATGG
Organism: Opitutaceae bacterium; assembly: GCA_027485045.1. GTDB lineage: Bacteria > Verrucomicrobiota > Verrucomicrobiia > Opitutales > Opitutaceae > IMCC26134_A. Next base: position 164 of record JAIXRU010000293.1, on the reverse strand, counting down.
TGCGCAATCTCGCTATGACGACCGATCTGGGCGAGCTCGGGCAGACCATCATCAAACAGGTCAAGGACCGGGCGATCACCCTCGCCGATGTCGCGACCGTGGCCTGGGGCATCGAACCGATGCGAGGCGACGCCACCGTGAGCGTGGCTCCGGAAAAAACGCCG
>JAIXRU010000183.1 GCA_027485045.1 Opitutaceae bacterium | reverse complement strand
GCGGCGGTGAGGGTGAGGTTGCCGTCGAGGGTGACGGTGGAGCCGAAGTTCACATCGCCGCCGGCGCTTACGGAGAGGTTGCGCAGGCCGTTGTCGGCCACGGAGCCGACCGCGCCCTGGAGGTCGAGTGCGCCGCCGATGGCGAGCGAGAGGTCGGCGGGGGTGCCGGAGGCGTCGCCGTTGATGGTGCGGGTGAGCGTGAAGTCGCCTTCGGACAGCGCGGTCTGGGTGCCGGTGACCTCGATGGAGTCGTCGATGTAGGCGGAGAGGACGGTGAGGGAAGCGCCGAGGTGTACGGTGGTGCCGTCGCCGTAAATGATGAGGTGGTTGGCGCGCACCGGAGAGGTGATGCGGACGAAGTCGGCGCGGAGGACGGTGGTGGGGTTGTTGAAGTTCACCACGACATTGCTGCCGTTGCCGATGATGATCGGGGTGAGGATGTTGCCGCTGCCGAAGTAGAGCGTGCTAGTGGTGATGAGGTTATTGATCTCGACTTGGGAGAGGATAAGGCCGGTGAGGCCGCCGGTTTCGGTCTGGATGAGATAGAGGAAGCGCTGCGGATTGGTGGGAGCGACGTAGATGCTGTTGGTGGTGGTGACCGGGGTGGAGAGATTGAGCTGGTCGCTGGTGAGGATGACCTGGTTGTTGGTGTTGATCGATTGGTTGGTGGTCTGGTTACCGAGGAGGCTGACGACCACGACGTTGCCGCCGGAGGAGGTGGAGACGTTGATCAAATCGTCGATATCCACGATGTAGACATCCCTGCCGGGAGGAACAGTGGCGGTGAAGGAGGCGACATCGGTGAAGAGGGCGTAGGGGCTGACGGAGTAGCCGGTGGTGGGCTCGCCGGCGCGGATGGTGGCGTTGAGGGTAAGTTTGCCGCCGTTGGACTGGATGAAGGCACCGCGGGCGTTGCGGATGGTGGTGGTGTCGACGAAGTAAAGGACGGCTTCGGAGGTGGAGGCGCCGAAGGTGGTGATGTGGCCGGTGGTGGCGTTGACCGTGCCGGAGGTATACTTGGCGTTGCGCAGGGCCCAATCGAGCTTCACGGCATCGGTAGTTACCCAACCGGCGCCATTGGTGGTGATGGCACCACTACCGGTGGAGAGGGTGATGTCGCCGTTGCCGGTGCCGTTGAGGGCGGAGTCGGTGAGGTCGGTGATGGCGGCGGAGTAGAGACCGGCGTTGACGAGGATGTTGCCGGTGGTGGTGACGAGGGAGATGAAGCCGTTGTCGCGGGCGACGAGGTCGTTGCCGATGGTGTAGCCGTTTACGGAGGTGAAGGTGAAGGAGCCGGCGTGGAGGCGACCGGACCAGGTGATCTCGCGGGCGTTGACGCGGAGGTCGCGCTTGAGGTCGAGCACCTCGGTGGCGGCGGGGCCGAAGATGACCTTGGCCGGGGTGGCCTCGATGCGGAGGCGGTCGACGTTGTCGTAGGCGGCGGCGTATTCGATGCGCTGGGTGCCTTGCGAGAGGGAGGTGTCGTTGACGGTGAGGTCGGCGGCGGAAGTGCTGGTGACGAAGAGGTAATCGTTATCGGCGGCGGTGCTGGAGTCGTCGATGACGAGGGTCTGGGCGAGGGAGCCGAAGGTGACGTTGTAGGTGTCGGTGCCGGCGCGGCCGATGAGGCGGGTGGTGTTGGCGGCGGAGCTGCGGGTGACGTTGTAGGTATCGCCGGCAGTGCCACCGATGAAGCGCTCGATACGGAAGTTGGATTCGGTTACGGAGTTGGTGCCGGAGGTGATGCGGTTGGTGGTCGCGCCGAGGTTAAAGGTGAGGGCGGTGCCGACGGAGCCGAAGTCGAGGGTGTCGGCGTTGTTGGTGCCTGCTTCGGCGACGGTATCGGTGCCCCAGCCGCCAGCGAAGATGTAGGTGTCGTCGCCGTTGCCGCCGGTCAGGCTGTCGTTGCCGTTGCCGCCGGTGATGGTGTCGTTGAACGCACTGCCGTTGATTGCATCGTCGCCATCGCCACCGAGGATGGTGTCGCCGTTGGCGGTTGTGGCACCGGAGTTAGTGGTAACCCTGACGTTGGAGGTATCTTGCGGAGCCTCGGAACTAATGGTGTCGTTGCCGGAGCCGCCCTCGATGTAGTCTGCGCCGGTGGAAGTGGTGATGGTATCATTGCCATTGCCGCCACGGATGACGGTGGAGCCGGAGCCGATGACCTCGACGGTGTCGTCGCCATCGCCGAGGTTTACGTCGATGGGGATGTTCAGAGCGTAGAAGGCGAAGCGGTCGTTGCCGTTGGCGGAGTTGGTGACGACGACCTTGGAGATGCCGGTGTAGGTCTTCTTGGTGCCGAAGCCACTAAGGGTGACGGACTGGGTGCTACCGCTCATGCCACCGCCGGTGACGGTCATGGTCTCGGCGGAGTCGGTGGTGGTGCCGTAAACGCGGCGACCGGCATCGACGCCGACGTTAAGGTAAAGCACGTCGCCGATCTTGGTGCCGAGGATGGGCGGGCTGCCGAAGGTCCACTTGGTGGAGGCGCTGACGGTGAAGAAGCCGAGAACGCTGACGCGGGCGTTGATGGTGATGGAGCCCTCTTCGATGTTGAATTCGAAGCCGACGTAGAAGGAGGCGAGCTCGAAGTCGAAATCGATGGAGAAGAGGCCGAAGTCGATGGAGAACGACATGCCGATGGCACCATAAGCATAGCCGGAGAAGCCGGTGTTGGAGAGGGTAAAGCCGATGCCGGCGCGGAAGTAGAGCGGGCCGAAGTCGAAGCTGAAGCTGGCGGTGCCGGTGAAGCTCCACTGGCCGTTGGAGCGCATGTAACCGCTGATGTTAACCGTAACTACATTGAAGAAATTGAGCGGGAGGTTGATCGCGATTTCAAAGTAGTCGGGGGTCTTGGTAAGGGTGATCTCACCGCTCAAAGAGAAGACCCACAAGCGCACGGTGGCGGCGATCTTGATCTGGAAGGTATTGGCTCCGACTTCGATGCCGGCGATGGTGCGGGCTTGGGAGCTGGTGTTGAGCTTTATGGTAAACTCGCCGCTGACCTCGAGGATATCGAGGTTGATAGCGTTAACGCCCAGGCTCAGGGCCATGACGAAGTAGGATTCGGAACCGTAGCGGATCTCGGCGCCGCCGCGAACGGTGATTTTGCCGAAGATGGAGAGATCGAGGGAGGCGTCGAATTCGATGCGGATGAGGCCCGCTGAGAGGGTAAGGGTGGCGGAGCCCTTGATGCTGAACGGACCGACGGTGAGGGAACCGCCGAAGGACAGGATCAAGGTGGTGGCGGTGAGGGTTTGATCGATGAGGCCGGAGACGGCACCGGTGGACTTGTTGACGTTGAGGACCTTGACGGTGCGGGAGATGCCGGTGGTGTTGATCGCGAATTGGAACTGACCTTGGAAGGAGATCCCGGAGAAGCCGATATTAGCGGAAGCGACGAGGGTGACAGAACCGGCCAGACCGGCATTGGCACCGGAGTAAATATAGAGGGAGCCGCCGGCGGCGAGAGTGCCCAGCGGAGTGATTTCGGCGGAGGCGAAGACCTCGATGGCAAGCCCCTCGGGGCCGATGCGGATCTTGAAGCTACCCTGGAGGGTAACGGTACTAATGAGGGTGAGGCTGCCGGAAAGGCTGACTTCAAGGAGCGGACCGGCCTCGACGGTATCGGTGGTGGTGAGCCCGGTCTTGACGGTAACGGCCGAGCCGGAGGTGTTGAGCAGCAGGCGGGCGGTGACGCTGAAGGAGACCCCCGGGAGCGTGATACTGGAGGAGAGGTTGATCTTGGCGGCGATGCCCTGGGTGCCGATGGCGAGGAAGCCATTGGCGGTGAGAGTGATGATATCGACGCCACCTACTCGAAGCTTAAGATTAGCGGTGGCGGCGACGACGAGGCCTATATTGCCGGGCGAGATGGTGCCGACGGAAAGGTAGAAGGAGCCGTCGAGGACGAAGCCGGTGTCGGAGCCGGCGCCGAGAATAAGTGAACCGGCGGCGTAGATGCGGGCGTAGATGCCGGCTTCGAGGGTGACGCCTCCGATGATCCTTTCCTGGTTGGAAGTATTGATCTGGAGCGAGAAGGTGGCGTTAAAGGAGAACCCATTGCCGCTGGTCATGGCATCGGCGTCGATGGTGATGGAGACGACGGCGGAAAGGGCGAAGACGCCATTGATCTTCTCGACCGAGAGAGCGCCGATCGCCTTGGCGCGGAAGACGACGGTGTTGCCGAGTTTGATAGTCAGCTGGCCGCTGGCGTTGACGGTAAAGCCGGTGCCGTTGACCACGACGCCGATCTCACCCTCGATGCGGATGCCTGCGACGCCTTCGATGGAAAGTTGGATAAAGCCGGAAGCTTGAATCTTGAGCTCAGTGGCTTTGAGCAGGATGCCCTGCATCGTGATATCTGAGCTGCTGGTGTTGATAAAGAACGCGAGGCGGAACTGAATCTGGAAGCCGGTGCCGGAGATTTCGGAGTTGCCTCCGGGGGGGCCGGTAGAGGCATTGGCACCCACCTGAATCTGGAGGAAGAAGGCGATGTAGGGCGTGCCGCCGGCGACGCCGATGCGCAGGCTGCCGATGGCGGAGCCGAGAGTCTGGCCCAGAACGGCGGCCTGCACGGAGACGTCGATCTGGACGAAGCCGGCGGTGCCGTTGATGGTAAAGGTGAAGCGGCCGGTAAGGGTCGCGGCACCAGCGTAAATGCCGGTGACGCCAAAGGCGAGGGTGCCACCGGCGCTGAAGCGCAAGTAGAGACCGGGCAGGGTGACGGTGGAAACCTGGAGAGAGCGAGAACCGCTGGTCTCGCTGAAAGTGTAAATCTGGACCTGACGGGAGTTGAGCGAGGTATTGAGTTCCAACTGGAAGTCGGCGGTGAGGGTGAAGCCCGGGGGCAGGCCGTTGCTGCCGTAGTAGTTCAGGGAGGCGTAGCCGGCGATGCCCTCGCGGTCGATTAGCAGGGTTAGCGTGCCCTTGAGTAGGAAGAGGGTGGTGCCGGAGCCGCCGGAGGGGATCTTGAGTTCGGTGCGGACGGCAGCGTAGAGCTCGAACTTGGTATTCGCGCCGGTGCCGCTGAGCTGGAGGAAGAAGGCGCCGTTGAAGTCGAGCACGCGGACATCGTTGATAACCACGGAGGCCTGAACGATGCCGGCGATGGCGATGTAGGGGGCGTAAGAGGCGCCGGTCTTGTCGCGGATGGCAGAGGTGGTGTCGGGAGAAGAGGTGGGGTCGAAGGCAGCGTTTAACTCCTGGGGTTTTCCGGAGACGACGATCGTGCTGTAACCAACGGCAGCCTGGAGGAAGACAGGAACGACATAGGTATAATCGACGGCGTAGGTGTTGATCTGCAGGGCGAGGCTGCCGCCGAATACGATGCCGGGGAGCTGCAAGCTGGCCCCGAGGGTGACCTTGGCTACGAGGCCGGTGCTCTTGGCGATGATCAGGCCTTGGGCGCGGGCTTGGAAGATCTTGGTGCCGCCGGGGGTGAAGTTGATGTAACCGTCGGCGAAGATTTCCAGCGAGCTGGTGGTGATCTTCATAGCGAAGGCGCCGCCGATGGAGAATTGCTCGGTGCCGGAGACGGTGAACTTGGCGTAGGCATAACCGGCGAGTAGGACGGTCTTGGCTTGGATGAAGAAGTTCTGGGTGGTGCCGCGAACGATAAGGACCATCCGGGAGGACGCGGTGGTGTCGGCGAGGTTACCGGCGTCGGTGTATTGGACGAAATACTGTTTATCCACGTCTTTGCCTCCGACGGTGACTTTGCCATCGATACGCCAGAGGGAATCCTGAACCAGAGTGGTGATGGTGTAGCCGTTGTTGAGCTTGTATGGGCCGTTATTGGCCAAGAGGAAGATGGCGGAGATGACGGACGGGGCGGTGCGGGCGTTCAGGGCGGCCAGATCGGCAGCGGTGGCGGCGAATTCGCGACGGATTTCGTAGCGGAACTTGGTAGCGTCAATCGGGCTGGCGTTGACGAGGTAGCTGCGGCTGTTGGTGGTATCGACCACGCGCCAGGAGGCGTTGGTCTTGATGGTGGTTATGGTGGTGGAGCCCAGAGCGATGTCGCCGACGAAGGCGGCAGCGAGGGCACCGATACTGCCGCTGTTAAGGGAGGAGGCGGCGGTAGCGCCGGTGCCAGTGTCGTTGTACCAAGCGCCGTAGATACTATCGCCGGGGATGCCCGCGAGGGTCATGATCTCGACTTTGTCGGTCTTGGTGGTGTTGATCTGGATAACACCGGCGGCCTTCAGGTCGAGGCCGATGCTCTTAAGGAAGTCGAGGTTGGTCTCGACCTTGATCACGCCCCAGAACTTGGGGATGACGATGCTGGCACCGGGCAGGCTGGAGGCATTGGGCACGCCCAGATCGGTGAGGAAGTCGCCGATGGAGAGAGCCTCGGGGTCGACGCCGTTGGTCGGCTTGGAGGTATCGAGCACGAAGCGGCCGGCGACGGAGGCGATATTACCGATATAGATGATCTTGAGGGTGCCGTCGAAATCGAGTTGGAAGCGTTGACCGGTGACGTTACCGATGGCGACCTCTTTGGCTTCGAAGGTAACGTTGCCACGAATGGTGAGGACGGGCTCGTTGAGGCCGGGCAGGTTGAAGGCGAAGCCGCCGCCTATCTCGATGTAGAAGGACTTGGCGGGCTTGCGAACAAAGAAGCTGGTGGTGCTGGCGGCAATGGCGTTGCCGTCAGTATCTTCCACGGAGCCTGCGGCGAAGGACAGGTTGACCTTGAGCGTCTGGCCGAGGTCGGCGGGCAGGATGTCGGTATTGTAGAAGAAGCGGAAATTATTGGTGGCGACGCCATTTTTGATGACGCGTTCATAGCCGGTGACCGCGATGGAGGTGGCGGCCTCGTCTTTGCTGAGGAGGAACTTGAGCGCAGCGGTGGGGGTGCCGGAGAAGTCGACGGCGGCACCGCCGGAGGTGGCGGCCAGTTTGAAGGTATTAGCAGTGACATCGCGCAGGTAATAGGTGCCCGGAGCGAGACCTTCGGGCATGGTGTTGGCTGTGTAGGGCGTGAGGGTGATGAGGTCGTCGTTGCTGAGACCGTGAGCGTTGACGGTAAGAACGTTGCCCGAGGCGTCGAAAGCGGAGCCGAAGAGAACGAACTGCTTCACGCGGACCACCGAGATGGTCAGGTCATCGACATCGACACTTTCAGCATCGATGGAGACGAGCTGGCTGAGTTTGAACTTCTTGGCAGCGGTAGGCGCGGTGGTAAAGTCGATGGCGGCACCGTTGAGGGTGGCGGCGAGTTCGAGGGTGTTGGCGTCAACCACGCGGACGTAATATAAGGTGCCACTAACGAGACCGCCGGGGCTGGAGGAGGCGGTGCTCTCGGTGAACACGACCATGGCGTTGGCGGTGAAGCCGTGGGCGGTGATGGTGATGCGGTTGGTGGTGGTATTAACCGCTTCGGAGAGGAACTCTTTCACGCGACCAACCGGCAGTTCGCCGCCGGTATAACGGGTGACGAGCGCGCCATTGACGGGATCGTAAGCGCCGGAGGCCGGGGTGAAGGTAAACTCGAAGAAGCGGCTGGTGGTGTTCGTAGTGGTGCCGGTGGCGTCGCCGAAGAGCGTGGGGTTATCCACGTAATTGATGTTGGGCTCGCGCAGGGGGTTGTCTTTGGTGGCATCGACGGTGCCGTTGCCGTCGGCGTCAGCGACATCGGCGAAGCCAAAGTAGGCGGAGCCGTCGCGGACGTTGACCGAAGCGACAGTGGTGCGGGCAAGTTCGAAGGAGAAGGTGGAGCCGAGGTTGGTGGAGCCTTGATCGTCGGCGAAGGAGCCGGGGAGCACGGTGAAGGTGACCTTGCCGGCCGGGGGAGTGCCGGTGAAGGCATAGCGGAACGAGTTGGTGCTGTATACGCCGAGGGTGAAGGAATTAGCGGCGGTGGTGGCGACAAGGTCGACCGGATCGCCGGCGAAGGTGGTGCGCAACTTGAGGGTATTGGCATCGACGACGAGGACGTAGAAGTCGGCAGCAAGGGGAGCGAACGCGAAGGTGCTGGTGCCCGTGGGCGTGAAGCGCACGGACTGGCCGGTGGCGAGGCCGTGGTTGGCAACGGTGATGGTGTCGTTGGCGGCGTTAAAGGCGGAGCCGTTGAGATAGACGTCGAGGGAGAAGCGATCAGCGGCGGTGGCGGCGGCGAGATCGACGGCGGTGCCGGTGTCAGTGGCGCGGAGCTGGATGGTGTTGGCGTTGACGAAACCGACTAGGTAGTCGCCGTCCGCGAGGGCGTAGGTCGAGCCGGCGGCCTTGGCGAAACGCACGAGCTGGCCGCTTACGAAGCCGTGGGCGGCGATGCTGAGGGTATTGGCGGCATCGTTGACCTGAAGGCCGGTCAGGTAGGCGGCGATGGTGAAGGTGTCGGTCGTGGTGGCAGCGGCGAGATCCACGGCGGCTCCACCAGAAAGGAGGCTAAGCTTAAAGGTGTTGGCGGTAGAGCTGACCACGTAGTAATCGCGCTCGGCGAGGCCGTAGGTGGAGCTGGAAGCCTTGGTGAAGCGCACGAGCTGACCATCGGCGAGGCCGTGACCGGTTTGCGTGAAGGTATCGTTAGTGGCGGAAATAGCGGCGCCGGTGAGCTGGAGGGTGGAGGCGAAGGTGCGGGTGGAGGCGACGCTGAGCGTGGAGGTGAGGAGGCGGGTCGGATCGTTGGCAAGGCCGAGGCTGGAGCCGTCGCTGGCGGTGGCGGTGAACTCGGCCGCAGAGTCGGCCAAAGTGCTGTAATCGATTAACTTGCCGGCACCCGGACGGAAGGTGACGTCGATGTAGCCCTTGGTTAGGAAGTCTTTAATGCCGATGCGGCTGCCATCGGGCAAGGTGGTGAACTCGGCGGTGGAGCCGCTGACTGTGAAGGTGAGGATTTGGACGGCGTTGGATATGTTGGCGGAGTCCGTGATCTGGCCGGCCGCGATGGTGCCGGTGACGACGCCGGTGGTGAAGCTGCCGGTGAAAGTGTAGCGATACGTGTTGGTCGTGCCCTGGCGTACACCGGTGGCGGAGAGCACGGCAGTGCCCTTGCCTGCGCCGGCGAGGGTGAGGGCGGGACCGACGCCGAGATTGAGAGTAGCGCCTTGGGAGAGGCTGGGCGCGAAGGCGACGTCGAGGTAGCCACGGGTATTCAGGACCGCGACGTTGACTTCAGAGCCGGGCAAGGGGTTGACGAGCGCGGCGGAGGTGCCTTGCACGAAGAGTGTTTCGGTTTCGGCAGCGTTGGTTTCCGGGCTGGCTGCACCGGTCTGGCTGAAGCGGCCGGCGGTGAAGACAATGGACAAGGTGCCTGGGCTCCAAGTGAAGCCGCTGTTGGTGATCTCGTAGCGGAAACGTTGGATGCCCTTGATCGCGAGTTGATCGGCGGTGAGGGAGGTGGCGAGCAAGTTGGTGGACGGCAGGCCGTTGGCATCGACGCTAATTTCGACCGGTATGGGCGTGCTGGCGAAGGTGAGGTTGACGACGGTGCCGTCTACGCGGGTAAAGGTGCCGGTAAACTCGGCGGCGGAGTCGATGACGGTGGAAAGGTCCAGGGTTCGCAACGCGCCGGGACGGTAGATAACGTCCACGTAATAGCGGCCGCCGGTGGTGCTGGGGTTGGCGTTAAGAACGGAGGCATCGGCGCGGGTGGTGCCAGGGAAGACAACATCGGCGGTGAGTGGTCCGGCCAGAACAGGTGCGCCAGCGGGAGTGAGCACAGGAATCTCGACGATGCCGCCGGTATCGTTGCGGAAGCCGAATTTAACCCGGCCATCGATGGTGAAGATGGGGCCGCCGAGGCCGAATGGCAGCTCTTCCGGAATGTCGGCGAGGAAGAGGACGGTGCCCTCACCGGCGGCAATCCTGGTGAGGTTGGCGTAGAGCTTTCCGGAGACTTTGATTTGATCGGCGAGGAAGTTGAGGGTGCCGGAGACGAGGAGTTTGCCGTCGGTGGAGATGATCACACTGACCACGCCGTTGAAGACAAATTCGGAGGTCTTGGTGCTGTATACCTTGGCACTGCCCTTGATGATCATGGGCGATTCGAAGGCGGCGCTGAAACCGCTCTTGGAAGGATCCGCCTGAATGGCGATGTATTGATTGAGGACCTGGCCCTTGACGGAGTTTAGCCAGCCGGCGGCCGTGGGAACGGCAGTAACGTTGAACTCGGGATCGCGCAGTTTGAGTGGATCGTCGATTTCAGGGAGGGTCTTGAAGAACTCCACGCCGGCGGCGAAATCACGCATCGCCAGTCCGGTGAAGACGGGTTCGAGCACGACGGGGATATCGGCATTGATAAACATGCCGAGGGGCCCGAGTTCGCTGAGGGCGAAGCGCACGCTGAGGCCGCCGATGCCTGCGGTGGAGAAGCCGCCTTCGACGCCCATGAAGAAGACGCGATCATGCACCGGGGTGGTGGTGTCGGTAGCGTCGATCATCGAGTAGGTCGCGGAGGGGCCCGACCCGGTCTTGGCAATCTTGAGGATGCCGCCGATGAGGGTGCCGGTGACCTCGCCGCCACCCATGTTGCCGGAGATGGAGACGCCTAGGGCGGCGATATCTATGATGGGGAACTTGCCTTCGAGCAAGAGGCTGGGCCGGATGCGAATGCCATCGACCACGCCGGAGAACTTGAGGCCGGGCGAGCCCTTGAGGCCGGTGATGGAGGCGGAGAGCAGGATGTCGAAGTCGCCTGGGTTGTTTTCGATGTCGGCCCACTCGAGTCCGATGGAGTAGATCTTGATGGGCAGCCACTCGGGCCACTTGAAGCTGGAGCCGTCGGCACCGCCGATGCGGATGGTGACGCCGAAGCGCTTGGAGGCGTCGGTGGGGTGGCCGGCTTTGAAGTTGCCGTCGCCGGTGATGTAGAAGTTGCGGGCGGAGCCGCCGAGTTCGAGGGAGCCGATCTTCACGTCGGCGGAGAGCTCGCCGAAAATGGCCAGCGGGTTGCTGCCGGTGGCACGTGTATCGAGGTAGAAGCCGACGGCACCCAGCTTCAGGAACTGGCCGAACTGGAGACTGAGAGTGTCGGCCTGGAAGATGAGGCCGTCTACTTTACCGTTGGTGAAGGTGAGATCGACGCGGAGAGCTTCGGTATTCTGGGTGCCGTCGGCGTTGCGGTCGTCGGCGGTGTTGCGATCAACGATGGAGGCGGAGAAGGCACCGCCGCCAGGGAAGAGTTTAGCGCCGCCGGTGGCGAAGAAGATGGTGCCGTTAAAGGCAGGAATGGCGGGACCGGAGAAGTTGACCGAGAAGTTGGTAACGCCGACGCGGAGGTCGTCGAACTCGAGGATGGAGCCGATGCGGATCTTCTGGCCGGCGGTGGCACCGGGGGTGGTGTTGGTGCCGGCGGTGGTGCCGGCGGCGATGGTGCCGCCGTAGATGATCTGGGCCTGACCGAGGGTGAAACCGTCGCCGCGCACGACGAGACCGGGGATGAGGGCGTTGTTGGGGTTGAACGGCTCGGCGTCGTAGGCGGAGATGACGCCGGCAAGATTGATGGCGGGGAACGCGATGGTGGCGGAGTCGATGCGGACGATTTCCTGGGTGATGAGGCCGGCGGGATCGTAGGCGATGCGGAGCTTGCTGGCGGTGACCTCGACGACGCCGGGGACGACGATGGAGAGGCTGTTAACATCGAGGCTGAATTTGCCCGTGGCCGAGAGGGAGAAGTTACCGGGCAGACCGACGGCGATGTCGAAGGTGGCGCGGATGCCGGCCAGAACGGCGGTGACGCCAGAGCTGGACTGCGAGGTGGAGGAGCTGGAGCCGCCAAACGCGAGGGAGGCGGAATCCATCGTGATGGCGATGGTGAGGATGACCTTGCCGTCCTTGAAGCCGAAGTCGGCGATCGAGATGCCGGGATTTTCGAACTTGAGCGGTCCGAAGGTGAAGGTGGAGGTGGTGGACGCCGTGGCGGAGGAGGCCGCGTCGAGCAAGATGATCTCGGTGGAGGCTACGTTGGTGCTGCTCTGGATGCCGCCGCTGGCAAGGGTGGCGAAGGAGCCGGCGACGAAGTTAACCCGCACTTCGCCGGTGCCAAAGAGGGTGGTGGTATTGGCGGTGTTGCCGTCGATCAGGAAGTAGCGGTAGGTGGTGCCGGTGATGAGGACGGGGGCACCGGCGCGCACCTGGGCGTCGAGCACGCCAGAGCCGGTTATGGTGATTTCGCCGCCGTTAATGGTGGCGAGGTCGATGGCGTTGCCATCGCGGCTGTAGAAGGTGACGTCGAGGTAGCCTAGTTTGCTGAGCGAGGCGGGGTTGATGGGGGTGCCGACGGCGATGCCGGAGAGGCGGGCGGAGGGGGGCGCGCCGAGAACGCCGGTGGCGGAGACCGAGCCGAAAGTGCCGCCTACGCCGGCTTGGGCGGCGGGGTCGAAGGCGACGAATTTCTGGGTAAAGACCTTATTGGTGATGCCGTTAGTGTCGGCGAAGGAGCCGGAGACGAACTGGATGGTGTATTCGGCATCGAGGTTGAAATTGCCGGTGAAGGTGTAGCGGTAGGTGGAGGCGGTGCCGGCCACGAGAACAGCGTTACCTTGCAAGCCGATCTGTGAGGTCACATCCGAGCCGGCGCGGAAGATGGCGAATTCCTGGCCGGAGTTGATGGTGCCGTCCCCGTCGGTAATGGTGCTCGCGTTGAAGCCGACCCCGTTGACGTCGTTATACACGATATCGATATACTTGCGGGTATTCAGGGTGGCGCGGTTGATGACGCCGTCGTTCATCGGATTACCCAAATCGGCTACGGGTGGACGGCTGGTTAGGGCGGCTACGATGCCGGTGAGATCAGTGCCTTCGACCTTCACGGAGCCGATGCGGAAATCGATGAGGCGGAAGCCGTCGAGCTTACTTATGCGGAAGGCGGCGCGGCCGCCGAGCTCGAAGGTGGGAGCGGCAGTGGTGCCGACAGTGATGATGGCGAGGTCGTCGGCACCGGTGTTGTTACCATCACCGCCGGGGTTGAGGCCACCGATGGTCAGGTTGATGGTGCCGCCGGGCAGGGGCTGAACGGTGACCATGCCGGAGACGCTGAAGGTGTCGGGGAAGCTGATGGTGACCGCGCCGGAGAAGACGGGGTAAGGATCGGCGCTGAGGGTGAAGACGGTGCCGGCGACATCGGGCAGGGTGAGACTGGGGAGGGAGGCCCCGATCTTGTTGAGGGAGACGCCGAAACGGACTGCGCCGAGGGCGGCGTTGAGGCCGTCGAGACCGGCAAAGCCGATGTTGGCATAACCGGCGAAGGCGTATTTGCCGCTTTCGTTGGTGTGGATGCGGAGGGCGAAATCGAGGTCGTAGAGGCGGAGACCGACGGCGGCGGTGTTAACGACATTGGCGGAGTTCTTGTAGGGGCCGGAGCCAACGAAGATCTCGGAGTCGACGCTGGTGACGTCGAAGCGCGTGCCGGTGCGGGTGAAGCTGAGGTTGCCGTAGAACTCGAGGACGTCGGCGATGGCGAACGAGATGTTATTGCCGGTGACCTGGATGAAGCTGATGTCGTCCGCGGTGTTGCCGGGCGTGCCGTTGTTGTTGAGGACTTCGGAGGCGCTGAAGACAAGTGCGATGGTCGCGCCGTCGAGGGTAAAGGTCTGGTTAACCGCGTCGGTGCCCTCGTTGATACGAAGGGTCATGGTGGCGGAGAGGGTGAAGCCGGGGACGCCGTAGAGGGTGACGGTGCCGGTGATGCGGCCGGCCTTCTTGCCGGAGCCGTCCTTGAGGAAGACGGCCT
>JAIXRU010000115.1 GCA_027485045.1 Opitutaceae bacterium | reverse complement strand
CCGCGCAGGCGATCTACGGCGTGACGATGGAGGAACGCGGTGTCTCCAAGACGGTTTCGATGCGCTTCAATCAAGTGCGTGGCGAGCCCGAGACGCAGCCGGAAAACATCGCCGAGTCGGTGCGCGGGGCGAAGGCCCGCACCGAGGCGGCCACGGCTGCATCGGCTTAAGGGCACGTGTCCGGGCGATTTTCATGAAAATTCCTCGCATCAAACTGCAATGGGGTGGTGCCGCCACCACGCCGGGAGAGTGGCGCCTGGGCTTGTGGGCGCGCTACGAGCGCAAGGGTGGGCGTGGCCAGGGGCTGGTGATCAGTCTGCGCGGAGTCGCGAGCTGGGGCTTGCTGCTTGGTGGCTTGGGCTATGCTTCGGCGGCGGGCTATGTCTGGTGGAAGCTGGAGCAGCGCCCGTATAACTATGTTCGTTACACGGACATGCTGCTTTATCCGGCCCGCAAAGCGCAGATCAACGAAGCGCGGGGCCGGGCGATGATCGCGGAAGGGTTTGATGATTTCGAAGCGAAGAAGTGGTCGTCCGCGTTTATGAAACTGCGGGTGGGTCTCGAAAAGTATCCGCGTGATCTGACGGCACGCTTGAAGGTGTCGCAGTTTTTTTTGGGCTCCAAACTGCGCCTGAAGGCGCAGGAGACGTTAATGGGCGGCCTGGAGTTTGGCTGGCCGGGACGCGTGTATTTGGAAAACGCGATCAACGTCGTGCAGGCCGGCGAGGACCATGATTTGGTTATCGCCCTTTGTGATCGCGGACTGGCCTTGCATGACCCGGCGCGGCATTCTGTGGCGGACCGGCGCTGGCTGATCGAACAGCGGGTGCGCGCGTTGCTGGCAGCGGAGCGGCTGGAGGACGTGCTGGTTTATCTGGAGCAACAGAAAGCGACCTTGAGCGACGGTGTGTATTCCGAATTGCGCTTGTTGGTGCTCCTGCAGTTGGGCCGCCCGAAGGAGGCGCTGGAGTTTGCCGAAGCGTGGCGCGGCAGAGTGGGTGACACCGCCCAGGTGTTGCGTTTGCTGGCGCGTACCTACCGGGAAACCGGCCGGGCGGATGCGATGCGCGGGGTGTTGGAGGAGTTGCGCCGCCAGAGCCCGGCCGATCCGCGGGTGCGGGTTTATGCGATCATCCAGACGCTGTTGATGGATCGCAACGAAGAGGCGAACGCGCAAATCGAGGACTATATTTTTCGCTTTGGAGGGGACGTTAAGAACTTCGTCATGTTGGCGGAGCCCTTGGGGGAAATCAAACGGCGTGCGCAACTTGATCGCTTGTTATCTGCGGCGTCGGAGCGGGGATTCAAGGACCAGAAACTGCAAGCGGCACGGCTCCAGATTTTATTTGCCGAGAAAGACTGGCCGGCGGCCTTGGCCCAGTTGGATGCCTTGCAGCCGGGCGTTTCGGCTCCGGGCGATGGCCGGACGGCCATGTTGGAGTTGTTTCGGGTGTTGGTGAATGCGGCGGCGGATCCGGCGGAAGGGTCCCAGTCCTCGCTGATCGATTTCGTGCGGGGCTTGCAGTTGTCGATGACGGCCTATCGTCAGTGCATCGAGACGCTGCGCGCTGCCGGGAGGCAGGCTACCGCACGGGAAATTGTTACCTTCGCCGAAGGGGTATTTCCGGAGAACCGCTACCTGGTGGCCACGCGCGATGCGCTGGATGCCTCGCTCAAGGACTCGCGCGCCCTCGCCGAGGCCGCCAAGCAGGTCACGGTGACTCCGGCGATTTTGTCTAACGAGAAGGCTTTTTTCCGCGTTCTGGAATCAACGGCAAAGGAGCAAGGAAATCAGGCGGCGCTGACTTTGCTGGGTGATTTGCGCAGGTCCCGGCCGGCCTGGTTGCTGGAAGCGCAAGAGCGGGTGACACGGACCGAGTTGAGTTATCTCGCGCGTGGCGACGATCTGGTGGCGCTTAGCAGTGCGGCGCGCAGCTATATTAACACCGACCAAGTGCGCCTGCGTTATGCCCACGAGCTGGCCGGCGAGTTACATGCCGCGGCCAAGCTTGAAGCGGCGCGTATGATTTTGGACGAAATCCTGCGTGAAGTGCCGAAGGAGCCTACGGCAACGGCGCTCAAGGCCAAGTGGTTCCCGGTGGTGAGCGAGAAGGCGGGACCCGCTCTGGCTAAGTAAAATACCCTGTGATCGGACGACTTTAATAATTCGCGAAAACACCGCTTGCATTCAGGGCGGGCAACCGGCTTCTTGCCCGTCCTGTTTCGCACAGGGGCTCTTAGCTCAGTTGGTAGAGCGCCTCAATGGCATTGAGGAGGTCAGCAGTTCGAACCTGCTAGGGTCCACCATTTTAAAGGCCGCCGGTAAACCCGGCGGCCTTTTTTATTTTTCGGGACTTCTTCAGATTGCGATACCTTGGGGCACAAAAAAGCGCGGAGCCCGCAGGACTCCGCGCTATCATCAAGTGAGAATCAGAACAGGTGCGCCCGCTTACTTGACGGTGACCGGGATGGTGATCTCGCCGGTGGCTCCGTAGCCCTTGAGGAACAGATTGCCGGTGCCGGGTTTGCCGCCCTTGACGTCAATCGTCACCGAGTTGCTGCCTTCGGCTACGATCACTTCCGGCATGACTACGCTTTCCGGGATGTCGGTGGTGACGTCGAGAAGCTGACCGCCGGCCGAGGCGGGCGAGGGAATGGTGAAGGTCAGGGACTGGATGCCGCCTTGGCTGAGGGCGAGGCGCGAGGGCGTGACGTCGAGCACGGCGGGATCGACCCGGAAGGTGCCAATGGGGGAGTTGCCAGCGGCGCCTTCGAGCGTGACGCGATAGTTGCGCCCGGTGGTCAGGGCAGGCACGTAGAAGCTGAGGGCGTTGGAGGATTCATTCACGGTGCGCACGGGCTGGTCGTCGAACTTTACTACATCGGCGCTGCCAAAACCGCGTCCGACGACGCTTATGCGGGCACCGACGGGGCCGCGGTTGGTTTCCATGGTCAGCACATAACGACCGACCACACGGGTGCGGGTGATGTCGGTAAATTCCTGTTTGCGGGTGATGCCGCCGCCGTGCTCGATGGCGTAGTCTACGATGTAGTAGTAGGCGAGTTCATCGCGACCGGCAGGGAGGGCGAATTCGTATTCGAAGACCCCTTTGCCGAGGCCACCGGAGCTCATGTTGTGGATTTGACCGTCCACGACGATGCGGGCGGCGATGCTGCCCGGCGCGATGGTGGTGGTCTTGGGTGTGACGCTCAAGGCGAAGGTGTAGATGCGCGAGGGGTTCTCGGGGAGAACCTTGGGCGTGAGATCGGTGACCTTGAGATCGCAACCCGCCAGCAAGGCGAGAGCGGCGGCGCAGAAAACAGCGCGGAGAACGCGGGTGAGGGAGAAAACAGGTTGGTGATGCATCGCGAAAAGGATATCGAGTAAGGAGACTTCGATAATGGGCAACCCTTTCATGGCAACGCACGAAATAACTCTTCCCCCGGCACCGGTCCCGGAACTGGCGTCCGCTTTTGTGCGCAGTCCCCTCGGGTTATATGTGCACGTGCCGTTTTGCGCCAGTACCTGCGATTTCTGCGCTTTTTACCAGACCACGCCGACGCGCGAGGGGGTGGTGGGGTATCTGGACACGGTTGGCCTCGAACTCGCCCTGGTGAACTGGCGCAGGCCGGTGGACACGGTTTTCTGGGGTGGCGGCACTCCGGGTTTGCTGGCGCCGGATGATTTGCGCCGCATGGGTGAAACCGTGCGCGCGGCTTGCGGCGGGGTTCCGGCGGAATGGTCGGTGGAGCTGGCCCCAGCCTCGGTTACGGATGCACGGCTGGCGGTGTTAAAGGAGCTGGGCGTCACGCGGGTGTCGCTGGGGGTGCAGAGTTTTTCACCTGAACTGCTGGATGCGCTGGGGAGGCAGCACACGCGCGAGCAAGTCTATCGTGCCTACGAACGGGTGCGGGAGGCGGGTTTCTCCAGTGTGAATCTGGATTTGATGTTCGCCTTGCCGGGGCAGGCGGCGGCGGCTTGGACGGAGGATTTGCGGGAGGCGGTGCGTTTAAAGCCCGATCACATCTCCACCTATTGCCTCACCTTCGAGGAAGACACCAAGCTTTGGGTGAAGTTATCCAAGGGTCAGGTAAAGTTGGATACGGAGCACGAAGCCAGGCTTTACGAACGCACCTGGGACGCGCTGGCGGAGGCCGGTTACGGGCAGTATGAGGTTTCGAACTTTGCCCGGCCGGGGCACGTCTGTGCGCACAATTTGAACACGTGGCACATGCATGAGTGGGTGGGCATAGGTCCCTCGGCGGCGGGGCAGCATGGCGGGTGGCGCGGAGCCAATCCCTCCGACCTGATCAAATGGGGAGAAAACGTGCGGCGCGGCGTGCGCATGAACGAAGACGCCACCCGGCTCACGTCCGCTTTATTGGCGGAGGATGCGCTGATTTTTGGACTGCGGCTGAACCCCGGGGTGGATTTGGGGGCGCTGCGTACGCGTTTCTCGGGCGTGGCGGGGTGGGCTGATCTGGACGAGGCACTGGGACGAATGCGCGAGCAAGGCTTGGTCGAGGCCGGCGATGTTGCCACGGCGCGACTTACCCGGGCCGGGCGCTTGCTGGCCGACGCGGTGGGCGCGGAGTTGATGGGAGTGCTCAGTGAATAGTAGGAGTGTTGAATGACGAAGACTCGGTTACACTTTAGGTAATAAGCTCAGGTGGAGCCGTTTATCGCGGCGTTTGAGAACGAGCGGGTGGTCGAAGACGGCGGAAAGGTTGGCAGATGTCAGGGTGGTGTTGCGCGGTCCGCTGGCGTGCACCCGACCGGCTTTTAAGAGGAGGGCGTGGCTGAACCCAGGG
>JAIXRU010000286.1 GCA_027485045.1 Opitutaceae bacterium | reverse complement strand
CTGGGCGGCATGGCGGCGGTGATCGGCGAGGAGCGGGCCAAGGTGGCGGAGCTTTGCGCCGCGTTTGATATCGAAGCGGCCAATTTTAACGCGCCGGGCCAGATCATCGTTTCGGGTGAGAAGGCAAAGGTGGACGCCGCCGTCGCCGCCGCCAAGGACCTCGGCATCAAGAAGATCATCGCGCTCAACGTCGCCGGGGCCTACCACTCGCGCCTGATGGAGCCGGCGCGTGCCGCCTTCGCCGCGTTTCTCGATACGATCACGTTTGGCGCGCCGAAATTCACGGTGTTTACCAATACCACGGGTCAGGCCATCAGCGAGCCGGCCGCGCTCAAGGCCGCGCTGGTAAAGCAGGTCGTGTCCTCGGTGCTCTGGGAAGATTGCATGCGCTCGGCGGTGGCGACGGCGGGTGGCCCGGCGGCGGTGAGTTTCCTTGAACTCGGGCCCGGTGGCGTGCTGGCCGGTTTGGCCAAGCGCACCGACAAGGCTTGGAGCGTGCGCAGCTTTAGCGAGTTCGCCGATTGCCCGGCCTGATCACGACGCCGTCCCGAACTAGAGCGTTACGCGACGCGCAGGACGGCGTAGAATTTTTTGCCTTTGCGAAGGGGGAGGTAGCGGCCGAAGAGCAGGTCGGCCTCGGTCAGCGCGCGGGCGGGTAGGGCGGGGTCGCTGCGGAGATTGTTCACGTAGGCTCCGCCGGCCTCGATGGCTTTGCGAGCGTTGCCCTTGGAGGTTTCGAGGGCGGCCAAGACCAGCGCGTCGGTGAGGCCGAGGCCGGGGGCGGCAGCGAGACGTTCGCGGGGCAGGTCCACGGTCGGGATCTCGCCGGCGACGTCGAGGAAGGTCTCTTCCGAGGTGTCGCCGATCTCAGCGCCGAAGAGGATGGCGGAGGCCTTGAGCGCAGCATCCAGCGCGGCCTGGCCGTGCACGAGTTTGGTGACTTCGCAGGCAAGGGCCTTGTGCGCCTCGCGGGCACCGGGGTTGGCGGCGTGGGCGGCTTCGAGGGGCTCGATCTCGGCGCGGGTGAGGAAGGTAAACTTTCGCAGGTATTCGCCGACCTTGGCGTCCTCGGTATTCACGAAGAACTGGTAGAGTTTGTAGGGGCTGGTGCGGGTGGCATCGAGCCAGACCGCGCCGCCGGCGGTTTTGCCGAATTTGGTGCCGTCGGACTTGGTGATGAGCGGGAAAGTCCAGCCGAAGGCGGTGGTCTCGGAGCCGAGTTTTTTGCGTATGAGGTCGGTGCCGGCGGTGAGGTTGCCCCACTGGTCGGAGCCGCCGATCTGCAGTTCGCAATCGAAGGTTTGGCGCAGGTGCAGGAAGTCGTAAGCCTGCAAAAGTTGATAACTGAACTCGGTGTAACTGATGCCGCTGTCGCCCTCCATGCGGGAGCGCACGGAATCCTTGGCGAGCATGACGTTTAGCGAGAAATATTTCCCTACGTCGCGCAGGAAATCGAGGAAGCTGAACGGCGCGATCCAGTCCGCGTTGTCCACCAGGCGGGCGGGGTTGGCGGCGACGCTAAAGTCGCGCAGGCGGGCGAGCTGGGCCTTGATGCAGGCGATGTTGTGGGCGAGCTGCTCGCGAGTGAGCAGGTTGCGCTCGGAGGAGCGGCCGGAAGGGTCGCCGACCATGCCGGTGGCTCCGCCGGCCAGGGCGATGACGTGGTGCCCGGCGCGTTGAAAGCGGGCGAGGGTCAACTGGCCCATCAGGTGGCCGACGTGGAGCGAGTCGCCGGTGGGATCGAAGCCGCAATACACGGTGAGCGGGCGTCCGGTGGCGAGGCGGGTGCGCAGGCCGGCGAGGTCGGTGCAGTCGGCCAGGAGGCCGCGCCATTGCAGGTCGTCGATGAGGTCGAAGGCGGAGGACATGGTCAGAGGGCTTTGATCAACACGCGCGGATTACGCCCGCTTTCGGCGTAGGTTTTGAGCCGGGCCTCGGGCAGGATTTCGGGGCCGGTTTCCTCGAAGTTCATCACCGAGGTGAAAAAACCGTAGCTCTGGGTGGAGAGCGCCAGGATGTGGGTGGCGCCCTTCTCTTTGGCGCGCAGGCAGGCGTATTCGATCAACTTACGCCCGATGCCGCGGTTGTGGTAAAAGGGCAGCACGTAGAGCGAGCCCACTTCGGCGAGGTGGGGCTTGTCGGGGTAAAAAGCGAGGGTGACGCAGGCGATGATGTTTTCGTCGATTTCGAAGACGAAGAACTGGTCAAAATGTTTCTCGATCGTGGCCTGGGTGCGATGCAGCAGCTCCTCGCGTTTCACGGCGGCGCGGGTCAGGTTGTAGATCAGGCGCACATCGGCGCGGCGGGCTTTGCGGATCTGCTGGTATTCGTTGGCGTAAATGAGGGTGCCCACGCCTTCGTTGGAGAAAATCTCGTTGATCAAACCATCGAAAGCGCGGCCGTCCACGAGGTGGACGCGGGCGACGCCGGTTTCCAGGGCGCGCACCGCGTTCTGGGCTTTGCTCAAGGCGGCGGGGGCGATCTGCGCCGGGGATTCCTTGAGGATCAGGCGCAGGCGCTCGACCGGGAGGTCGCGCTTGATCTCGCCGTTGATTTCGAGGCCGCTGAGCGAGCCGAGATAAATGACTTTGGAGGCGCCGAGCGCCTCACCCACTTCAGCGGCGAGCAGATCGGAGTTTATGCGGTAGGAATGGCCCTCGGGACCGTAGCCGATGGGCTGGATGATGGGCACGATATCGCGCTCGATGAGCTGGCCGATGAATACCTTGTCGATCCGGTCCACGCGGCCGGTGTGTTGCTGGTCCACGCCGCGCAAGATGCCGACCGGCACGGAGCGGACCGCGTTGGTGATGGCGCACTTGAGCCCGTTTTGCGTGAGGCCTTCGAGAATGAGGTGCGAAACCCGGGCGGAGGCGCGAATCGCGAGGTCGAGTGTGGCGGCGTCGGTGGTGCCGGTGCCGTCGATATTCGAGATGCTGATGCCGCGCTGGCGCGAAAGTTCTTCCAATTGGTGCCCGATGCCGTGGACGAGCACGACCTTGATATCCAGGGAGCGAAGTACCGCGATATCCACGAGCAAGTTGCCGAAATTTTCATCGGCCACGATCACGCCATCGAGTGCGAGCACGAAAATCTGCCCCTTAAACCGGGGGACATAACGCAGGATGCCGCGCAAATCGGTGGGCTTGATGATAGGCGGCGCATAGGCGGAGGCCGAGGGCAGGGCGGGAGCAGGGGAGGCGGCGGGGCCGGGGACGGGAGCGCTCATTTCTAGTGTTTAGCAGCTTGTCGGGCATGGGCGCGAGCGCGTCAACGCCTCAGCACGGTCCGGTGTGATTAAGCAATGCGGCTCGCGGGCAAATGATGAGAGGCGACGCTTGCACCTGAGGCGGGTGGCGCTTTTGTTGCCCGACTTTTCTCATGGCTTACGATTGGCTCAAAGGTGTCGCAGATGAATACGACGTGATCGTCATAGGCTCCGGCCTGGGCGGTCTGACGGGGGCCAACGTTCTGGCCAAGGCCGGCCACAAAGTTCTCCTGCTCGAACACCACTACCAGTTCGGCGGGCTCGCGACGTGGTTCACCCGCAAAGGCGGGCACATTTTTGATATTTCTCTGCATGGCTTTCCCAGCGGCATGATCAAGAGCTGCCGGCGCTACTGGACCAAGGAAATCGCCGACTCCATCCACCAACTCAAAGACGTGCGGTTCGTGAACCCGCAGATGGATGTGTGGACCACGTTCACGCGCGAGGACTACACCCGCGTCCTGGTTGAACAATTCAAGCTGCCCGCGCCCCAGGTCGAAGCCTTTTACGACCACCTGCGGGCGATGAACTACTACGACAACAACCCCGAGACCACGGGGCAGATGTTCGAGCGGTTTTTCCCCGGGCGGCCTGACGTGCACCGCCTGTTGATGGAGCCGATTTCTTACGCCAACGGCTCCACCTTCGACGACCCCGCGATCACCTTCGGCATCGTGTTTAGCAACTTCATGGGCTCGGGGGTGTTCACCTTTCAGGGCGGCTCGGATCTGCTGATCGAGAAGATGACCGACGAGTTGAAGAAAAACGGGGTCGAGCTCCGCAAACGCGTGCTGGTTGACCGCATTTTGATCGAGGAGCGCGACGGCAAAAAAATCGCCTGCGGCATCGTCGCGAAAAGCGGACGCGTTATCCGCGCCAAGGCCGTGCTGTCGAACGCCAACATTAAAAACACCATCTTCCGGCTCGCCGGGGCGGAGCACTTCGACCCCGAGTTCGTGCGTCAGGCCGAGGCGGTGCGCATTAACACCAGCTCTTGCCAGGTGTATTTCGGCATTCGCAAGGGCGAGAGCATCCCGAACATCGGCGATCTGGTTTTCACCAGTGAAGCCCCGAACTACAGCCCGGAGGAGCTCACCTCGCTGCACACCACCAGCCGCACGTTTTCCGTTTACTATCCCGAAACCCGTCCGGGTACCAATCGCTACACCGTGGTGGCCTCGTTGAACGGGCGGTATCCAGATTGGCATGCGCTTAGCGAAGACGAGTACGAGCAGCACAAGGCCCGCATGATCGAGGAGAGCCTCGTCGCGCTAGAAAAATACATCCCCGACGTGCGGGCCAAGATCGACTGGATGGAGGCGGCCACGCCGCGAACAATCGAGCGCTACACCACGCACATGGCCGGCACCTCGTTCGGCACTAAATTCGAGGGCCTGCCGGTTTCGATGAACCTCTCGGAAAAACTTCCCGGCCTCTTCCACGCCGGAAGCGTAGGCATCATCATGAGCGGCTGGCTTGGCACCATCAACTACGGTGTCATCACGGCCAACAAAATCGACAAGTACCTCTTCGGTCTGAAACACGCGGCCAAGGTCGTTCCCGTCACCGCCCCCGTGCTCTGATTTTCCCATGCCGCTGCAAATTGAAAAACTCGTCACCGGCACAGGCCGCGCCCCGAAAAAAGGTGAAACCGTAACGGTGCACTACACCGGCTGGCTCACCACCGGGGAGAAATTCGACAGCTCGCTTGATCGCAAGGAACCGTTCTCGTTTCAGCTCGGCCTGAAACAAGTGATCGCAGGCTGGGATCAAGGCGTGGCCGCCATGGTGGTGGGCGACAAGGTGAAGCTTACCATCCCGCCCGAACTTGGCTACGGACGCGCCGGCTACCCCGGCGCGATACCGCCAAGTGCGACCTTGGTCTTTGAGGTGGAATTGCTTGGAGTGGGTTAAAGGCTATAAGCCAGCATTGGGCGTGGTTTAAACGCCGCTTATTTGTGGCGGATGCTTGGGTCGCAGGCTCGCGCGGCGCGGGCTTAGCTACTGTTTGGCCGGTCCGCATTCTGCGCGATCCACCTTTCAAACCATGTCTAACCGTCCTCCCACTCAGCACGTCGACCTCGTATTTGTCGGCGCCGGTGTCATGAGCGTCACCCTGGCGACGCTCATGAAAGAGCTCCAGCCCGACCTCACGATCGAGATTATCGAGACTCTGGACCTGATCGCCGCCGAGAGCACAAACCCATGGAACAACGCCGGCACCGGCCACGCCGCGCTTTGCGAGTTGAACTACACTCCGGAGAAACCGGACGGTTCCGTGGATGTTACGAAGGCCATTCAGATCAACGAGATGTTCGAGGTGTCCAAGCAGTTCTGGTCCTATCTGGTTAAACAGCGTCGGCTCTCATCGCCGGCCAGTTTCATCTCGTCGGTGCCGCACATCAGCTTCGTGCGTGGAGCGGACGTGAAGTTCCTTCGCACCCGTTATCAGGGGCTGGCCTCACACCCCTTGTTTGCCGGTATGGAATACACCGAAGATGCGGCCCGCATCTCCGAGTGGGCGCCCCTGGTCATGCAAGGGCGCAAGGGCGACGAGCCGGTGGCGGCCACCCGTTCGGTGGAAGGCACGGACGTGAATTTCGGGGCATTGACCGAG
>JAIXRU010000273.1 GCA_027485045.1 Opitutaceae bacterium | reverse complement strand
TGTCGACCGAGCAGACTTTCTTGCCGCGGGCCTTGGCGGTTACCGCGGCGACCTCGGCGATGCGCTCGATCTCGGAGGTTTTGTAAACCATCGTGTCGATGGCCTGTTCCTCGCCGTTTTCGAGCAGCGTGGTGGTCTTGGGCTGACCGAAGTAGATGCCGCCGGTCAGCTCGCGGATGCAGACGATGTCGATGCCGTTGGGGATGCGCGCGGTCTTGAGCGGGGAGGCGTCGGTGAGATCCGAATACAGCAGCCCCGGGCGGATGTTGGCAAAGAGGTTGAAGGCCTTGCGCAGCGGGAGCAGGGCGGCGCGCTCGGGTTGCTCCTTGGGGGGGAGTTTCTCCCACTTGGGACCGCCGACGGAGCCGAAGAGAATGGCGTCGGCCTGCTGGCAGAGCGCGAGCGTGGAGTCGGGCAGGGCTTTGCCGTGGTTGTCGATGCCGGCGCCGCCGACGTCGGCGTGCTGGTAATCGAGGGTCAGACCCTCCTTTTTGGCGACGTGGGCGAGGACGCGGAGCGCCTCGGACATGACTTCGGGGCCGATGTAGTCACCGGGCAGGACGGCAAATTTAAGGGTGGGCATGGGAGAATGAAAAGGAAGACCTTGGCGCGGTGCGGGGGCGGCTGGCAAGGCGGCTTTAGGCGTTGACGAAGCTTGGTTGAAAAAGGCTTGGCCGGGAGCGGGCTTATGCGTCAGGTCAACGGGCACCATGACCTTGCGCGAAACCGAATATGTTACCCTCACCACCAACGCCGGGCCGATGCGCGGGGCGGTTTTTACTCCGGCGGTGGCCGGACGCTGGCCGGGGGTGGTTTTATATTCGGAGATCTTTCAAATCACGGCACCGATCCGGCGCACGGCGGCGTTTTTGGCCGGTCACGGGTTTCGCGTCTTGGTGCCCGAGGTTTACCACGAATTTCTGCCCGCCGGCACGGTGCTCGGCTACGATAAGGCGGGGGCGGACGAAGGTAACCGGTTAAAGTATACCAAGCCGCTCGCCAGCTACGATGCGGATGCGGTGGCGACGTTGGACTGGCTGCGCGGCCACCCCGAGGGCAACGGGCGCGCGGGGGCCTTCGGCGTGTGTTTGGGCGGACATCTGGCGCTGCGGGCGGCCTTGCAACCGGAGTGTTCCGGCGCGGTGTGTTTCTACGCCACGGATGTGCACGGCGGCACCCTCGGAGCGAGTAAAAAAGACGATTCGCTCGCGCGCCTGGGCGAAATCCGGGGCGAAACGATGTTTGTCTGGGGCCGCCAGGACCCGCATGTGCCGGCGGAAGGACGGGCAAAAATCCATGCCGCGCTCGATGCGGCGGGGGTGAACTTCACCTGGCACGAGGTCAACGCCGCCCACGCGTTCCTGCGCGACGAAGGCCTGCGCTACGACGCCGAGCTGGCCCACCAGTTTCTCGCGCTGGCAGTGGCGAGCCTGCGGCGCAGCCTGGCCGGATAAGCACCGGGGGGCGGACTTTTAACCACTAATCATCACTAATTTTCACTAATCCCGGCCCCATCAATCCGGGCATTAGATTAGTGACCATTAGTGCCCATTAGTGGTTAAAAACTCAGATAGTTTGCCCCATCTCCATCACCCGAACTACGCGCCGAGCTTTTTGAGCTGCTGCGCCAGCTTATCGGGATAAAGCGAAAGCAGGGGCACGCGGAGCGCGAGGGCGAGATAGGCCAGTTCGCCATCGGTTACGCAGCGCACCTGCGCTTCGACCTTGGCCAAGGTGCCGCGCGAGATGTCCCAGCCGACGACCCCGCAGCGCGCAGCCAACTGCTCCTGCGAGAGATCCAGCTGGGCGCGCAGCTTCCGCACTTGAGGACCGACAATATTCTGTGGTGTGGCTTGCTCCAAAATTGGAGCTTTACTCTAGCCGCTGAGCGGCTGTTTTTGCTCCGTTAATGGAGCGGGATTTCTGGACTAAATATGGCACCTACGGAATAGCGACCGCGCAAAATTTGCAGTTTAAACAAGCAAATGATTGCACTCGGCAGATGTTGATTTGAGAGAATAAGTAAATTTTTTACAGATAATCTGCAATTTGCGGAAACCCGGTAAACGACGGGCAAACTCAATGCACCCGCGCACAAACACTAACCTACATCAATCGTATGAGTCGCTGCTGGAGGAAATCGCATTTCCGGCCTCGTTTACTGACGAAGAAGGACGCTTTATTGCGGTAAATACTTCGTTTTTATCCACATACCGGCTCCCCATCCATGAGGTTATCGGTCAAACTCCGTGGCTGATTGCATCGAAACAGTTTCCTCAAGCGCTCTCGGACGAAATTTCAAACGCCACGGCAAATCGTGGCTGGCTCGGGCGAGTTCCCAATCAAGATAGGACCAATCGGGAATTGGATATGTTCTTGGTTACTCGCAGGCTGCAAACGAAATCAGGAGTTCTTCAGTTGGGCGTGGCCTGTCCCACCGGAAACGAGGATGCGTTGCTCAACTCACTCTTGGATGTGTTTTGTTCCGCCGTAGGTACAGTCGAGCCCCCCACAAAACTCTCTCAGCGCGAACAACAAGCGGCATTATTATTGGCGAAAGGTCTCAGCCAAAAAGAAATCGCGTGGAAAATGAATTTGGCTCCCTCGACCGTCCGCGTTCTCCTCTCGCGAGT
>JAIXRU010000266.1 GCA_027485045.1 Opitutaceae bacterium | reverse complement strand
GGGGCGTCTTACTCTAGACTAGGGCAACGCCCTAGGCATCAATAGGTAACGATAAAAAGCCCTGAAGGGGCGGTCTAAGTCAGATACACCGATAAGCCCCCTTAACTAAGTGCCATTCCAGCCTGACCCCTTCGGATTGACCGCCATGGGCTCGACGCGCACGCCGTCTAGGCCGTGCGGTCACACCAGCACAGGTTTGCCGGCGGCATCTGAGGTGATGCAGGCGTCGAGGACTTTCTGGACCTCGGCTCCGCGGGCGAAGTCGGGCTGATCTTGTTTGCGGGTGCGGATGCTCTTGATGAAGCGCGCGTAGTTGTGGGGCGTCGGCTTGGTTGCGACTTCTTTCCACGTAGCTTTGTCGAGGTCGAGGCCGACACTGATCTTATAGCTCGTGGTAGAACGCTCGGAGTCTATCTCGACGGAGCCCTTGGAGCCGGAAATTTTGAGGAAGAGGCGGTTGGCGTGTCCGCCGGACCAGCGGGTGGTGTGGATGGTGCCGAGGGCGCCGTTGGCGAACTCGACGGTCATTACGGCGGAGTCGTTGGCATCGAGCACGTATTCGCCGACTTGGTTACCCTTGGCTTTGTCGAAGGCTTTGAGTTTGCCGTAAACGGATTTTATCGGGCCGGCGGGGAACGTTGCAAAATCGACGATGTGCACACCGACATCACCGAGGACGCCGCGGCTCCCGTGTTTGGTGGAGAGACGCCAGAGCCAGGCGGGCGTGGTGCGCCAGTCGCCCCAGACTTTGCTGGGCAGCCAAGACTGGAGGTAGCTGGCTTCGACGTGACGGATTTCGCCGATCTTGCCAGAGGCGATTACCTTCGCGACGCCTTGAAGCGCAGGCCAATCGCGGTAGGAGAGGTTCACCATGTTGATGACACCGGCCTTTTTGGCGGCGACGACCATCTTCATCGCATCGGCATGGTTGAGGGCGAGGGGTTTTTCGCAGAGGACGTGTTTGCCGGCTTTGAGACACTGGATCGACTGCGCGGCGTGGAAGGCGTCGGGCGTGACGATGGAAACGGCGTCGAACTGGTTCCAGGCGATGAGCGCGTCGACGGAGGCGAAAGTATTCGCGATGCCGTGGGTGGCGGCGAAAGTGGCGACGCGCTCGGCGCTGACATCGACGGCGGCGACGAGTTTGCAGCCGGGGATGTCGAGGAAGCGTTTGGCGTGATTGGCAGCCATGCCGCCGGTGCCGATGATGGCGAGGCGAACGGTGGATTTTTTGGGAGAGGGCATGGGGTTATTTATGTCCGACGGTGGGGCGGGCGGCGGCTTCGGTGTCGGAGGGAAGGGGTTCTAGAGGTTTGGCGTTGGGGCAGACGTCTGGGATGCAGACGGTGGCGCGGGCCCAGCGGACGGCGTTGGTGATGACGAGCTGCACCTCTTTTTGGTGATAGGTCGGGTAGGTTTCGTGGCCGGGGCGGAAGTAGAAAATGCGTCCGTTACCACGCTGCCAGGTGGCGCCGCTGCGAAAGACCTCGCCTCCGGTGAACCAGGAGATGAAGAGGAGTTGGTCGGGTTCGGGGATGCCAAAGGGTTCACCATACATCTCTTCCTGCGGAATCTCGAAATACTCGCCGATACCCTGAGTGATCGGGTGGGCGGGATTGATATTCCAGATACGTTCCTTGTCGGTCGCCTCTCGCCACTTGAGGGAGCAGGTGGTGCCGAGCAGGGCTTTGAATACTTTGGCGTAGTGGGCGGAGTGGAGGGCGATGAGTCCCATGCCTTCGAGCACGCGGGTCTTCACCTTGGCCACGACGGCGTCCTGGACGTCGCCATGGGCCATGTGGCCCCACCAGATGAGCACGTCGGTGTCGGCGAGGATGGCGTCGGTGAGGCCGTGCTCGGGCTGGTCGAGCCAAGCGGTGCGCACAGTGAAGTCGGCGTGAGGGCGAAGGAAACCGGCGATGGTTTCGTGCATGCCCTGCGGGTAAAGGGCGGAGACCTTCGGGTTCTTTTTCTCGTGGCGGAATTCGCCCCAGACAGTGACGCGGATAGTTTGGTTCATAGCACTTTTATGATTTTAAGAGGAGAGGGTTAAAGGGAGGAAGTGAGGGGCACTTCTTAACTGAACATTGATAATTTAGGGCGGTAGAATGAGTGCAGGCAATAATGAGAGATCGCATTTCTCCGTGATTTATAGCAAAAATCCGACATGGCGGAGATTTCCGAACAAGTAGCATCGTATGCGCGCGACCTGACGACGGCGCTGGGGAGGTTGCGCGAAGGCAAGGCGAAGGTGCGGGTGCCGAGGGCGGTGGAGTTGCACCGGAAACGTCCACGATCGCACTTTCATCCGACGCCGGAGTTTTTTGTGCAGACGGGCGGGGCATCGCTGTTCGAATGTGCTCTTGATACCTTCACCTTGGGCACGGGTGATCTGGCGGTGATACCGCGCGGGGTGCCTCATGCGGAGACTCCGATTGATCGGAGGACACCTTATGGAATTCTGGTGTCGATGCACGCGAGGGATGGATTTGTGCTGCATCGCGGCAGGGCGACTGCGGAGCGGACGATTCAGGGTTGTGGCACGGAGCGATTGGCGAGTGTGCGGGGGCGCGAGGCATTTCGTTATCTGGATGACGTCGCCGAGGCCGATAAGGTGCCGGCAGCGCATCGCACGCGCTTTGTAAGCGGCTTGTTGGAGGCGTTTATAGTGACGTTGCTGAGTGAATTGCACCGGCCGGCGGTGGAGAGCGACGCGCAGTCGCCGTTCGTAAGGGAAGCGGAGAAGCTGGCGCGAACGATGCTCCCGGAGCCGGAGTTGTCGGTTGAGCGGTTGGCGGCGTCGGTGGGGTGTGCGACGGATACCTTGTCGCGGCAGTTTCACCGGGAGCGCGGGTTGACCTTGACGACCTGGATCACGAAGGAGCGCGTAGTGCTGGCAAAGGAGTTGCTGGCCGATGCGCGCTACAACGTGGCTGAGGTGGGCTGGGCGTGCGGGTTTAGCGCGGCGTCATATTTTATTCGTGTTTTTCGCAGCCACACCGGCATGACCCCGAGGGCGTGGCGCCTAGCCGAGGGGGGCGGGCCGGTACATGCCACTTTCCAGCCTTAACCTAGCCCTCGCTCGGGCACGGCGGCGGCGTTGGTGCGAAAATCGGGCATACGCACGTCGCGTAGCAGCGCGCCGCCGTTGGCGTGCGGATTGGCACCCATGCGACGCGCGCCCTTAGGCGCGAGCGCGGCAAGTTCAGCGTGGAGACGGCCCTGAGCGTCGAACAGTTCCTCGGGCCGATAGCTGCGCAGCGTGTCTTCGAGGAGCTTAATGTGCTCAAGGTACTTGGCGGGATCGGAGAGTGGATTCCGCCCTCATGGATAGAGCCGGGACATTCGGGCGAAACGTGGCTGGGGATGCCGCCTGGAAAGGAAAACTGTTTGAAGAGCCTTTGCAGACCGGCCTCATCCTTACTGATGTCGGGATAGACCTCACTGTAAGTGCCTTCCAATTACGTGTTCCCCACCACCGCCGTTCCGCCGTGGCCGGGGCCGGAGACATAGATCATGTCGAGATCGTGCGCTTTAATGACGCGATGAGATGGGCGTAGATGAAATTCTGGCCCGGCGTGGTGCCCCAGTGGCCCAGCAGCATGTGTTTTACATCCGTGAGCGCGAGCGGACGCCGAAGCAGCGCATTATCGCAGAGGTAAATCTGCCCGACTGAGAGGAAATTCGCCGCTCGCCAGTAGGCGTCGATTTTTCGGAGGCCTTCGGGTGTGAGCGCAGCGGGGACGGTTTTCATTTTATCGAAAAACTGCCTGCATCATAATCGACTCTGCGGCGGGTCGCGGATGACTTACTTTTTCGTGGGACCTTCCAAGGCGAATCCGACCTTGATGGTGACCTGCCAATGGTGGACCTTGCCCTTTTCGATATTGCCGCGCGTTTCGATCACTTGAAACCAAGCCAGATGCTTAACGGTTTGATGCGCACGGTGGATGGCCGCATTCACCGCATCTTCAATGGTGGTGACTGAGGTGCCGGTGAGTTCGATAGTTTTGTAAATGGTCAGGTCTTTCATGAAATCAGGTGCAAACAAGCGCCGCCTGCGTGGCGACCGACGTTCTACCGCAACAGCGGCGACGATAGAGATTAACCCCAGCCGCAGACGGTTCCTATGGGGTCTAGCCCTACTGTAGATAATGCAGTGACCGCCAAGACCTGAGCCGAGCCGTGTTCACGGCGCGCCATCTGGCTGATGACTTTTCGGAATCGTTGAGCGCGACGAAAAAGAAACCCGCGCCAATCCCAATCATCGCCAGAAACTGCGGCCAAGCCTCATTCAGGCACACGCCGCGATAGAGGAGAGCTTGGCTGAGTGTGAAAAACAAAAGGCTGACATGGTGAGCATCCAGTGGGCACGAAGTCATTCACCCTAATGCATCTTTCCAACCATCGATTCGGAATGGGGTATGAACCTACTCTCTATGGTTCGCGGGTTTGACCCCATAGCAGCGGCGTTCGCTTCGCCGTAGGGTTCTCCCGCCCGGCGAACGCCGCGCACTCGGCGCGCACCTCGACAATAAAGTTCAGGTGATCGGTGCTCCGAAAAAACTCAAAAATACGTTTATGCATCACGACCTGAAAAAACTCCACGGATACAAAATCGCCGCCTCCGACGGCACTATCGGCCACGTCAAAGACTTCTATTTCGACGACTACACCTGGGCCATCCGCTACTTGGTGGTGGACACCGGCAATTGGCTCTCCGGCCGCCTAGTGCTGATCTCGCCGCACGCCTTTGGATATATCGACGAGGAGAATAAAGAACTCTCAGTCAAACTCTCCAAAAACCAGATCGAACAGAGTCCCTCCATCGACGAGCACAAGCCGGTCTCCCGCCAATACGAAACCGAGTATTACTCCTACTATGGTTATCCAACTTACTGGAGCGGCGGCGGTCTCTGGGGCATGGGCGGCTACCCGATGATACTGCCGGCGACGGAGGTGTTCGATGGCCGCATGGATTATATGCATCCCAATGATCCCAATCTCCGCAGTGCCGCCGCCGTGACCGGCTACCATATCGAAGCGGTGGACGGCCCGCTCGGCCGTGTCACCGATTTCAGGGTGGATGACCGCAGTTGGGACATCCGCGAACTTGTGGTCGAGGCCGGCCATTGGTACTCGGGAAAAGAGGTTTTGTTATCGCCGTTGAAGGTCGCGCGCATCAGCTACGAGCAGGAGAAGGTTTATGTGAAACTGTCCAAGGATGATATTCGTAAAACGGCCGAGCACGACGTCGTGCTGGCGGGCAATTAATCCCCGCAACCGATGTCTCCCCGGGACAATTCGGAGCAGAATAAATCCAAACATTCATTACCATGAACAATAATTCCACCGTGGCGGTATATGCCACCCATGCGACGGCCGAAGCGGCCGTAAAAGAGCTTCAAAAATCGGGCTTTGATATGAAAACGCTCTCGATCATCGGACGAGACTACCAGACCGACGAACATGTGATTGGTTACTATAACATCGGCGACCGCGTGAAGGCCTGGGGCAAGAGCGGCGCCTTCTGGGGCGGCATTTGGGGGCTTTTCCTCGGGTCCGCATTTTTCTGGGTGCCCGGCATCGGTCCGCTGCTGGTGGCCGGACCGTTCATCAGCTCGATCATCGGCGCGCTGGAAGGCGCGGTGTTGGTCGGTGGCATGAGCGCCATCGGTGGTGCCCTGGCCAGCGTCGGTGTGCCCAAGGACAGCATCGTCACTTACGAGACGGCTCTGAAAACCGGCAAGTATGTGCTGATCGTCCACGGCACGGCGGAGGAGACACTCAAGGCCAAGGAAATCATCCAGCGCACCAGTCCGGAGAGCGTCTGAGCGCGCAGTTAACCCCCGTTAAATCCCTATGGCGTATTCCTATTGAGGGAATACGCCATTATTCGTGCCGCTGGGCTTAGATGAGTTGAGGCAGGAACTGGAGCAACACCTCGCCGCCCAGCGCGCCGATGGGCAGACGGATGCCGATCTCGCGCGTGAGCGGCGGCGCCAAAGCAGTAGAGTCCGATGCACTTTCCTTCGCCCGCGATAACCTGCGCGCGTCAGCTCATCAGCCCGGTGCAGAGTAAGGGCGCGAGCGCCACGTCCTCGCCCGTCTAATCGAACGGGAACGCAAATCATGCGTCGGAGATTCCCGCTTTAGCTAGCCCGCCGTCACGCTTGTGCGGGCATACGCCGCAAGCGTTACCGAGCCACGGAATGCCCACGAGTTAGTCGATGCCGAGGCCTTCGACGCCCGCGACGGGACCCATTGAATCGGCGTCCCAATTATACTCAGAATCATCGCCTCCATAATGCTTGATCGTCCCCGGCGCGGCTGTGTGGAAACGGTTGAACGTTAACGAATGCACTTTGCCCGTCAGTTGCGGTGAATCGCCATACCGTCGGAGAGCCAAGTGGCGCAACACACCCGGCAACAGGTCCGGCAGATCCTCCGCGATCAGCCCGGGGCCAAACGCGCTGGCCGCCGCGCCGTGCAACCAGACTCCGGCGGCGGCGGCGATGAAAGGCTCCATGCCTTGCGCGAGAAGCCCGAGAATGATTCCGCCCAACACATCGCCCGCGCCCGCCGTGGCGAGCGTAGGCGGCGCGTTGGTGTTGATGATCGCCCGTCCATCGGGCGCGGCGATCACCGTATCGCCGCCCTTAAGCACGATGATGGCACCGCTGCGCTGCGCTGCGCGGCGTGCGCGAGTGAGTTTGTCTCCGCTCGAATCGAATAGTCGGGCAAACTCACCGTCATGCGGCGTCAACACGCACGGACCAGTAATCGCGAGATCAAGGGCCGAAGGGTTCTCCTGAAAAGACGTGAGCGCATCGGCGTCGAGTAACGTAGCCCTTCCCGTCGCCAGAATGGCGAGCGCACGGGATCGCGTCTCCTCACCCACGCCGGCTCCCGGTCCGATCAGAAAGGCCGTCGCCCGAT
Organism: Opitutaceae bacterium; assembly: GCA_027485045.1. Classification (GTDB taxonomy): domain Bacteria; phylum Verrucomicrobiota; class Verrucomicrobiia; order Opitutales; family Opitutaceae; genus IMCC26134_A. The sequence continues at coordinate 19,173 of JAIXRU010000266.1, read as the reverse complement.
GATCGTTCACCATATCGTCGAATTGCCCGGGAGTCTCCAGCGGACGAACCATGATGCTGGTCAACGCCGCCGCGTAGATCGGCAGTGCGATCAAAGGAACCGCGACGGTGGTGAGCCCGGCTCCGGCGCGAGCGGCGGCGCGAGCCGCCAGCCTTGCCGCGCCGGTGATGGGATAGCCTCCATAAATGAGCGCATGACCGCGCGTATATTTATCATCTGCGTCATTGGGTCTCGGCAGCGCGACGTGCCACAACTCCGGACTGTTCTCGAAGGTGTCTGGCGCTACCTGAGCCAGCACGCCTGCGCGTATTCCGATATCGGCGACCACCACTTCGCCGCACAATCCGCAGCCGGGCAGCAACACGTGACCGGGCTTCTTTCGCAGGAAGGTGACCGTGAGCAAGGCCTGCACCGCGCCGAACGAGGCACCGGAATCGCCCATGACGCCGCTCGGCACATCGATGGCGACCAGAGGCAGTCGCCTACTTTTGAGCGCGTTTAAAATTTCCAGGCTCGCGCCTTCCAATGCCCGATTCAGTCCGGCACCGAAGAGTGCATCGACGACCAGTTGCGCGCCGTCGAGTACGGCGGTTGCCAGAGGCTCGATACCACCGTTCCAGAGCCCGGCGTGATGCAGCGTCGCGCCCGACAGGTCCTCGACCCTGCCGAGAGATGCGACCCGAACGGTCCAACCGCCTGCCATCAGATGCCGCGCGGCGACGAAGCCATCGCCTCCATTGCCACCGCTGCCGCATAACACGGTCACGCGGCACGGACGCCAGCGTTGAATGATTTCGAAGGCGACCGCTCGCCCGGCGTTTTCCATCAACTCGATGGAGCTCGTACCGCTGGCGACGGTGAGGCGGTCAGCCTCCGCCATGCGGCGGACATCCAGCAAGGCGGTCGAGAGGTTCAAGATCACAATAACGACGGCAGGCAATGCAGTATTCCCTGCATCATCCGCATCGGTTTATTCACCGAGCGGCTTCGGCGTGAAGTTGCGCGACGATTTTCTGCCATGTGCCGGTGTGAACCGACTTTTTTGGGAGGACGTGGCCCATCGGTGTTTTGCTTCGCGGACCTTTCTGCACACCAAGCTCAAATTTGTTCAAATCAATGAATTCGTCGCCGGGCGCGAGGTGGTCCGCCGTCTCGGCAGTGGAAACGGCGGAGACTTCGTTATCGGAAAGCAGCTTCAGGATTTTTTCGCGGGTGAGGTAGGCGTCGTTGGCGTGAGTTTTCATGATATTTTTTTGGAAGAGGATAGGATGCGCCGACAGATTAACGCTAATCGGGTCCGGTCGAAATGGGGCGTAGTCCTACCGAAGAAGCGTTGTCGTCATTGGGGCCTGCGTAGTCGCGGGAGTTTCAGGATATGCGGTGTCGTGCTGCGCGACGTCATCAGTGAACTCGTAACTAAAAGCCGTGATTTTGCCGCGCCAGTAGGGTTTCGGGCCTTCGGGAGTCATCCACGCGGCCTCACCTTCCAACGGCACGCGCATGCCCTCGCGAGTAACATAATTCCAAAGTCGGCACTGCCAGGGCATCGAAACGGACTTCGCTCCCGCTGTCCGCCCGCGTGCTTCGGCGCGCACGGTGTCGATCAGGTTCTCGGCATCGAAATGAAACCGCAGCGTGATCGAAAGATCGCCGTCTAGCAGTGTGGCGTTTGCGGTATGGTCATCCACCGGGCTCCAGGTGATGCCCCGGCCGGGCAAAAATGCGGTCGGATACCAGGCGGCCTCCGCGAGGTAACGCATCAGCTCGCCACGCGCCAGTTCTCCCCGGCCCCGGAGGTGCACCTTGCTGAGCAGACCGCAGACCGACACATGGAGCAGTCCCTCGCCGCCGAGATAAGCATCCTGCACAAACGCGGGCAGGCCGGGGATCAGAGCGATGCGGGCATTCCACACGAAACCGGGGCGCTGTGTGACCACCCGCTGGCGGGCGGTAAACGGTTTCCAGCGTTCGGCCGTCTCGCTCAGATTAAAGGTCCCGGTTTGCTCGATCTCGACGGCGGCGACCGGTCTTTGGCCATCCGGCAAAACCGTCTTCAAGTAACGTTGCACGGGTAAAGGGAGGCGGTCGCGGTCGTGCGGCGTGACGACGGCACCCTCAAGAGGGCGGCGGTCCGCATCGAGACGGGCCAGCAATCTCTTTTGGGCGGCCCTCCAGCGTAGTCGGCCAAAAGTCAGCAGCAGCGCCGTAACGCCCGCGAGAAGCAAGAGTGCTAGCAGTGCGATGTTCATAGGTGGTTTTGGTTGTGGTTGAGGACCGGTGTTTTCATCTGGCCCGACAAGGCCGGGCGTTGGTCGCAGGGGACCATTTTATCTCAGGTAAAAACGTGATACGCCGCTGCGCTTCATGCGCCGCACCACCTTGGCCACCTCCAACGCCACGAGTGGAATCGCGCCGAGGGCGAGGAGCGTAAAACAGTCGGCAAACGACAGGGGCGTGGTCTTCAGAAAACGACCCAGAGTGGCGTTGTGCTGGCTCCACACTTGCAGCGCGAACGAAAGGGCGACCACCGACAGCAAGTGTCGGTTCAAGAACGGGGCGATGCGCCAGAGCGGTTTGGTCGCGCTGCGGGCGCCGAAGGAACGCAGGAGTTCGGCGAAGACCAACACGGTAAACGCCGAGGTCCGGGCCTCCGCGATCGTGCCTGTTTTCAGCGCGAGCGCATAAACCGCGAAGGTGACGCCCGCCGTAAGCACACCGGTAAAAATCATAGTGCGAATGAAGCGAGGATTGGTGATTCGTTCGGTGCGTGGTCGCGGCGGGCGCTTCATCACGTCGCTGTCGATTGGATCGGCCGCGAGACACAACGCGGGAAAACCGTCGGTCACCAGGTTGATCCAAAGAAGATGAATGGGCAGCAGTGGCGTGGGCATTCCAATGATTACACAGGTCGCCATGAAGAGAAGTTCGCCCGTGCTGCCCGCGAGCAGGTATTGCAGCGTCTTGCGGATGTTGGCGTATACCCCGCGCCCTTCTTCGACGGCGGCGAGGATGGTGGCGAAGTTATCATCGGTGAGAATCATGTCCGCCGCCTGCTTCGTCACTTCCGCTCCCGTGCGACCCATCGCGATGCCGATGTCGGCGCCCTTGATGGCCGGGGCGTCGTTGATTCCGTCGCCGGTCATGGCGACGACCGCGCCGTTGGATTTAAGCGCGCGCACGATGCGCAGCTTGTGCTCGGCGGTGACGCGGGCATAGACGGCGATAATCGGGACTCGGTGGCGCAGCTCGTCGTCGGATAACGCATCCAAATCGACGCCGGCCACCGTCAGGTCGGTGGGGGCAGCGAGACCGATTTCCCGGGCAATGGCCTGCGCGGTCTCAGGGTGATCGCCGGTTATCATGACAACGCGAATACCTGCGGCCTGGCACGCTGCGATGGAGGTCTTGGCCTCTGGTCGAGGCGGATCATACATCCCGGTGAGGCCGACGAAGACGAGGTCGCGCTCGACCGTGTCGGCGTGTTCGTTCGTCGAACCAACGTCGAGGTCGCGATAGGCGGACCCGAGCACGCGAAGCGCGTGAGTAGCCATCGATGAAGTTTTAGCCAGAAGTTGGGCCCGGTCCTGAGCGGTCAGTGGGCGGATGCCGGTGCCCGTGTAAATCTGCGCACATAGAGCCAGCAAGGGACCGGGCGCGCCGTTGACGAACACGCGCGAGTGGCCGTCGGCCGCGCGCCGCACGATGGAGCCCCGCTTGCGGTCGGAATCGAAGGGAAACTCAGCCTGTTTCGGCCAATCCCGGTTCATCCGGTCTTGATCGCGGCCCGCCTTGATCCCGGCAACCAGCAGAGCGCCTTCGGTGGGATCGCCGATGATTTTCCATACGCCGTCTTTTTCGACGATGTGCGAGAAATTGCACCCGACGAGTATGCTGGCGAGTTCGTGCAGCGGGATGAGATGACTTGCGTCGATTGGTTTCCCGGCAAGTTGAACTTCGCCCTTCGGGCCGTAGCCGTCGCCGGTGACATCGTAGTGCTGGCCGGCGACGTAGAGGACACGCGCGGTCATGTCCCCAATGGTTAACGTGCCGGTTTTATCGGTGCAGATGACACTGGTGGAGCCGAGGGTTTCAACGGCGGCCAGTTTTCTTATCAAAGCGTGTCGGCGGGCCATGCGGAGCACGCCCAGCGATAACGCCACGGTGACCACGGCGGGCAAACCCTCGGGCACAGCGGCGACCGCCAGACTGATGGAGGTTAGAAATAGCTCTCCTGTTGGAGTCCCGCGCATCAGTCCCAGTCCGAACAACAAAGCGACGATACCCAGCGTGGCCCAGAGGAGAACACGCCCGAACGAATCCAGTTTTCCCTGCAACGGGGTTTCCTCCTCCGCGGCTGCCTCCGTGATCATGCCCGTGATATGGCCCAGCTCCGTGCGCATGGCCGTCGCCACGACGACGGCGTGGCCCTCGCCGGCCGCGACATTCGTGCGCACGAAGACCATGTTCGCCCGATCACCCAGCGGGGTGTTGAGCTTCGGCAGGACGGCGGGGTTTTTCGACACGGCGGCGGCTTCGCCGGTGAGCGCGGACTCCACGCAGCGAAGAGAATGTGCATCCAGCAGTCGTGCGTCGGCCGCCACCATATCGCCCGCCTCCAAAGCGAGGATATCACCGACCACGACATCGGTGGCAGCGATCAACTCGATCCGTCCGTCGCGTCGCACCCGCGCTTGCGGCGCGGTCATTTTTCGCAGCGTCGCCACGGATTTTTCCGCACTGTATTCCTGATAAAAACCGATTACCGCGTTGAGCACGACGATGGCGAGAATCGCGAACGCATCCATCGCCTCGCCCATCAAGCCCGACGCCACCCCGGCGAAAATGAGAATCCAGATGATGAGACTCTCGAACTGGCGCAGGAAAATCTGAAACGCACGGATGCGCTTCGTTTCCTTTAACTGGTTCGGTCCGTTTACGGTGAGACGCCGGGCCGCTTCCGGGTTGAAAAGTCCGCTCGCGGGCGATTCGCACTCACGCAGAACATCCGCCCCTTCACGGCGGTGCCACGCTGTTATTGGCGTCGAAACACCGCCGACCGGTGTAACCTTCGCGGATTTCTTCGCAGACTGCTTCATGACGACGCATCTCCTTGACGAAGAAACCAGGCCACCGGTCTGCGCAAAGAAACCGGCGGCGGATAGTCCGCGACATAGCCGACGCGCAGGATGAATTGGATGTGCGGCCCGATTCCGACCGCCGCAGGCAGGAGCGCCCGGGTGGCGCGCTCTTCCAAAATCTGAGTCATGGGGTGCAGGCCGATACCGAGGGCCCGAACTTTCAGGAAAAGCCGCTGCATCCGGCGCCCGGTTTCGAGCAATGAGGACACGGCGGCGTCTTCACTCGTGATTAGTATCCAGCCCGCCGAGGCGGCGACCTCCAATCGAGCCTGCTTGATTCCTCGCTCGAGAAAGTCGTTTTTCAGCAAGCTGGCCTTGCCGTAGAAGTTGCGCACCACCCAGCCGGCTAAACCCTCGATTTCCATGCTGCCCGTGGTCAGGCCGTCGCGATTCTTCCGTGCATCGGCGCTGGAGAAGCGTATCCATTCGGCCAATTCGCGCTGAGCCGGATCGCGGTAGGCTTGCAATCGGTTGGCCCGGATCGTCTGCGCGTCGATGAAACGCGCGACGTCGCCGGTTGCGGGATAGTAGTGGATAAAATCCGGCTCGTCCGCGACCAACCGGGAGATGTCGTCCTCGCGAAGCACATCACGCGAATAACCCGCCCGCACGGTGCGGCGTTGGTTCATCGTATCAGCATGCACCGGGCCCGAAGCCGCAATCGCGGTCCGGGTTAGTCGCACGTCCCGAAACGTCACGCTAACCTTCGTCAACTTAATCGCAGGTTCCATGCTTGGTGGCTGTCACTTGGCAGCGCGTGGATTGAAGTCGGAGGCTGCGGCGAGTTCGGTCCACAGTCGCTCTTCCTCCTTACCGCCGCCCACGGGAACCTGGATTGACGCCTCCAGATAAAGGTCTCCGAAATCTCCCGAACCCAACGGCAAACCCTTACCGCGGACGCGCAATTTTTTTCCCTGTTGAAACCCTGGCGGGACCTTCACCGATATGCGTCCATCCAAGGTCTTGATCTGAACCGTGGCACCTAAAACGGCCTCCCACGGAGCCAGTTCCAGTACGCCCAGCAAGTCGGAACCGCTCACCTGCCAGTCCGGGTGCTCCGCATAGCGGACCCGCAGATAGATATCGCCGGCAAGACCGCCATTCGTGCCTTCGCCTCCCTTGCCCGAGACCCGAATGGACTGCCCCGCGACAATTCCCTTCGGAATCCGAACTTGATAGGTTGCCGTCTCTTCCCGACCGGTTTGCGCGTTGGTGCGGCGCACCGAAATGGACCGCATAGCTCCCTTTAGGACTTCGTCAAGTGTGATGAGAATATCGCCCTGAATGTCGTGCCCCCGCCGAGTTTCCTCCGGTTGGGAGTGAGAGTCATCAAATTCCCCCGATCCAAAGGGTGACGCCCCGCGAGGCTGTCCAGTCCTGCCGCCGAAAAACTGTTCAAAGAAATCGCTGAACCCAGTGCCCTTAAACTGGTATTCATCGGCTGCCTCAGTCGCACCTCGTCCGGCATAGCGACTTCCATTGCGGCCTGTCTGCTGCGATGGCCGCGACGCGCCGCCGGTCTTCCAATCGGCTCCCAATTCATCGAACTTCCGACGACTCTCCGGGTTGCTTAATACCTCGTTGGCCTCGTTGATCTCCTTAAATTTTTCTTCCGCCGCCTTTTTGTCTTTGGCGACATCCGGGTGGTATTTGCGCGCGAGATTACGGAACGCTTTCTTCACTTCGTCGTTCGTCGCCTTAGGCGTAACCCCGAGCACCTGGTAGTAGTCTTTAAATTCAACGGGCATCGTGCGCTTTCGTGGAGGGCGTGAGATCGTTGACCACTACGTTCGCCGGGCGAATGACCTTATCGCCGTGCCAATAACCGCGCCTGAGCACTTTCAGGATCGTTTGGTCGGGCCGAGTGAGATCGTGGCCCTGAGAAAGCGCCTCATGGCGATGCGGATCAAACGGCAGGCCGACAAGCTCCCCGCTCTCGATTCCGTGCTGACGCAGCAATTGCTGAAGCTGTTTCAACGTGATCTCCACCCCTTGGTAAAACTGTGCGGAGTCTCTCACTGCACCCGAGGTCAAAGCGCGTTCAAAACTGTCGATGACCGGCAACAGCTCGGCTATGAACGCTTCTTTTTGTGCGGACGCGCGGCTTTCTGATTCTTGTCGGCTGCGCCGTTTGAAATTCTCGAAGTCGGCCGCCAAACGCAGATACAAATCCTTTTGCGCGGCGAGATCCTTGAAAAGCGCTTCCGCGTCCTGAGCCAGGACCGGCACTTCGGTTTCCGCGCTGGGTTTTTCGCTTTGTGGCATCGTGGCACCCTACGCGCATTCCCGCGCCGACGGTATGGGGTGTTGGCCTACACCTGTCGGCTGAGTAACAACGCCTGTAGGTATACACCCCATAGCGGGAAAAGGTTACCCGGCTTAATGTGTGAACGGCGAAACAGCCCAAATCGACAGGCAAAGTTTAAAACTCAAAACGGTTATCATTTTATGTCCAAAATACTTGGTATTGATCTCGGCACCACAAACTCCTGCATGGCAGTCATTGAAGGCGGGGAGCCCTTGGTACTGGAGAATTCAGAAGGCAAACGCACCACCCCCTCGGTGGTGGCCTTCACCAAATCCGGCGAACGCATCGTAGGCGAAGCGGCAAAACGGCAGGCGGTCACGAATTCGCGCAACACGGTTTACTCCATCAAGCGCTTCATGGGCCGGAAATTTGACGAAGTGCAGGCGGAAATCAAACTCGTGCCTTACAAAGTCGTGAAGTCCGAAAATGGCGACGTGGCGGTGGAGGTCGAAGTGGGCGGAAAACCTAAGCTGTTTTCGCCCCAGGAGATTTCCGCGATCATTTTATCGAAACTTAAAGCCGATGCCGAAATGCGCATGGGAGAAAAGATAACCCAGGCCGTCATTACGGTGCCCGCCTATTTCAACGATTCACAGCGTCAGGCCACAAAAGATGCCGGCAAGATCGCCGGTCTCGAAGTACTCCGCATCATCAACGAACCCACGGCCGCTTCGCTTGCCTACGGTCTCGACAAAAAGAAAGACGAGAAAATCGCGGTTTACGATTTGGGCGGCGGAACCTTCGACATCTCGGTGCTAGAAATCGGCGACGGGGTGTTTCAGGTCAAGGCGACCAACGGTGACACCCACCTCGGCGGCGACGATTGGGACAACGTCCTCATGGATTGGATGCTGGACGAATTTAAAAAGGAGTCCGGCATGGATCTGCGCAAGCAGCCCGAGGCCCTCCAACGCATCAAGGAAGAAGCCGAGAAGGCCAAGATCGCGTTATCCAGCGCCACTACCTACGACATCAACCTGCCCTTCGTCACGGCCGACGCGAGCGGGCCGAAGCACATCCAAAAGACGCTCACACGCGCCAAAATGGAGCAGCTCACCGACAAGCTGTTCGAGAGAACCCTCGCACCAGTCAAAGCCTGCTTAAAAGATGCTCGAGTCGAGGCGGCGAAGATCGACGAACTCGTGCTGGTGGGCGGCATGACCCGCATGCCACGGGTGGTCGAAACCGCGCATACACTGGTGAACAAAGCCCCTCACCAAGGCGTAAATCCAGATGAAGTGGTTGCGATTGGCGCAGCTATTCAGGCCGGTGTGCTCAAGGGCGACGTGAAGGATGTGGTGTTGCTCGACGTGACGCCGCTGTCGCTCGGCATCGAAACCATGGGCGGTGTTTTTACGAAATTGATCGAGCGTAACACGACCGTGCCGACGCGCAAGGCCCAGACCTTTTCAACTGCAGCGGACAACCAGCCCGGCGTCGAAATCCATGTCCTTCAAGGCGAGCGCCAGTTCTCCAAAGACAATAAAACCATCGGTAAATTTAATCTCGATAGCATCCCTCCGGCTCCGCGTGGTGTGCCGCAGATTGAGGTCAGTTTCGACATTGATGTGAATGGCATCCTGCATGTCAGCGCCAAGGATCTCGGCACAGGCAAGGAGCAGAAAATCACAATCACCGCCAGCAGCGGCCTCTCCAAGGATGAGATTGAAAAGATGCGCAAGGACGGCGAACTCCACGCCGACGAAGACAAGAAACGTAAAGAAGAGCTGGAGACACGTAACGAGGCCGACAGCTTGGTCTATCGCACGGAGAAAATGATGAAGGATAACGCGGACAAGATTTCCGCGAGCGACAAGTCGAAGCTCGAATCCGCCGCCGATGCCGTCAAAGCGGCACTTAAGGGAACGGACGCAGCGGCGATCAAGCAGGCCGGTGAAAAACTCAATGAAACCTGGCAGACCGTTTCCAAGGAACTCTACAAGACCGCCGGAGCGCGTCCGGACAGGCAATCAGAAGCAGGCGGTGCGCCTGACGACAAGAATGCCGAAGAACCCGTGATCGATGCCGAGGTAGTTGAGGAGGCAAAGACGCGATAATGGAACCGGAAAGCTCACCGCACTCACAGAACCGATAAGCTCAAAGTCATTGTCGAAACGATTCTCCCGCTCTCCGACGCCACGTGCGGTCAGGAGTTAAAGCGCGGGAACGACTATGGGAACATCGTACTTCGCGTGGTTTAAATTCTCCGCATTATTTATATGAAAACGCTCGCCCAACTCACTGGTGCGCATCGTCACACTTACCAGCAAATTTTCCAGCAACCGAACTCAACGGATGTGCGACGAACCGCGGTGCGTTCTCTTTTGGAAGAACTGGGGCAGGTCGAGGATGCCGGTGATGATAACTTAAAGCTCACTCGCAACGGACACGTGCTCGTTCTCCTATCCTTGGAAGAAAAGGATACCGAGCCCACGGGCGAGTTGATCGCCTTACGGCATTTTCTGAAGCGATCGGAAAATCCCCTTCACGATTTCAATGGTCGCGAAGCGCATCTATTGCTCGTAATCGGTCATGGCGATGCCCGACTGTTTCGCGCCGATATTTACGGAGGATTTCCAGAGCAGATTTTCCCCTTGGAGCCGCAAGTCGATCTCACGATTTCCGTTTCAGCCTCCGCCAAAGTAGCCGACCCCGGAATTCTTTTTGACCTGATAGCGAAGGCGCTGGGCACCCCCGGAAAGATCCTTATTTTCGGTGAGTCGAGCGCCACCCAAGTGGCTATGGATCGCTTCATCGCTTGGTTAAAAAGAGAGCATCCCGACCTCGCGGAGCGGATCATCGGCTCGATGGTTTTGGACCATGACCAGGTGAGCTCCGGTCTGCTTCTGGCGAAAGCCCGGGAGTTTTTCACCCACGTTTGCACAAAGTAACGCATAGCCAGGAACCCAAAACCATAATGCCCTCCCTCGTCCTTTATGCTCCCGCCGCGCAGACGCTGGCATGCCTGCCTCCTGAAGCGACCACCGGCTACTCATTGCAGGTTTTTTCCCGGCTCTCCGGAGTCCACCCGGCGATGCTTGGCTACTACTGCCGTCTTGGTTTGATCGACCACGTCGGTGAGGACCCCGTAATCGGACTTGTTTTCGGCCGCGCCGCTTTCGATGAAATCCGACGGATCGAGCACTACCGGCGCGACCTCGGCGTGCGACGCAAGGCCCTCAGGCTGATCTGCGAGTTATGGCGCGAAGGGGAACGACTGCACCTCGAACTCGATTTGCTGCGCGCTCCCTGAGCGCCCAGCCACGTCATAAACCAAACCAATCCCATGCTCCAAAACATCCATAAACTCTACGGTAACAAGATCGCCGCCACCAATGGGGAGATCGGTCACGTCAAAGATTTCTACTTCGATGACCAGCGCTGGGCCGTGCGCTATCTCGTGGCCGACACCGGCACCTGGCTCACGGGCCGTCTCGTGCTGGTTTCCCCGCACGCCTTCGGCAAACTCGACCGCGACAATAAACAGCTTCACGTAAATTTGACCCGTGCGCAGATAGAAAAGTCCCCCTCTATCGCCACACACCGACCCGTATCGCGACAGTACGAGGAAAACTACTACACCTACTACGGCTGGCCTAACTATTGGACCGGGGACTTGATTTGGGGCGCCGCGGGCTTCCCGATTGCCAGCAATCCGCCACCGGGCACCACGCTCCATCACGGTCATAACCAACGCGACGACCTCCATCTTCAAAGCACGCAATCCATTCATGGTTATGAGATTCAAGCCACCGACGGTACCATCGGATGGGTTCGCAGCTTCATGGTGGACGACAAGAGCTGGGCCATCCGCGAACTGGTCGTAGAGACCGGCCACTGGTATTCGGGCAAAGAGATCCTTATCTCCCCGACCAAGATAAAACAGATCAGCTACGCAGAATCGAAAGTCTTCGTGAATCTCACCAAGGCCGACATCCAACGCACGGAGGAAACCAATATTGTGTAGGCGGGAACATGAAGCCCCACGACAATCGCTACAGGTATCGTTCTGGATGCCGTGTTCGCCGCGCTCAACGATCATCGCATTCTTCTCGATGCGATGCTGCTCAAGACAGGCATGGTCTTGCCGGGAAAAGACTATGTGCAGCACGCCACCCTGGAGACCATGGCGGCGGCCACGCTTCGCGCCCTGCATCGCGCCGTTCCCCCGGCGGTTCCGGGTGTCGTGTCTCTCTCGGGCGGACAGACCGACAGCGTCGCGACCGGGCGGCTCAATGCAATCTGCGCGGCCGGCCCCGCGCTTTGGTCGCTGAGCTTTTCCTTCGGCCGCGCTTTGCAGGATGAAGCCATGAATCTATGGGGCGGTTCTCCGGATAACAAAGCGGCTACCCAAGCGGCGCTACTCCGGCACGCCCGCTGCAACAGCCTCGCGGTGGCGGGCCGCTATCTACCGGTAATGGAACACGCCTAATCGGCCTGAGTGTTCCGGCTTATGCAGTAGGTTTACACCCCATGGCGCTAATAATAATTTAGGTGCATAGTCTCCATGTCATGGAAAGCGGATACCCTATCCGTTCCCTTTTTTTTCGTCACCGCGTCTGTTGGCGACCGATTAAAGGGAGGCCACGATAACATAAAAAAACTACAACATAAAGAGGACTACTGTTATGAAGACCCTTGTTGAAAAAACGGATTCTGAACTGAAGAACGATGTGCTCGCCGAACTCCAATACGAGCCGACCGCAAACATTACGGATATCGGTGTTCTCGTAAAAGACGGCACAGTTACCCTGAATGGCTACGCCACGAGCTACGGAGAGAAATGGAATGCCCTCTCCGCGACGAAACGCGTAGCCGGCGTGCGGGCCATCGCCGACGACATCGTCATCAAGACGCCCCATTCGCTGCTGCGCACCGATGGCGACATCGCGGGCGCGGCGGCTCACCAGATCAGTTGGCTAACCTCGATTCCCCAGGGCGCGGTAAAACCGATCGTCAGCAACGGCTGGCTGACACTGGAGGGCGAAGTCGATGAAGGGTATCAGAAGCGGTCCGCCGAAGACTACGTGCAGCACATGGCCGGCGTGAAAGGCGTCACCAACCTGATCACCGTCAAGAAACCCAAACTCACCGCGACCAATCTAAAATCCTCGATTGAAAGCGCATTTGAACGCAGCGCATTGCTCGATGCCGAGAAGATCCAGGTCGAGCTCGTAGGCGGTAGCGTCACGCTTCGCGGCCAGGTCCGCAACCATGCGGAGCGAGAGGAAGCCGCCCGCGTGGCTTGGGCCGCCAGCGGGGTCTGGTCGGTTGACAACCAGATCGATGTTAGGTGGCCGACGAGTTTTGAGGACTAAGCACGGCGGTATCAAAGACGAGACCGCGAGCCTCTGGTTAGCGGTGCGTCGATCCGGCACGGAGAGTGTAATTAAAATCGATACGGAGAGTTTTTTGCGCGAAGAGCACCTGCGGCGGATTTTGAACGAAGCGCAGGACTTCGTGCGCGAAACTTTGGCGACTGAGCCGCGGCGCCGTGAAGGCGAAGCGCCTCAGTCGCCCCCGCCGAATGAAAAAACCGAAAGCGAAGCGCTTGAAACCATGCAAAACGAATTCGACCCGAACTGATCAATCCACCTATGAGCAAAACAACTCTCACCCCGGAGTCTGCTTACACTTCCCCTCATTGCATCGCGGCGTTGACCGAGCTGGCGATGGATCTGCGTTGGTCATGGAACCACCGCTCCGACGCGTTGTGGCGCCGGCTTGATCCGCAACTGTGGGCGCTCACCCATCACCCCAGCGAAGTGCTGCAAACCGTCACGCGCGAAAAACTGGCGACCGCGCTAGCCGACCCGAAGTTCGTGCGGGAGCTCGACCGCCTCATCGCAGCCAAGCGCACGGCTGAGGAGGCACCGGGCTGGTTTCAGAAAACACATCCGCACTCACCGCTCACCTGCGTCGCCTATTTTTGCCTGGAGTTCATGTTGAGCGAAGCGCTGCCGATCTACTCGGGCGGCCTCGGCAACGTCGCCGACGATCAACTCAAGGCCGCCAGCGATCTGGGCGTACCGGTGGTGGGCGTGGGCCTGCTTTACCAACACGGCTATTTCCGTCAGGTGATCGACCGCGATGGGTCTCAGCAGGCGATCTATCCCTACAACGATCCGGCGCAGATGCCGATCAGGCTGGTGCGACAGGACGATGGAGAGTTGCTCCGCTTGAAAATCGTGCTTCCGGGTGACGTGGTCTGGCTCCGTATCTGGCAGGTCCAGGTCGGCCGCGTGAAACTCTACCTGCTCGACACGAATGACGCGGCAAACGCGCCCGTGCATCGCGGCATCACCAGCGAGCTTTATGGCGGCGGGTCTGAGTTGCGGTTAATGCAGGAGATGCTGTTGGGCCTGGGGGGCTGGCGGCTGCTGGCCGCACTCGGACTAAAGCCGACGGTCTGCCACCTGAACGAAGGCCATGCCGCGTTTGTCGTACTCGAGCGGGCGCGCAGTTTCATGAAGGAAAACGACGTTTCGTTTGCCGTCGCCCTGGCGGCGACTCGGGCCGGAAACATCTTCACCACCCACACGGCGGTCACGTCGGGTTTTGATCTTTTTTCACCCGCCTTGATGGAGCAGTATCTAGGCTGGTATGTGCGGGAACGCCTTGGCCTCTCGATGCCCGAACTGCTGGCCTTGGGCCGTCGTAATCCGGACGACGCCAACGAACCGTTCAACATGGCCTATCTGGCGCTGCGGGGCAGCGGAGCGGTCAACGGGGTCAGCCGGCTCCACGGACGCGTGAGCCGTCACCTCTTCGCCCCGCTCTTCCCGCGGTGGCCTGAAACCGAAGTGCCGATCGCACACATCACCAACGGCGTGCATATGCCGACTTGGGATTCGGCGGAGGCGGATGCGCTCTGGACGGAAGCTTGCGGAAAAGATCGCTGGCTGGGCACAGCCACACATCTGGACGCGGATATCCGCCGGGTGACGGATGAAAGAATCTGGGCGCTCCGCCAGGTTGGCCGCAGCACGCTGATCGATTATGTGCGAAACCGGCTGAGCCGACAGATGTCCGCCAATGGCGCGGAACCGGATGAGATCGCGCGCACCCAGAAAATCCTGAAACCGGAGGTATTGACCTTGGGATTTGCCCGCCGCTTCGCGACCTACAAACGGCCGAATCTCCTGCTTCGTGATCCAGCTCGCCTGTTGCGTATTCTCACCAACCCGGAGCATCCAGTGCAGCTTATCCTCGCGGGCAAGGCGCATCCGGCTGACCGGGCCGGTCAGGCGCTCATACGGGAATGGACAAACTTCATCCACACCAGCGAAGGCCCTCCGCCCGTGGTATTTATCGCCGACTACGACATGCTCCTGGCCGAGCATCTGGTGCAAGGCGTCGATGTGTGGATCAACACTCCGCGCCGCCCGTGGGAGGCCTGCGGCACCAGCGGCATGAAGGTGCTGGTCAATGGCGGGCTTAACCTCTCCGAAATCGACGGCTGGTGGGCCGAGGCCTACATGCCGGATGTGGGCTGGGCCATAGGCGACGGCCAGGAACACGGGGAAGATCCCGACTGGGATGCGGCCGAGGCGGATGCGCTCTATGAACGCTTGGAACAGGAGGTGATTCCTGAATTTTATGCGCGCGACGATGGCGGAATTCCCGAGGCGTGGGTCGCTCGTGTGCGCGAAAGCATGGCGCGTTTGACACCCCGTTTTTCCGCGACGCGAACCGTACGCGAATACACCGAGCAGCTATACCTCCCCGCCGCCGCCGCCTATCGGGCGCGCGCCGAGAATCACGGGGCTGAAGCGCAAAGACTGATTGCCTGGCGGAAGGAGTGGCTCTCCAAACGCACCTCCATCTGCTTCGACGAGGTCGTGATTGAAACCAGCGCAAATCAGCACGCGATCGTCGCCAACGTTTTTCTGGGTGACACCAGTCCGACCACGGTGCGGGTGGAACTTTACGCTGATGCCTTAAAGGGCGGAGTCGCCGTGCGCCAGGAAATGACCCTTAAGCGAACTGATGGCGTCGTATCCGGAAACCATACCTATGAAACGACCGTGCCCTCGGACCGCTTGGCAACGGACTACACCGCGCGCATCATGCCTCATTGCATCGGGCTCAGCGTTCCCTTGGAGGACGACTGGATACTCTGGCAAAAGTAACCGGAACCGAAATACGGCCTTCAAGCGACAGGCCGCACCGGTAGAGGAGCGGTGCCGTCGACCCAGCCGTCGAGCACACGCAGACACAGCCTAATCCGAAACGGCGCACCCACGCGGTTTCGGCAAAACGCCCTCCCGCTCAGCGCCGGGCCAGGACGAACCGGTCGCGACCACTCAGATCTTTGCGCGACTCGATCGCACGCCATCCCGTCGTTTCCAAGATTTTCACCAAGGTGCTGTGCTGGGCGATGCCGGTCTCCAGCGCCAGCAAACCGTTCGGAAGTAATAGGTCCGCCGCTCCTGCGATGATCGTTTTCAGGTCGGCCAGGCCCGCATCCTCCGCCACCAAGGCGGCACGGGGATCGTGCAAACGCACTTCCGGCTCCGCTGCCGCCACTTCGTCGTCCGTGAGATAAGGCGGATTGCTCACAATCACCTCAAACCGGGCCGTGTCCGGCAGCGCCGAAAACCAGTCGGACAACATGAACTCAACCCGTTCCGCCAGACCGGTCGTCTGGGAGTTTTCCCGCGCCAGGTTCAGGGCTTCGGCGCTGGCATCCACCGCCGTCACCCGGGCCTCGGGCCTAGCCTTCGCCAGCCCGAGGGCGAGCGCGCCGGTGCCTGTGCCCAAATCCAGAATACGCTGCTCCGTTTTGGCTGCATCCGACGGGACTTCATTAACGCGCGCCAAAACCATTTCCAGCAGCTCCTCCGTCTCCGGGCGGGGCACGAGCGCGCGCCGGTCGCACTTCAAGGTCAGCCCGCCCCACTCGACCGTGCCCAGGATGTGCTGCAAGGGTTCGCGCTGGGCGCGGCGTTTCACCAAGGGACGGATTTTATCCAGCTCGGCGTCGGTAAGCAGACGTTCAAATTGGAGGTAGAGCTGCATGCGTTTCAGCCCGAGCGCGTGACCGATGACGTGCTCGGCATTGAGCCGGGCGGATTCCACGCCCTTGGAGGCGAAGAAGTCGGTCGTTTTGGCGATGATTTCGAGCAGCGATAACATGACTGCGCTACAATCGGCCCGCCCGCCGTCCACGCCACCGAAAACTGCATTCAACGCGCGGCGGGTGCGTGGTTGCCTTGAGGTTCGCGCCCTTGGCAAGGTTACGCGATGTCATCAACCGGGACGCCTGCCCACCTAATGCCCGCCCGGCTGCGTGCCGCCGGCGTGGAGCTGGCGCTGGCCTCCCTAATCGGCGCTCTGTCCGGTTCGGCGGCGGCGGGGTTTTTGGTCGCGCTCGAAGCCGTGACCCGCACGCGTTTCGCCCACCCCTGGCTGCTCGCCCTGCTGCCGGTCGCCGGCGTATTGAGCGCCTGGGCTTACCGGCGCGCAGGCAAGCAGACCGAACGGGGCAACAACCTCATTCTCGATGAAATCCACCAGCCCGGCGGGGGCGTGCCGTTGCGGCTGGCTCCCTTGGTTTTGGGCGGGACCTTGCTTACCCATCTGTGCGCCGGTTCGGCCGGTCGCGAAGGCACGGCGGTGCAGATGGGCGGCGCGCTGGCGGGTGGAGTGCGACGCTGGTTTCGCCTCGGGCCGCAGTGGCAGGGTGTATTGCTCTCCTGCGGGGTGGCCGGGGGCTTCGGCGCGGTCTTCGGCACGCCGCTGGCGGGCGCGGTATTCGCGTTGGAAGTGCTGGTGCGCGGGCGAATCCATTACGCATGGGCCCTGCCCTGTTTGATCGCCGCACTCGTGGGCGACCGAGTTTGCGCCGCGTGGGGCGTGCATCATTTCGACTATGCCCGCCTCGCCGGTTTGGCGGCGAGCGACGGCGCGGGCATGGCACCACTGACCCTGCTCAAAGTCGCGCTGCTCGGTGTGGCCTGCGGCTTGGTGGCCAGGCTTTTCACCCTCGCGGTACATGCGGTCAGCGGAGGCTTGGACAAAGTCTGCCGAGCTTGGTGGCAAAAACCCGTACTCGGCGGCTTGGCGGTCGGCGGTCTCGCTTGGGTACTCGGCACCGATGCCTACCTCGGTCTCGGCACCTGGCACCCGGATGCGGACGCAGTCTCTTTAATCACGGTTTTCAAGGACGGCGGCGCAGAGTCGTGGAGCTGGCTGGCCAAGCTGGTGTTCACCGCCTTGACGCTGGGCGCAGGCTTTAAGGGCGGAGAGGTCACGCCCCTGTTTTTTATCGGCGCAGCGCTGGGCCACGTAATCGGACCGCTGCTCGGGCTGCCGGTGGCGCTGGGCGCGGCGCTGGGCTTCGTGGGGGTCTTCGCGGGGGCGAGCAAGACCCCCCTCGCCTGCTCGCTGCTGGCCATCGAGATGTTCGGCGGCGCCCACGCCGGTTTATTCGCCGTAGCCTGCTTCGCCAGCTACGCGTGCAGCGGTGCAGGTGGTATCTACAAGGCCCAACGCTGATCGGTCTGGCGAGTCGCTCAGGCCTCGGAGGCGGTCCACTTAAAGAGCGTGGTCGAGAGCGGGGGCAGCACCAGGCGCAGGCTTTGGGCAAAGCCGTCGCGAGGAATATCCTCGGTGCAGCGTCCGCCGCCGTTGCCCTTGCCCGAGCCGCCGTAGTATTCGCTGTCGGTGTTGATCAGCTCGCGCCACCAGCCCTTGCGCGGCACGCCCACCAGGTAGCCTTCGCGCGGCACCGGGGTGTAGTGACCCACGGTGAGGATATAGGTCGTCTCGGCGCGGTCGTGGCGCAGGTAACTCACGGCGGTGGTGTCGCCGTCGTTGCAGTTCACCCAGCGGAAATTCCGGCCGTCGAGGTCATTTTGGCCCAGCACCGGTTCGTTGCGATAGAGGCGGTTGAGGTCGCGCACGAGCAGGCGTATACCTTCGTGGTCGAGGTATTGCAGGAGATGCCACTCAAGCTGGCCGGCGTAGGCCCATTCGCGGGACTGGCCGAACTCGGCGCCCATGAAGAGCAGCTTCTTGCCCGGCCAGGCCCACATGTGGCCGTAGAGCGAGCGCAGATGCGAGGCGCGCTCGCGAATCTCGAAGGCAGGCATTTTCATCAGCATCGAGCCTTTGCCGTGCACCACTTCGTCGTGGCTGAAAACGGTGATGAAGTTTTCCGACCACTGGTAAAGCGCGCCGAAAGTGAAGTCGTTGATGTGCCACTTCCGGTGGATGGGCTCCTTTTGGAAGAACTGGAGGGTATCGTGCATCCAGCCCATGTTCCACTTGAAGTCGAAGCCGACGCCGCCCTCGGCGACGGGTTTGGAGATGCCGGCAAACGCGGTGGACTCCTCGGCGATGGTCAGCACGCCGGGGTAATACTGGTGCACGAGGCGGTTGGTCTCGCGCAGGAAAGCCAGTGCTTCGAGGTTTTCGCGGCCGCCGTATCGGTTGGGGATCCACTCGCCTTCTTTGCGCGAGTAGTCGAGATAGAGCATCGAGGCCACGGCATCCACGCGCAGGCCGTCGAGGTGGTAGCGGTCGAGCCAGGCGAGGGCGTTGGCCACGAGGAAGCAGCGCACTTCGTGACGGCCGTAGTTGAAAATCAAGGTGCCCCAATCCATGTGCGAACCTTGGCGCGGGTCGCTGTGTTCGTAGAGGTGCGTCCCGTCAAACTGGGCCAGTGCGAAGGCATCGCGCGGGAAGTGGGCGGGCACCCAGTCCAGAATCACGCCGATGCCG
>JAIXRU010000033.1 GCA_027485045.1 Opitutaceae bacterium | reverse complement strand
ATTTTTGACTTCAAATGAATAACTTATGGTTTTCTGCTAACCGACTTACCGGACACTCGTGGTTTATTCTAATGGAATTCCAACCGATCCTAATTATGCCCACCCTTCATCGGGCGTAAAGGTTGCTACATACACTGGCGGCACAGATATAACCGAATCCATCACCTACTCCGGCACGTCATACTTTAATGCGACGACTGGAGCCCGGATCGATGCAGGCTCGGTAAGCGGGAGTCTCATAAACTCAATGACAGGCAAACTTGAACCGGTGAGCGCGACAGGACTTGCCTCAATAGATGATGCCTTTTCGCGCCTTGGCTCTGGCAACTTCGGATCGGCCATCACTAACCAGACTTCCCACGCCCTGCCAAGATCCGGCACCGGCGTGCAAATTGGCACGCTGAGCCTGTGGCGCAAGCTCACGGCATCCAGCATCACCGACGCCCTCACCGACGAGGACACTGAGGATGACGCCGTTGAGCGTTTCCCTATCCCTGAGCCCAAATGGAATCCCTCGGGTAGCAAGAGCGCATTCAGAGGGCCCCACGGCCTCGACCCATCCGATCCATTCAAGTTCTCCTTCTCCAATTTGAAGGCCGTTGCAACCTTCAAGGCATGTCCCGGCCGATACGTCATCACCTATCATCTCGCAAAGCGTCCGCGCACCACCGACAATAGTACTGCCCCATGGGTGCCTTATACAGAGGTGGATAAAACTCCCCGCGAAGGCCCGGAGTTCGTCGTTGAAAAAACGATCCCCGTTCCAAAAGGAAATGATAACTACGAGTATACTATTAATAACATCACCATCAGTGGTTCGGGCTGTAACTCGCAAACCGCCGGCGACGCGAGTCATAATCTTAGCAGCGTCCACAGCTCCTTCTCGCTTGGGCCGCTGGATGCCCAAGGCGGTGCCGGAACCTTGGCTATTCATCAAGAGGCGATCAACGCCGCCAGCTATTTGCCCTCTTCTTTAGGATACTATGGTCCCAATTCTCCCTTGGTAGAAGTGATTCGCGGGTCCTCCATCCCACTCGCTATCCGCCAAGTCAAAACCCCTTCCATCCTGGCCCACGTCAACCCGCTGCTCGCTCCCCTTCAAGGATACGAAATCGAATTCTACAAAGCTAACCAAGTGGGTGCCAAAAACCCGGAAACCGGTCTCTACGCCCGCACTGGCAACCCTTACGTGGTGCAACGCATCGACAATCCCGATGAATTATCAATCCCCGAAGCCGCCCGGCTCCGCATCACCGAGACGCGCGGCAGTCAGGTAAAATCCGTCATCTACGCCTTCGACTCCGCAAACTCCACTTGGAGCCTCACCGAAGGCGACGGTCTCCGCGTAACCAGCATCGTTACCTCCACCAACGCGGCGACCGGCGAAGTCACCAAGACCACCACTCTCAAAGATACCCTCACTCCTGCCGAAACTCCCGAAAAACAAATCGCCTCCGTTACCGCCCGCACCACCCGAAGTTTCCCTTGGGGCCCCGCGCCCGTCTCCGAGGTCCGCGACCCCGCCGGAGCCGCCCTCACCACCAGCTACACCTACTACGAAGACGCCGCCACCGACGGCCCCAACTACTCCCACCTCAAATCCCGCCAGGACCCCAACGGCTATTGGGAACTTTACACCTACGACGCCACCGGCCGCGTTACCTCCGTCACCAGCCCCCATCTCACCGCCGCCATCGGCGCCCCCGCCTCCGCCTGCCGCGTGGTCACCACCGACCGCACCCCGCTGCCCGATGCCGACGGCGACACCCTTCCCGAACCCTTCACCACCACCATCGAAACGCTCCTCGGCGTCGAAATCTCCCGCACCTACGAGATCGAGTGGACCGCCCCCGTGACCTTTGGCAACGGCTCCTGCACCCGCACCACCACCGTCCGCACCACCGGCCCCGGCGTCGCTTGGAACTCCCCCACCCAGACGCTCACCACTGAGACGCTCCGCCACGCCACCGGCCCCTTCGCCGATCGCCTCCGCCGCGAACTCCGCCCCGACGGCACCGCCACCCTAGTCACCTACGCCCTCGACGCCACCAGCGGCGAACTCACCACCACCACCGCCACCGGCCTGCCCAACACAGCCCGCGACGCCATCACCACCGGCGAGCAATCCGTCACCGTCACCAACTCCTTCGGCCAGACCATTTCCTCCGACCTCGTCCGCATCGACGCCACCCCCGCCAACCTCCTCCTCGAAAGCTGGTTAGTCACCGAAACCGACGACTTCGGCCGCCCCGAACGCATCGACTACACCGACGGCACCTACACCACCCGCACCTACGCCTGCTGCGGCCTCTCCTCCGAGCGCGACCGCAAGGGCAACACCGCCACCTACACCTACGATGACCTCGGTCGCCGCGAGACCCAGACCAGCAACGGCCTCACCCTCAAAACCACCTACGACGCCGCCAGCAACGTCCGAAAAGTGATCCGTTACCCCGCCGGCACGCCCGCCTCCGCCCTCACCGTGTCCGAAACCGACTATGACCTCGCCGGCCGCGTCACCGCCACCCGCGATCCCCTCAACCGCGAGACCACCATCGTCGAGACCTACTCGGCCACCACCCGCGAGACCACCACCCTCCAAACCCTGCCCTCCGTCTCAGGCCAGCCCACCACCATCCAAACCATCAGCGCGCCCGACGGCCGCCTCATCCGCCGCACCGGCACCGCCGCCGCGCCCGTTCGCTACACCTACGGCATCACCACCCTCACCGGCCTCGCCACCCTCACCGACACCAACGCGCTAAACTACCCCGCAGGCACGCCCTTCACCACCACCCAGGAGATCAAACTCGACGCCGCCGGAGCCGACACCCTCGAAGTCACCACCACCTACACCGATCCCCTCGGCAACCCCGTAAAAACCCTCTACGCCGGCACCGCCGCCGCCGCCACCCTCAGCCGCTACGACACCACCGGCCGCCTCCTCCGGCAGACCGACCCCGATGGCGTGCAAACCCTCACCTCCTATTCCGACGCCCTCGGCACCAGCACCACCACCGCCCTCGACCTCATTTCCACCGGCGATACCACCCGCAACGGTGCCATCGACCTCGCCGGCCGCGACCGCGTCACCCGCACCACCACCAGCTACACCACCCGCTCGGGCACGCCCGTCCGCCGCACCACCACCGAAATCTGGAAAGCCACCGACTCGGCCACCCCCACCACGATCAGCACCACCGAGACCACCCTCGACGGCCTCAAAACCTGGCAAACCACCCAAGGCCTGCCCGCCACCCAAGTCGTCACCCCCGGCGAAAACGGCGCCCGCACCGAAGTCGCCACCAACGCCGACGACACCGTGCAAACCCGCACCTACACCGCCGGCCGCCTCACCGGCGAGACCATTACCCATCCCACCCTCGGCACCCTCTCCACCGTCACCCGCGACTACGACCCCCACGGCCGCCTCTGGCACATCCGCGCCTCCACCGGCACCACGACCTACACCTACTTCGACGACGGCCAGATCCAAACCGTCACCACCCCCGACCCCGACACCACCCGCACCGGCCCCGGCTACGATCCTCAGACCACCACCTACCACGACGACGATAACGACGGTCTCATCGACCGCGTGACCCTCCCCGACGCCACGGAAACCTTCACCACCTATTACCCCACCGGTCAGGTCAAGCGCACCTGGGGCAGCCGCACCTACCCCCAAGCCTACACCTACGATCCCCAAGGCCGCGTCAAAACCCTCACCACCTGGCAAAACTTCACCACCGCCGCCAACGCCGCCGTCACCACCTGGAACTACGATCCCGAGCGCGGCTGGCTCACCTCCAAAGTGTATCCTCAGGTTTTAGGCCTCAGCCCTCAGGTCTCGTATGACTACTGGCCCTCCGGCCGCCTCAAGTTCCGCGACGCCGCCCGCACCCTCCCCTCCACCTCCACCCGCCTCCGCACCAGCTACACCTACACCGACGCCGGAGAACTGTTTACCATCACCTACAACGACACCGCCACGGCCGTCCCCACGCCCCCCGTCGCCCACACCTACGACCGCCTCGGCCGCCTCGACACCACCACCGACGCCGCCGGCCTGCTCACCCGCACCTACGACCCCGCCAGCCTCGCCCTCAAAAACGAAACCTACACCACCGCCGCAGCCAGCCTTAACCTGCTCACCGGCCGCGCCGTCACCCGCACCTACGACCCCGCCACCCTGCGCCTCGATACCCTCGCCACTGGCACCGGCTACGCCCTCGACTACGATTACGATCCCGTCGGCCGCCTCGACATCGTGCGCGAGACCTCCGGATACCACCTCGCCAAATACGCCTACAAACCCAACGTCGGCACCGTGGAGACAGTCACGATCAAGCGCACCGGCATCGAACGCGCCCGCCACCAGCGCACCACCGACAACCTTGGTCGCGTCAGCCAGATCCAGACCACCACCGGCGCGACCACCCCCGTGCAACGCGACTACACCTACGACGACGCCAACCAACGCACCCAGATCGCCCACGAAGACACCCGCCGCTGGGCCTACGGCTACGACGACCTCGGCCAAGTCAGCTCCGCCCAAAAACGCCTCGCCGACGGCACCACGCCCCTCCCCGGCTACACCTTTGGCTACACCTTCGACGACATCGGCAACCGCACCGCCACCACCGTCAACGCCCGCTCCGCCACCTACGCGCCCAACCTCCTCAATCAATACGATACCCGCACCGTGCCCGGCGCCCTCGACGTGCGAGGCGAGGCGCTCCCCGCCGCCACCGTCACGGTCGATACCCAGAGCACCACCCGCACCGGCAAAGACTTTTACCGCGAAGTCACGGCCACCAATACCAGCGCCCCGGTCAACGCGAGCACGGCCGTCGCCGCCACCGCATCCGGGCAGACGATTAACGACATCCGAACCGGCTTCCTCCCCCAGACCCCCGAAAGCTTCGCCCACGACCTCGACGGCAACCTCACCCAGGACGGCCGCTGGGACTACACCTACGACGCCGAAAACCGCCTCATCCAACAAGAGACCCGCACCGACGTAGCTCAGACCCTTGGTCTGGGTCGTGTTCGCCTCACCTACGCCTACGACGCCCAATTCCGCCGCATCGCCAAAAAAGTCGAGCTCTGGAGCCCTTCAACTTCCACTTTCATCTTAAACTCAGAAACGAAGTTTCTGTATGACGGCTGGAACCTCCTGACCGAGCTGGTCTGGAATCCTGCAACTTCAAACTTCATCTTAAACGCGAGCCACATCTGGGGCCTTGATCTAAGCGGCACCGCCCAAGACTCCGGCGGCGTCGGCGGCCTGCTCTGGACGAGCACACCGACGAACACCTTTGCCCCCAGCGCCGACGCCAACGGCAACATCGTCGCTTATATTAACACGGCCACGCAGGCCGTCTCCGGCCGCGCCGACTACGGAGCCTTCGGCGAGATCGTGATGCAAACCGGCGTCTTCGCCACGCTCCCCTTCGGCTTCAGCACTAAATATTTAGATTCCGAAACCGGCCTCAACTATTACGGCTTCAGATACTATAACCCCAGCACCGGAAGGTGGCTCAGCAGGGATCCCATTGAGGAGGATGGCGGGCTGAATCTATACGGATTTGTCGATAATTCGCCTTTGGATTCGATTGATCCGAATGGCTTATGGAAGCTGAAATTCGCTTATGACCGGAATTTTAGTGTAGCATCCAGAGGATATATTTCAATGGCTGCGCGCGCCGATATAGAGAACGGAAATGGAGTCCTTAGTGTTAGCGTCAGAGGAGGAGTCAGATTTTTCCTGTCGGAGGTTGTTTCCAGTGGTCCGGCTGGCACGCTAATTGGCGTGTTTTTGCAGAAGCGAAATATATCTCAAGAAGGGAGACTTGGCGTAGGCGGAGCAACTTCCGTTGAGTTCTCTTGTCCGCGAGGGCAAAAGAATTTGTATATTCAGTTTACGGACGCTCGCCTGTCCATATCCGCCCAAGCTTTTGTAGGATACCAAGGCAAACAAGCCAGAGCCCTAGGCCAAGTTTCAGGTGGCGGCGAATGGGATCTGCTCACAGGAGATACTTTTTTAACCGGAAATGTAGGAATAAGGCTTCAGGTGATGCGTGGTGGCTCTTGGGTGGGCTGGGAATATAGCCAATCAGGGAAGATACCACTTCCCTTCAAGCTCCCGAAGGTCGCCGTTAAAAAGTTTAGCATTAAGCTACCTGTAAGCTGCGATTGCATGAGGGATATGGACGGAGCAGCCGCACTTGATCAATTATTCAATTTCTCGCCCTAATGGATATTGAGATAAACAGCTCCGTGCAGGCAATACTTTCACAGAGAAAGAGGCGCTCGTATTCGGCCTTGTATGTTTCCCTTGTGTTTATATCAATTTCATTGGTCGCCATCGGGGTTGCCGAGTCTTCCATGCTGTTTGTTATTTTGTTCACATTTGGGGTCTTTTTTCTGCTTTTGTTCTATTATCAGCATACAAACTTGCGCGGTATTCGCTGTCCGGAATGCGCAGCTGTTCTCCAGTCTGGACTTCACTTTGAAAACGGTCGGCATAAATGTGTGTTAAGTTGTAAAAAATGCGGCCGTGTATACTATACGGGAAAAGAGATTGTGACTTGATGGGTTGATCCAACGGGACTAATGCCGAGGGGGTCAGGCCGATGTTTGTTGATTTTAGTTTTTGGGAACAAATTAAAGAGACGGATTAAATAAATTTAAATCTCATGAAATTGAAATCCGAGACATCACTCAAAAACTTCCATTTTAATTTATTGGATCTTTTACGTGGCCTGGCTGCGGTAGCGGTTGTCTTGTATCATTGGTCGAGGTTCTGAATAGGGGGTCTGGCCGCTGTTCGTTGATTTAATTGTTTGACGCTTCATCCAACTAATGGGCAGGGCAGTAGTGTTCGGCAGGCTTTAAGCTGAATGTTTGGTGGATGTTCGTAACGTGATTGGAGCGATTTGTCACCAGACTGTAACTGTACATTTATGGCGATAGCTGGCTTAATGTGCGCGT
>JAIXRU010000105.1 GCA_027485045.1 Opitutaceae bacterium | reverse complement strand
GAGGAAACGCTGCCCGCCCAACTCGCTCGCGGCGACGTTTCCCCCGCCATGCTCGACGAAGCCGTGCGCCGCGTGCTGCGCGGCAAACTCCGCGCCGGCGTCTTCACCCAACCCTACGCCGAACCCGCCGCACTCGACCGCGTGGCCCTCGCGCCCGACGCCCTTGCCACCGCCCGCGAAGCCGCCGCCCGCTCCATCGTGTTGCTGAAAAACACCGGTACGCTCCCCCTCGCCGCCACCGCCCGCCGCATCGCCCTCATCGGCCCCCTCGCCGACGACGCCGGCGAGATGCTCGGCACCTGGCCCGGCCACGGCCGCCCAAGCGACGTCGTCACCCTCGCCGCCGCCCTCCGCCAGCGCCTGCCCGCCACCACCCGACTCGACGTCGAAATCGGCTGCGAACTGCTCGAAACCGGCCCGCGCACCCGCGCCCTCAACGACGGCTCCATCGTGAGCGACCCCGCCGCCGAGGTCGACGCCGCCAAGGCGAAAAAACGCTGGTCCTCCGCCCTCGCCGCCGCCCGCCGCGCGGACGTGATCATCGCCGCCGTGGGCGAGCCCCGCGGCTGGTCGGGGGAAAACGCCTCCCGCGCCGAGCTGGACCTCACCGGCCGCCAAGCCGAGCTGCTAACCGCGCTCGCCGCCCTCGGCAAACCGCTGGTCGTAGTGGTTTTCAGCGGACGCCCGCTCGTGCTCACCACCGTGGCCGCCCAGTCTCAGGCGGTGCTGCAAGCCTGGCACCCCGGCCTGCAAGGCGGACCCGCCCTCGCCGCCCTGCTCTGTGGCGACCTGGAGCCGACCGGCCGCCTGCCCATTTCCTTTCCCCGCGCCAGCGGCCAGGTGCCGGTTTACTACAACCACGCCATGACCGGCCGCCCTACCATGGTCGATTACCGCGACCTCACCCGCGCACCCCTCTTCCCCTTTGGCTTTGGCCTATGCTACACTGAGTTTACCTACGGTGCGGCGGAAATCGTCGTCTCGCCAGACCGCCCGGCGGTGGTGCGCGTCACCCTCACCAACACCGGCAAACGCCCCGGCCAGACCGTGGCGCAATTCTACGTGCGCGACGTGGCTTGCAGCATCGGTGCGCGCCCGGTGCAAGAGCTGCGCGGCTGGGAAACCCTCACGCTCGCGCCGGGCGAAAGCCGCACCGTGAGCTTTCCGCTCGATTCCGCCGCCCTCGGCTTCACCGACCGCCAAGGTCGCTGGTTGGTGGAGCCGGGAGATTTCCAAGTCTGGATCGCGCCCCACGCCGGCACCGGCACTCCCCTGCCCTACAGTTTAGAAAAAGCGATGTAGGGCGGGATCGCCGCACCCAGCCGTTCGCCAACCCGGCCAGAGAAACCATTACTTCGTCGTGTTTTGCTTGTTAAGGTCCGCTTGACCGCACCGCAGCAACGGACACGTTTGTTTTTATGAAAGGTGTTTTCACCGCGATCATCGAAAAAGCCCCTGAGGGAGGCTATTGGTCGATTTGCCCTGAAGTGCCTGGTGCCAACGGCCAAGGTGAAACGGTGGAAGAAGCCAAAGCCAGTTTAGCCGAAGCCATTCAGCTAATCTTTGAGGACCGCGTCGCAGATATGACCCGTGGACTTCCCGCCGACGCCATCCAATCCGTCGTCGCGGTGGCATGAAACGCTCGCCGGAGTGACTTGGCCGTGGTTCACCCACGCCTTCATGAGCATTTCCGCCGGGCCCACCGAAATCAAACTCCGCCAGACCGCCGCCCCGATCAGCAACAGCACAAACACACCCCAGGCGCTGAGCACCACCTCCGCCCAACCGAACGCCCCGTGAAGACCGAGGCCCCAGCCATGAAAGAGCAGGCCAAGCAGCAGCGAGTGCGCCAGATAGGCGCTCAGCGACATCGAGCCTAGGCGCGTAAGCGCGCGCACCGGCCAGCATTCCAGTCGGCTCGCCAACACTCGCCACAAACCGCAAAACCACCCCAACGCCACAAGGGGCGTCGCCAACGACCAGACAAAGGCCGAGCAAAACGCCAGCGCGAACCCTGCTCCCTCGGCCCTCAACCCCGCCGCCCCCGCTGCACTCAGCACCAGCCCGCCGACCATGAGCAGTCGCCACCCTTTCGGCTCGCTCAGCCCACCCGTTGCCGTGACCGGCAGGCCGCGACGGCCGACGACCAGCCCGAGCAGAATCGCCGCCAGCGCCATTCCACCATTGAAAGAAGCGAGCACGATCGCGACGTAAGGCAGCTCCCCTAGCCGTGCGCCGATGCTATCGGCATAAGAGCCGAGATACCCCACTCCTGCCACCGCCTGCGGCACCGCCGGCAGCTCCCACGGCACCATTATCAGGGCCTGCAACACCAGCCCAAGCGCCCCGGCCCAGGCCGCCCGCCGCATCAGCGTCCGGTTCGTCGCTCCCCGCATGCGCCAGACCAGCCAGCCGATCACCCCATAGAGGAGCAGAATATCTCCGTTAAACAACAGGACCGCATGCAAGCCGCCGCCCACCACCAACGCCCCCAAGCGTCGGCGCACCCGCCTATCCGCCCCCTGTTCACCCGCCGCCGCCACCCCCAGGCCGAGCCCAAAGAGAAAAGAAAACAGGGGGAAAAACTTGCCAGTCGCCAGCGTCAGCGTCGCCCACTCCGCGAAGGCGTCCACCGCGCCACCGGTTTTCACCAGCCCCCACGGTGCCGCAAAATAAGCGGCATTGACCCAGACGATACCCGCTAATGCGAGTCCGCGCAGCGCATCAATCACGGGCAGACGCACCCCGTTCGTATTTTGTGAGTATTTAATCATATAAATAGGCAAAAAAACTGAATACCGGGCTATTTCCCGGGACCGAGGACGCGGGCGATGAGTCGGGCCACCGCCTCGATACTCCTGCGCCCGTCTGAGGTGGTCGCATCTGCGGTCGAAGCTGCGCCGTCCGCCAGCAGGTAGAGCAGACGCGCGATCGTCTCGGGTGACTCCTCGCGCCCGACCTCTCCCCGGGACTGCGCTTCCCCGACCTGGTCGGCGAGGAGCTGGATCACCTGCGCCTCGGCGCTCGCCAACGCCCTCCGCACCGCCACGTTCCTAGTCGCCTCCGCGAGGATCTCAAGCCGCAACCGGAAGCCATCCTCGTCCTTGCCCCTTTCCTCCAGCACGCCGTGCAGGACGCTCTCGACCGCCCGGGGGAAAGGTCCCTGCCGCCCCAACTCGACGACGAGCGCGATATCCGCCTGCAAATCTTGCTGCACCAGGGCCAGCACGAGATCGTCCTTGCTCGGAAAATACTGATAAAGATTCGCCACACTCAGCTTCGCCGCCCGGGCGATGGTGGCCGTGCTCGTCGCGTGAAAACCCTCCGCCGCGAAGCTCGCGCGCGCCGCCGCCAATATCCGGTTCCGCCGCACCAGCCGAGCGTCCTCGTCCACCGGACGTCCCCGGCTGCGCACACGCGTGGTTTTAAGGTTACGGGATCGGTTCATACCAATTACGTGAGCATTCGCTCACATAATTGTAAATCTGATTTTTTTTGCTTGTGTAACATTTTGGCGACCGGCCGCCCGGTCGGAGGATTAATTTTGCGAGCCCCCCGCGCCTGGCGTCCATGATGCTGCCATGCGCAACCTTCTTTTGCTCGTGGTCGCTCTCACCCACGCCTCGCTTTCCCTCGCCGGCTCGCTCGTCTCCGGTCCCATGCTCGGCTACCGCGCCCACCGCGAAACCGCCATCGTGCTCGAAACCAAGGACGCCCGCGAAGTCCGCCTCGAATACCAAATCCAAGGCCGCCCCGAGACCGCGCGCGTGGAAACCCACCTCGCCCCCTGGGTTTCTCCCGCCGGCACTCAACCGCAGAAATTCGTCCTGCCGCTCCTAGAGATGGGCCAAACCTACACCTACAGCGTGGTGGTGGACGGCCAGACCCAACCCTTTTCCTATCCGCTGGTTTTTAAAACCGACGATCTGTGGGAATGGCGCAAACCCGCCCCGGACTTCTCCTTTCTCTTCGGCACCTGCGCTTACATCAACGACCCCGCCTACGACCGCCCCGGTGCTCCCTACGGCAAAGGCACGGAAATCTTCCGCCACATGGCCGAGAGCGGCGCTGACTTCCAGATCTGGGGTGGCGACAACACTTATCTCCGCGAAGCCGACTACTCCTCGGCCAGCGGCATCTGGTATCGTTACTCCCACGACCGCGCCACCCCCGACCTGCAAAAACTGCTGGCAGTCATGAACCACTACGCCACCTGGGACGATCACGACTACGGCGACGACAACTCCAACCAAGCCTACCCGTTCAAGGACATCACCCTGAAGGCCTTCACCACCTACTGGGCCAACCCCAGTTTCGGCATGCCCGACCATCCCGGTGTTTATGGCCGGTTCCTCTGGAGCGACGCCTACTTCTTTCTCATGGACGATCGCAGTTACCGGGACGACACGCTCATGGATCAGGACAATAATCCGCGCAAAACGGTGTGGGGCGACCGCCAGCTCATCTGGCTAAAGCAATCCCTGCTCAACACGAAGGCGAAACCCGGATACAAGTTTAAATTCATCGTGACCGGCGGGCAGGTGATTCAAAGCGCCGTGAACACCGCCCGCTCTGAGACCCACGAGCTCTACCGTCGGGAACGCGAAGAGCTGATCGATTTTATCAAGGCCAACGGCATCACCGGAGTCGTCTTCCTGACTGGCGACGTTCACCACACCGCCCTCTACCGACGCCAGCTCACCGACACGCAGTGGATTTACGAACTCACCTCCTCGCCCTTTTCCAGCGGCTCTTGGGACGCCGCGACCAGCGAAAAAGCCCAGGACCCCAGCGTCGTGGCCGGCACCATCGTCGGCACTCAAAACTACTGCAAAATCAGCGTGACCGGGGCCAACGAGACCCGAGCTCTGGTCATTCGTTGTTACGACAAGACCAACGCCTTTCAGTGGGAGCAGACCGTGCCGTTTTCGGCCCTGCGGTAAACCTCCGGGACGGGCGCAAAAGCTAGGCGCGACGCCGCCCTACAACCCCGCCTCAATCCTCGCGGTGGTGTTGATGGCGGAAGGGCTTCGCAGCGCGCTCATCGGCCTTTTTTTTCCAGCTCGGCTTGCTCGCGACCGCGCTCGGCTTGCGCAGGCTCGGCGCCTTGGCCGCCTGCTCCAACTTAAGCTTGCGATAGCTCGCCAACCGCTCCGGCGGCAGCGCTCCTTCGGCCAGCGCGGTGCGCACCGCGCAGCCGGGCTCGTCCTCGTGCAGACAGCTCGTGAAACGGCACTTTAACGCGATCTCGCCAATGTCGGCGTAGGCCTCCTCCAGCGCCTCGTCGGCATCCCAAAGCTGAAGCTCACGCATGCCGGGCGTGTCGATGATGAGCGCCCCGCTGGGCGCGAGCACCAGCTCGCGTCGCGTGGTAGTGTGGCGGCCCTTGGCGTCTTTCTCCCGCACCTCGGCGGTGGGCAGCTCGGCGTCGCGCGCGAGGCGGTTGATCAAACTCGATTTACCCACCCCGGAGCTGCCGACAAAAGCCAGCGTGCGCCCCGGCGTGGCGTGGCCGCCCAAAAGTTTAAGACCCCGCCGCGTATGGCTGCTGGTGATCACCACCGGCACGCCCGGCACGAGACGCTCGATCTCGGTGCGCACTGACTCGGGGTCGGGGTGCAGGTCGGCCTTGTTGAGCACGATCACCGGCTGCGCCCCGGAATCGCGCGCCGCCACCAGGAAACGCTGGATGCGCTTCGGGTTGTAGTTTCGGTCCAGACCGCTGACCAGAAACACCACGTCGATATTGGCCGCGATAATCTGCTGCGATTGCTCGCCGCCGGCCGATTGACGCGAAAACCGGCTGCGGCGCGGCAAAAGCGCGTGCAACTGGGCCCGGCCCTCCGCCCCCGGACTGGGCAACACCGCCACCCAGTCGCCGACCGCCGGATACAAATTCGGGTCTCGCCGCGCCTCGTGGTGAAACTTGCCCGTGCACTCAGCCAGCAATTCGCCCGCAGCCGTCACCACCGCGTAATAATGCCGACGCAGCTCCACCACCACGCGCGCCGGTTCGGCCCCGGCGGCGGCGTGCGGGGCGAACACCTCGGCCCACGCCGCATCCCAGCCATAGGGCGCGAGCGGATGAGTTTCTGAAGCGGGAGCGTCCACAACGACCAAACGCAGGCGCGGATCAGAGCGTAACCACGCGTTTGGCGGGCTCGGCGTTCTGACGGAAAAACAACGCGGTATGACCGACCGCCCCCACGCAAGGTACCGTCGTTTCGGTTTCAATCTGCGCGATGAGCGCGGCGCGGGCGTGGCGGTCGGCTCCGTCGAAGCGAAGTTTTACCAGCTCGCGGGCTTCGAGCAGGCGGGCGAATTCGCGAAAAAACGCCGGGCTGAGGCCGGCTTTGCCGATTTTGAGCGAAGCTTCGAGCGTCTGGCCGAGGCCGCGCAGGCGGGTTTTTTGAGCGCCGGTGAGAGAGGTATTTTCCATGAAGTCGACGCATCAAGGCCGAAAGCAGCCCCGGCGGGAACGACGAAAATGGATTTCCGCTCCAAGCGACGTAATTCAGGGCGCTTCGGGGTCCACCACGTAGCTCTCCGCACCGGATTGGATCCGCACCCGGCCCTCGGGCTTAAGCTCGGCGGTCAACCTGGACTCGTTAGCAACTCCGGCGGGGCGAAACACCCACACGTTCACCAGCGGCCCGCGCAGCGTCTGCACGAAGTCGGTCTGCGTGGCCGGTTCGCGAAGGTTAAAGCGGTCGCTGTGCCAGCCGCGCACCTCGGTCGGCGGCTCCACCCCGCGAAAGCTTTGCCAACTGCCGCCGCCCGGTGGCGCGACGGCGAGTACTGACGCGCCAGCCTGGGCGTGTACGTTCCCCTCATCGGTTAGCGGGGCCACCACGACTCCCGGCGCCCAATGCCACTGCGTAGTCAGCTTGCCCGCGCCGAAGGTGACAACGCGGTCTATCACCACCCAGCCGGCGCCGGGGGCGTAAACCACCACGCGCCGCCAGTCGCCCGCTCGCGCGTTCGTCGAAGAGGAGAAAACGGCGTCGCCCCACGCCAACTCGAATCCGGCGACGCGCCGAAAACGCTCCACCGCCGGCGCGGCGTTCGTGCGGGGCGGGCGCGCATCGGATCCCCGGCCATCCAGCAACACCACGTTGTGTCCGGTCGGGCCGGCAAAGTAGTCGCGCCAAGGCCCGGGGACATAGGTGTAGCGACCGTTATCCACCAAGAATTCGTCGGCACCGAGCGAGAGGTCAAACTGGAGGTGGTCGGCGTGGTCGTGGTCGGTGCCGCGCGGCCCGGCCTCGAAAAACGCCCACTGCATCGCCCCTGGTCCGCCACGAAACACCGTCTGCCCGGCGTAGGGGAAATGCACGGTCTGCGGCGGGCGGGCGAGCAGGGCCGGGGCGTGGGCGGCGAGCAGTCCCCGATAATCTTCGCGGTCGGAATCGTTGTTAAGCGGGTTGGCTCCGGCCGGGGTCATGACGGCGGCGACGTAGAGCCACAATCGCTCGACCCGGGGTGCCCAAGCGGCGGCGAGTTCGCCCCGGTTGTAGTGACGCAGCGAGCTGAGCAGTTGCTGGTAATTGAGCGCAATGACGCGTTGATAATGGGTGGAAAGCTCGGCGTGGGCCCCGTCGGGGTAAACTTGTTCATCGTAGGCGCGGGCCAGTTGATCGAGCCCGTAGTCCAGCCAAGCAGCGGCACCGGGCAGGTCGGGGAACTGGAGCGCGAGGCGGGTCAGGGCGAGCATCTCGGTCACGAGGTGATTTCCGCCAAAAGCATGGTGGGAACGCAGGTGTTCGCCGTGATCGACCAGGCTGGCGCGAAAGCGCGCCGAGCGCTCAGGGGTGAACTCCGCCCAGCCGGCAAGTGCGGGCGCGATGGGCAGCCAGCTCTCGGTCAGACGGCGCGCCGCCTCCAGCGGACGCCAGGCGGCGGAAAAGGTGATGCGGCCGGGCGCCGGGTGCTTCACGATCCAGTCGTCGAGCGTGCCGAGCAAGGCGTCGCGGTAACGGGCGTCACCGGTCTCTTGATACGCATCCAGCAAATCGGGAAACCACCCGTGGCGGTTGAAAAACCACGCCCACTCGGGATCGTCGCGCGGTCCGCGCCAATCCCAATCATAACCCCCGCCGGCATCGACCGGCTGAGTGCCGGTGACGCCCTGGAGGGTGAACGTATGGACGAGGGCGGCATTCGCTTCGGGACGGGGCGCCGCGCAGGCTGGGTCGGCGACGCCGAGCCAGAAGCCGCACAGCCAGACCGCGGCGAGCCGAATCAATCGCGCGCGAGCCATCGGGCGAGCGGACGGGCCAGGGCCAGGACCAAGGACGCGATACCGAGGCCGATCAGGGGACGCGCCAGTTGTTGTTGCACGTAATGTCCGACATAGGCCGGCGCGAAGGTGTCCCAGGTCTGGACGAGATTCGCCGCCAGCGCGCCGAAGCTGAGCAGCAGCCCGACCAAGGCGAGCAGACGAAGGGCGGCGAGGGGCGTCATGGTTTTGGCGGCGGTTTGATTGAGGCGGCGTTTAGGTCGAGTCGGCGGGTCAGATCGATTCGGAGGTTTGGTCCTTACTAGCTCTACAAGCTTATCAGCTTACTAGCTTCAAAAGCTCAGAGCGCCTTTTTCTTCGCGTAGGCGAAGGCGTCGGCGATTTGTTCGAGTTGCGCGTCGGTATGGCCGGCGGAAATCGCGGTGCGGATCAGGTCCTTGCCCGGCGGCACGGCGGGGGCGATGGACATGACGGTGAAAACCCCCTTCTCCATCAGTGCCTGCCAGAAGGCGTAGGCTTTTTGTTTATCGCCGATCACGACCGGGATAGCGGGGGTCGCGCTGCCCCAGGTGTCGAAACCGAGATCGACCAGAATCTGCCGGTAACGGCGGGTATTTTCCTGCAAACGCGCCAGATGCTCGGGCTCGGTCTGGATGATGTCGAGTGCGGCGGATGCGGCGGCGGCTTGGGCAGGCGGCAAGGCTGCGCTGAAGATGGTGTGTTTGCCGTGGGTACGCAGGTATTCGATCAGCTCGCGATCTCCGGCCACGAAACCGCCGACCGAACCGAGCGACTTCGACATGCTGCCGCAGATGATATCGATCTGGTTGGACACGCCCAAGTGGTCGGCGGTGCCGCGTCCTTGGCGGCCCAATACGCCGAAGCCGTGGGCGTCGTCGAGCACGGTGAACATCTTGTGCTCGGCGGCGGTGGCGAGCAGCTCGGGCAGGCGGGCGATGTGGCCCTCCATCGAATAAACGCCCTCGACCGCGAGCATCTTGGGCGCGTCGGGCGGTAGCGCGGCGGCGACGGCGCGCAAGTCCTCGGGATTGTTGTGTGCGAAACGTTCGAGCGTGGCGGTCGAGAGGCGGGCGCCGTCCCACATGCAGGAGTGGATGTTTTTGTCCGCGACGATGATGTCGCCCTTCTGCGCGAAGGCGGCGAGGGCCGACAGGCAGGAAAGGTAGCCGGCGGAGTGCACCTGGCAGGCCTCTTTGCCGAGGAAGGCGGCGAGTTTTTCCTCCAGCGCGACGTGGTAGGATCGGGAGCCGTTGGAGATGCGTGCGCCGGTGGTACTCGTGCCCCACTGGAGCAGGGCGGCGCGGGCAGCCTCGATGGTCTTGGGATGAAAGGAGAGCCCGAGGTAGTCGTTACTCGCCAGCATGATCATGTCGCGCCCGCCGAGCCGGATGCGGGTGCCGTCCTGCCATTCGGGAGCGTGGTAATACGGCGCGTAACGCAAGCGCAACTTGGTGGCCGAGTCATCGCGGCAGCGCGAACGGATCGAGGGCGGAGTTTTGGAGAAAAAAGACAGGGCCATTACAGAAGAGTGGAAGAACTATAGGCGCCAGGAGTCGCCGGAAAAATTGATAGATTTAGGAGGCGCAGGACGAAGCCGTTGCCAAGATTCGAGTTGAGCAAAATAAGTCTCCAAGCCGAGCGCAGGCCGCCGGGCTGAGGGCGGCGGCACTCGGCGGAACGAAAAAGGCGGCTCGCCGAGGGCACCGCCATTGCCCGTCGCGGCGAGGAGCTGGGCTTTTTCGATGTCAGTCAATCGGGCCATATAAGCGCTGGAGCTCAGGTAATTTAGCCTCGAGGCGAAAAAGCGTTAAATAGTCGGCGAGCAGATCCCATTGGAGCGGTAGTTTTTGGCCGCCCGCGTAAGAGACAAGCCGGTAGATGTCGTTCCAATCGCCCAAAGCACGGTCGGGATTGTTGACGAGGGCCTGAACTTTGAGGCCGATCAGATCCTCGATTTGCACGACTGGCAGGGCACAACCGGGTGCCAAGGGCAGGCGTTGCGCCCGTTGCAACATGCCCAGACTGGGTCCGCGAAAGGCGTGCAAAATATCCACCCGGGAGAGCGCGGAAGTGGAATGGAAATAGTGAGATACGTTTTCGGAATGAAACTCCCGCGTGTAACCAGACGCGATCAGGATGGCGTGGGCGCGAGGCAGGTCCTCCAGCATCAGGATAAAATCCGCATCGAAAGTGGCCCGCTCCACTCCACGCAACGCCATGGCCAGACCCCCGATCAAAGCAAAACGGACTTCCTCACGCTCCAGTTCGAATGACAAACGGGAGATTGAGGTGAGGAAATCCATGCAGCAGCGATAAAACGGCAGGTAAGTTAGAGGTAAACTGATTTAGCGAGATCGCCGGAAACTCGTTACGGCAAAATCACCCCGTCCTGCATGCGAAAAACCTGGTCACAGCGCGAGGCGAGCTCGGGGTTGTGCGAAACCATGAGCAGAGCCTGCCCGCGCTGGTGGGCGATGTCGCTCAAGAGCGCGAAAACCCGGTCCGCGTTGATGTGGTCCAGATTGCCGGTGGGTTCGTCGGCAAGGATGAGGCCAGGGTCGTTGGCGAGGGCGCGGGCGATAGCGACGCGTTGTTGCTCGCCGCCAGAAAGCTGGGTGCCGAGACGTCGGGTTTTGTCCCCCAGGCCGACCGCCGTGAGCAAGTCGGAGGCCTTGGCTCGCATCGCCTCCTCAGAGAGACGCCCGAGTTTACGCATGGGCAGCATCACGTTATCCAAGGCGGTGAATTCCTTGAGCAGAAAATGAAACTGGAAGACGAAACCCATGTGTTCATTACGCACGGCGGTGCGTTCCTCATCGGTCAATCGGCTGGTCTCGCGATCACCCACCCAGATCTGTCCTTGGTCGGGAATGTCGAGCAAACCAAGCAGATAGAGTAGCGTGCTTTTGCCCGAACCGGAATGCCCGGCAATGGCGTAGGTGCGACCCGGCTCGATCGTGAAGCCCACCCCGCGCAAAGCATGGCAACGGGTATCGCCCTCGCCGAGGTAACGATGAAGATTTTCGACGCGCAGCAGGCTCATGAAGAACTCCCCCGGATGATGGATCCTGGTTCCAAACGCGCGGCGCGGCGGGCGGGGAAATAACTGGCGACAAGCACCACAATCACCGC
This sequence comes from Opitutaceae bacterium, assembly GCA_027485045.1. Classification (GTDB taxonomy): domain Bacteria; phylum Verrucomicrobiota; class Verrucomicrobiia; order Opitutales; family Opitutaceae; genus IMCC26134_A. The sequence goes on along the minus strand of JAIXRU010000105.1, from coordinate 10,990 downwards.
GATGACGGCAGCCCCCACATAGTGCCAAGGATCCCAAAGCACGACGAAGTGGTCGCTGGCAAAAATGCCCCGGATACGAATCGGAATATGCGAAAGCGCGTAGGTGCCGACGGCGGCGGCGAGACAGCCGAAGACCACGCCACACGCCACCACGATACCGCCCTGAAGCATGAAGATGCGGCTGATGTCCTCGCGGGTGTAGCCCATGGAGCGCAGAATCGCGATCTCACGGGTCTTATCGACTACGATCATCACCAGCGTGTTAAACATGCCCAGGCCGGAAATAAAAATGATGGTCGAGATCGTAAGGGCCGAGGAGATACGCAGCACGCTGAAAACCTGCAGCCAGGTTTTCTCGCGCTCCTGCCACGCCAGAGTGGAGTGCCCCACGGCCTCTTCGATGCGCGCGGCCAGCGCGGGAGCTAGCTCGGGCGCGACAACATTCAACTGAATAAACGAGGCACCCACCGGCTTGTTGAGCACGTTGCGACAGGCGGGCAGATGCAGGTAAACCCGCTCGCGATCCACCTGGTCGATACCGGTTTCGTAGATCGCATTCACCCGGAAACGCTGCGGTTCGCCGGCGGCGTCGAGCAACACGGAATCGCCAATCTGGAGGTTCATGCGCTTGGCGATGCGCACCCCGAGAATCAGTCCGTAAGGGTTTTCGGAAAACGCATTTAAGGATCCGTCGATAATCTGGGTGTCGAGGTCCGAGACGTTTACGAAGGAGGCGAGTTCGATGCCGAACGGCTTAACATCGTACTCGCGGAAATTCGCGATCAAGGTGGCATTGCCACGAATGACCGGCGAAGCAGCCGTCACTTCGGGGAAGCGTTTGAGCGCGCCGAGCAAATCATTCGGGTATTGGACACCGGGGATGTATTTCACCGAGCCCTCCACCGCGATGGTGAAGTCACTGCCCTGAGTCGCGGCGAGCGACCGGGTGGACTGAATGCGATCCTCGATGCGGACCATGCCATTAACGCCCAGGATAGTCTTGATAAAATAACTCTCAAACCCGGCGGTCTGGGCCTGGGTGACGACGAAGAAAGCCACGCCGAAAACGATCCCGGTCAGACTCATGAGCATCGCACGTTTACGCGCACCTAGAAACCGAAGCGCGATGAGAAGAGCGGGGGACATGGTGGTTAATGCAGCTAGTAGAGCTAGTAAGCTAATAAAGCTAGTACGGCTAGTAAGCTGGTGGAGCTGGTAAGGGTGGGAGGGTGTTAGCCGAGGGACCGGATGAGGGCGTTGAGCATGCGAGAGATTTCAGTGTATGTGGACTCTAGTTGTGTGTAGTCGGGATCGCTGAGATAACTAAGATCACGCGAAAGTAGCAGGTGGTAGCGTGTTTCTTCCAGTGAGCCACGCGCAATGATAAGAAAATGGCGGTAATCGTTGTTGGTGGCGCGGCCTTTACCTTCTGCAATATTGGTTGGGATCGAGCGTGCAGAGCCGCGTAATTGCGCTGTAAGACCAAAGCGTTCTTCGGGAGGAAATGAAACCGTATGCCGGTAGATGCTCAGGCAAGCGGCGTGGGACTTTTGCCACACTTGGAGATCGCGCCATGAATCGTTGCCTGCCATGCGGTGTTTAGAAGCTTACGAGCTCTACTAGCTTATGAGCTTACCAGCTTTACAGCTCACTTCCGCACCTGGACCCGTTGCCCGTCGCGAAGGCCATCGAGCCCGCTCAGCGCAACCGTATCGCCCTCGTTTACGCCCTTGAGAATTTCGACCGCGGTAAGACTACGGAACCCGATTTCAACGGGTTGACGGCGCACGATCCCGTTTTCGACCACGAAGACCGCGCCGTTGAGCAACGCGGCGCGCGGCGCGACCAACGTATTCGTGCGCCGGTTGCGCAGGATGCTGGCCTCACCGCTCAAGCCAGGGATTAGGCGTTCGCCGGCGATTTCGACTTCAAGGTAGGCGCGATATTGCTGGTTCTGCGGATCGGCGTTGGGCAACACTTTGACGACCTTGGCGGGATACAGTTCGGGGCCGTAGGCGAGAAAACGCACCGACGCATCCAAGCCCGGGCGAATACCGGAAAAGTCCTCTTCGTTGATGCGCGCTTCGACCAAAAGGGCGTCGCTATACAGACGAACCAAAGGCGCGCGCACGCCGATGACTTCACCCGGTTGGGCAAAAATCTCCGTAATGGTTCCGGAGGCCGGCGAACGCAGGGCGCAATCATCTATGTCCTTTTGCTTCAATTTGATCGCGTGGGCCATGTTCGCGAGTTGCTGCTCGCGCGCGAGGCGTTCACGCGACTGGCCTTCTTGGAACATCGCGAACTCCTCGGTGCGGCGCTTGAGTTCGATTTCGGGGTATTCGCCCGAAGCGGTGCGTTTGGCGAAGTTTTCCAAATCCTCCTTGCGACGCTCCAGCGCGGTTCGTTGATCCAGATTAAGTGCGAACTGCTGGCGCGTATTTTCGAGCTGCAGCTTCATCTGCTCCAGCTCCAAGGCGTATTTCGAAGAATCGATTTCGAAAAGCATATCGCCCTCTTTAACCCGCTGCCCGCGTTTCACACTGGATTTGCGTACCAAGCCGGCCACATCGCTGGTGATGGTGACTTGAAACTCCGGGTCCACTTTAACCGCCGCCGGCACGGCATCGATCGCGACATCGCGCCGTACCGCAGCAGCATCGATCACCGTGCTCGAGCCAAAGAAAAACCACGCACTCGCCGCCAAGGCCAACACCGCTAAAGCCGCGAAACTTCGTTTGAGAGCAGACATGAAAAGGTGAGATTAGTTTATTTGGGCATCGACCGCCGCAGGAAGGGTAAGATCGAGGTAGTCGTTCAACGCGAGCAAGAGCCGCACCCGAACGCGCAACTCCCCCAGCCGACTTTCCTGCACGGCGAGCTGCTGTTGACGAAAGACCGGGGCGGATACGCGCCCCTCGTCCATCTCACGCTTTTGAATCAAAAACGTCTGCTCAGACAAGGCCGCCCGCCGCTCGTCCAGTTGATACTGACGGGTAAAAAAACCGATCTGCTCGACGACATTCGCCGCCTGGGCGCGTAACTCCGCGCGGTAAGCCTCCAACTGGCGCTCCAGCCGACGCTGACGTAACAACGACTCACGTTTACGGGCAGAGGTCTCGAACCCATCAAACACATTCCAAGTCGCATCGATGCCGATAAACGTGCTCAAGGTAGAGACATTGTTGGCCGCAGACGTATTTCGCTGCCCCTGCCCGACACTGGCGGTGAAGTTCACTAAAGGCCGCTGATTGGATTTTATGCGAATCAGCTCCGCCCGCTCGCGCTCGATGAGATTTTCACGACGTTTTACCTCGGCATGATCGGACAACCAAGTATCCAGCCCCTGGGCACGCGTTTGCTCTGCCCAAGCGAGTAGCGCGGCGGCATCCGGGCGCGGCGGCGGCACATCAAGGCGCAGCGGCACCTCCCACCCCAGATTCCGTTTAAAATCAGCCACGATGCGTTTCTGGTCAGAATCAACTTGTTCCAGGTTTAAAACATCCTGGGCGAGATTGATTTCCGCTTGCTCGGAAGCCATCGCGGACAGGGCACCCTGCTGCCGGTCCGAAGCGGTGCGAGTAGCATTGTCCGCCGTGATTTGACGGCGCAACTGGAGGATCTCCAACGACGACTGGTTAAGCAAAAGCGTTAGGTAATCGGCGCGCAGGCCACGCTTAATCTGCCGCAGGATGAAAACGCGTTGGAGCGACTCGTTGCTAAAATCGAGGGATGCCTGCCGTATCTTGGCATCGATGGCTCCCCAGTGATAAATCGGGCGGGTAACGCGGGCATTAAAAGCGACGCCGGTCTTCTGTTCATCCGGGTAGTTTCCATCCAGATAAGTATCACGCGTCATGCCGAAATTGCCTCCGAAATCCAAACGCGGATAATCAGCCGCCTTTGCCGCATCGAGCCGCGTAGTGGCTTCCTGCTGCGCGCTTGCCTGCGCCACCAAAGCCGGCGCCCGCTCGCGAGCCTGCTCCAAAATCTGCGCCAGCTCAGGCAAAAGCACTTCCGGATAAGTCGGAGTGGTTTGAGCCCAAATCAAAGAATGCGAGCCCAACGAAAGACTCAGAAACAAAGTGAAAACACGCGCGAACATGATGCGTTAAAGCACGCTAAGCCACGAACAAGGCCAAGCGAAAACGGGCATCTATAAAATGCCGTGGCACCATATCTGCTTTGAATGAATCAGTGGAACGAAAACTACCCAACTGGGCCCGACAATGACAAGGAAGCTGAGGGAGGCGTGACGATAGCACAGAGAAACATATGCCGTTAAGACCTTGTTTGTGCTGCGCTTGATGGCACACAACAGGGTGTGTGGTCGACGAGAGCCGTTAAGGGATATTTTCTAGCCCAAGCAGCCTTGTCTTTATCTCACTTGCCGCTGAATCGATAATCATATGCGCTAATCGCTATCTCCCGTTATGAAATCCACCCTCAAGTCTCGTGCGCTCGGCCTAACGGCTGTCGGCTTATTGGTTGTATTGGGTTGGTGCCTCTGGCTGGGCCTGCCCAACCGTTCCAGCTCACCGGTGCAAAGAGTGGCGAGCGCGGCTGCCGTAGCGCCGAGCTCCGTGAGTGCACCACCGAAAGGCGCGGAGCAGGCCGCTGTATCCATCCCAGCCAGTCCCTCGGCCAATTTGGAACCAACCCAGACCTCACCTGAAGCTAGCCAACTTGCCAAAATACCGGAAGGCACCTTCCGCGAAGCCCTGCTGGCCTTGGAAGAACCGGCGCGGACTTGGGCCTTGGCGAAATTAGCCAGACTACAAGTACCCAAGGAGGATTTCTCCTGTCTGCACCTGTCCAAATCGGGCGATCTTTTTTATGCCTGCGACTTCCACGGTGGGCACCCGAAGAAGCCATCGGTGCAATCAGCCGCCGCTGCCCATGCCTCCGCGTCTTCCCCCACCGCTGCCGCCCCGGTGGCAATGGCCGCCGCTTTGCCGATTGCCAGCCCTCCTATTCGCCATTCCCGACCAGGGTCTCCAAATGTCCTCTATCTCGACTTTAATGGCATGACGATCACGGGCACTGAGTGGAACACAGATACCGGTGTCGCTACCTATACAGCCAAACCCTACGATTTGGATGGGAACCCGACGACTTTTAGCGACTACGAACAAGAGCAGATCATTCTGATCTGGGCTCGAGTGGCCGAGGATTACGCGCCGTTTAATGTGGATGTCACCACCGAGGAGCCAGCGGTCTTTACATCCACGACCGGCCGAGCGTTGATCACCAGCGACGTGGATGCCAATGGCAAGAATATGCCTAGCTCTGAGTCGGCGGGAGTGGCCTTTGCAGAGGTCTTTGGCGAGAGTAACTATGTTTCGCGATACTCTCCCGCGCTAATTTATTATAATGGAAGCGACACGACCGACATCGCCGAAACGGTGGCGCATGAACTGGGGCATAATCTGGGACTCTTCCACGACGGACTACAAAACGGATCGGCCTACTACTCCGGACATGGCACCGGCGCCACTTCTTGGGGACCAATCATGGGAGCGAGTTTTGACAAAAACATCACCCAATGGTCCCAAGGTGATTACTACCGCGCAAATAATCTTCAAGATGACATGGCGATTATCGCCAAACTCCTTGGCTACGTCACCGATGATGCTGGTAACGCCACAGAGGTGGCTGCGGAACTGGAATGGAATACTAACACCATTTCTCAATCTGGAGTGATCGCAAATGAAAATGATGTGGATGTTTATAAAATTGAACTAAATCCGGGATTAATCTCGGCGCAGGCCACCACCTATGTTGATAGCAATGCACCCCGAGGCGGCAACGCGGATGTGAAGCTTGAGCTACTCGATGTGGCCGGCAGGGTCTTGAGTACAGTCAACCCCTCGGCTTCACCCGACGCTTACCTCTCCAGTTACAACGTCACGGTGGCAGGCACCTATTATCTACGCATCAGGGCCGATGGCACCGGGAGCCCCCTTTCTTCTATCCCGAGTGGCTATACCGCTTACGGAAGTGCCGGTCAGTATAAACTCGCGGGCAACATAAACCCACGGGCCACCAGGCCGCCGACGATTACCACCCAACCAGTAAACCAAGTCATCGATCCAGGGTCGACAGCCACCCTGAGTGTTACGACGAAATGGGCGACCGGTTATCAGTGGTATGTGGGCACGACGGGGAACACTGCCAGCCCGATAAGCTCGGCGACTTCGTCCACTCTCTACACACCGACACTAACCAGCACGACCAGCTACTGGGTGCGGGTAAGCAATAGCCGGGGCAGCGTCGATAGCGCGACTGCCACCATCACGCCCTTGGCCCGCCCGGTCATTACCAGCCAACCAGCCAGTGGCACTTTTAACTCAGGACAGAGCCTTACCCTAAACGTAACGGCAACTGGTTCGCCCAGTTACCAATGGTATGCGGGCACGACCGGCAACACGACCAGCCCGATCAACGGAGCGACCGGCGCCAGCTATACTACCCCTCCCCTGACCAACACCAACGCCACAAGCTACTGGGTGCGGGTCACGAATGTTCGCGGCAGCGCCGACAGCGCGACTGCCACCCTCACCTACTTACCGACCGATACGGCGACATTCCGTTGGGCGGAGTATAAGGCACTGTATGCTGACCTGACGGCAGTCTTTGGATCAAATGCTGCGGCCTTTGAAGAACACTGGCTGAAAAACGGACGGTTTGAGGGACGCATGGGGCGGGTGCCGGCGTTTTTCGATGCGGATGCTTATCTGGCTGCTTATGGGGACTTAAAGGTACTTTTCGCTAGCCTGCCCGACGGGCAAAAACAGGTGGCGGCGTATAATCACTATATCAATTCCGGGGCCGCCGAAGGACGCAACTTTAGAGAGGATTTCCGTTACTTGGAATACAGAGCGCTGTATGCCGACCTAAGCGCGGCCTTTGGCTCTAATATCCTGGCCTACTTACAACATTGGGTGAATAACGGCAAGCCCGAGGGTCGCCTGGGGCGCGTGCCCGCGAACTTCGATGTAGACGCCTACCTGAACGCCTATGGCGACCTAAGAGCGGCCTTTGGTAACCTGCCAAACGGCACAAAGCAGGTGGTCGCGTATAAACACTTCCTCGATAGTGGTGCGGCCGAAGGGCGGAACTTCAGTGAGGGTTTACGCTGGGCGGAATATAAAGAACTCAATGCCGACCTCAAGGCGGCCTTCGGTAACAACACCTCAGCCTACGTTTCCCATTGGCTGATTTTCGGCAAATCGGAGGGACGCCAAGGACGCGTGCCCGCGAACTTCGATGTGGATTCCTACCTGAACGCCTATGGGGACCTGAAAGCGGCCTTCGGCGGCTTGCCGACCACCTTGAAGCGGGTGATGGCGTTTAACCACTACCTAGATAGCGGTGCGGCCGAGGGGCGGAACTTCAGCGAAGACTTCCGCTGGGCTGAGTACAAAGAACTCTATAGCGACCTCAAGGCGGCCTTTGGTAACAGTACCCAGTCTTATATCTTGCATTGGTTAAACTTCGGCAAGGCCGAGTCACGCCTCGGACGGGTGCCGACCAGCTTCGATGTGGACGCCTATCTCAACGCCTATGCGGACCTGAAAGCGGCCTTCGGCAGTCTGCCCACCGCCCAGAAACGAGCGGTGGCCCTTAATCACTACCTCGATAGCGGTTCTTCCGAAGGGCGAAACTTCAGCGAGGACTTCCGCTGGGCCGACTACAAGGCACTCAATTCCGACCTGCAAGCGGCCTTCGGTAATACTAGGGAGGCCTACCTTCTACATTGGCTCCTTTATGGTAAGACCGAAGGCCGACTAGGGCGTCGCCTACCGACGCTTACTACCCAACCGGCGAATGTGTCGAGCTATACCGGAGCGAGTGCCACGCTAAGCGTAACTGCGACCAATGCGACAGGTTACCAGTGGTATGTGGGCACGTCGGGGGTCACCACCAACCCGATCAGCGGGGCAACGGGTGCCAGCTACACCACTCCGGCGCTGAGCAGCACCACCAGCTATTGGGTACGGGTGTCCAACCCCGGCGGCAGCATCGCCAGTGCGACGGCCACCGTAACCCTGGCTGCACCTGTTATTACGAACCAACCAGCAAGTGTATTGATCGCCGGTGGTACGGTCACCACCTTAAGCGTGAGTTCCCCAAACGCAGTGAGTTATCAGTGGTATCTGGGCACCTCGGGCACCACCACCAGCCCGATCGGCGGAGCAACCGCCGCAAGCTACACCACGCCTACCCTGAACAGTAATACCAGTTACTGGGTGAAGGTGACCAATCCGAATGGCAGCTCCGATAGTGCGACTGCAACAGTCACGGTCTCCTTCGCCCCGCCTTCCATTTTTTCCCAACCAGCAAGTGTGATTATAACCCCAGGTTCGACTGCGACAACCCTTACGGTGACCGCCACCGCAGCGACTAGTTACCAGTGGTATGCAGGCGCAACGGGTGACATTACCAACCCGATAAGTGGAGCAACGGGGGCCAGCTACACCACCCCAGCACTGAATAACCCAACTAGTTACTGGGTAAAGGTGACTAACCCATTCGGTTACACTAACAGCATGACGGCTTTGGTGCAAATTCCCGTGGTGGCCATGGCCGCCGGTTCCACCCACAGTCTGGTCCTTAAGAGTGACGGGACGGTGTGGGCCACAGGTGATAATTTATGGGGACGGTTAGGCACAGGTGATACCACTAATCGAACGACCCCCGTGCAGGTGATCAACGAAGTGAGTGCGATATCAGCTGGAAGCTACCACAGTCTACTTCTAAAAAGCAACGGGACAGTGTGGGCCACCGGTTATAATATAAATGGCGAGTTAGGCACAGGTGACACCACAAATCGAACGACCCCGGTGCAAGTAATGAGCGAGGTCAGAACGATGGCTGCGGGAGGCTTCTACAGTCTATTCATAAAGAGCGACGGAACGGTATGGGCCGTGGGTTATAATAACTATGGTCAGCTGGGCACAGGTGACATCACAAATCGAACGACCCCGGTGCAAGTGATGAGCGGGGTCAGAACGATGGCTGTGGGAGGCAACTACAGTCTATTCCTGAAGAGCGACGAAACGGTATGGGCCGTGGGTTACAATAACTCTGGTCAACTGGGCACAGGTGACACCACAAATCGAACGACCCCGGTACAAGTAATGAGCGGAGTACGCGCAGTGGCCTCCGGGAATTCACACAGCCTATTCCTTAAGAGCGACGGGACGGTGTGGGCCGCAGGTGAAAATTACGCTGGTCAGCTGGGCACAGGTGATAACACTTATCGAACGACCCCGGTGCAAGTGATAAGCGGGGTGAGCGCAATGGCCGCCGGGAATTCTTACAGCCTGTTTCTAAAGAGCGACGGGACGGTGTGGGCCACGGGTGATAATTACTATGGTCAGCTGGGGACGGGAGGCCGCATTTTTCAAAGAACACCAGTCCAAATATCCTTCTAGCCCAAGTGGGCGGCGGGTTTCGATTTAACTCGCCGCTAAACCGAAAAACGCCTGCGCTAACCGCAATCTCTCGTCATGAATTCCAACCTCAAGTCTCGCGTACTTGGTCTAGCGTCTAGCGGCTTGCTGGTCGTCGCGGCAGTTTTTGTCGCCGCCGCCCCGCTTACCGCCTACTCATCCGTTGAAAAAATCATCAACTCAGGATCCGTCTCCACATCTAGTTCGGTATCGATCGAAGTGCTCCCCCCCCTGGCTGACGTATCTGTATTCGGTTGGGATCCGACCACGCCCCCCCCGGTCGTTACCAGCCAACCGGCCAGTGGGACGTTTAACTCAGGGCAAAGCGTTACCCTCAGGGTCATAGCTTCACAGGCCTTATTTTACCAATGGTATGCGGGCACGACCGGCAACACGACCAGCCCGATTATCGGAGCGACCGGCGCCAGCTATACCACCCCGCCCCTGCTCACCAGCAACACGACGAGCTACTGGGTGCGGGTCACGAATTATAGCGGGAGTACGGATAGCGCGACTGCCACCTTCACCTACCTGCCGACCGATACAGCGACCTTCCGTTGGGCGGAATATAAGGCACTGTATGCCGACCTGACGGCAGTCTTTGGCTCAAATGCCGAGGCCTATGAAGATCACTGGCTGAAAAACGGACGGTTTGAGGGACGCCTGGGACGGGTGCCCGCGTTTTTCGATGCGGATGCTTATCTGGCTGCTTATGGGGATTTACGGGCGGTTTTCGGCAGCCTGCCCAACGGGCAAAAACAGGTGGCCGCTTATAACCATTATATTCAATCCGGAGCCTCTGAGGGACGCAACTTTAGGGAGGACTTTCGTTACTTGGAATACAAGGCGATGTATTCCGACCTAAGCGCGGCCTTTGGCTCCAATATCCAGGCCTACTTGCAGCATTGGGTGAACAACGGCAAGGCCGAGGGTCGTCTGGGACGTGTGCCCGTGAACTTCGATGTGGACACTTACCTAAACACCTATGGCGACCTGAAAGCGGCCTTCGGTAGCTTGCCGACCGCTTTGAAGCGGGTGGCGGCCTTTAACCACTACCTAGACAGCGGTGCGGACGAAGGGCGGAACTTCGGCGAGGATTTCCGCTGGGCAGAATATAAGGAACTCTACAGCGACCTCAAGGCGGCCTTTGGTAACAGCACCCAAGCTTATATCCTACATTGGTTAAACTTCGGCAAGGCGGAGGCACGCCTGGGACGGGTGCCCACCCTCTTCGCGGTGGATGCCTACCTCAACGCCTATGCCGACTTGAATGCGGCTTTCGGTCGTTTGCCGAGCGCCCAGAAACGGGTGGCAGCCTATAACCACTACCTCGATAGCGGTGTGAACGAAGGACGAACCTTTAGTGAGGAGTTTCGCTGGGCTGATTATAAGGAGCTCTATGGCGACTTGCGGGCGGCTTTTGGCAGTAGCAAGGAGGCATACCTTTTGCATTGGCTCCTTTTTGGTAAAAACGAGGGCCGGGTTGGGCGTCACCTTCCGACCATTACCACCCAACCGGCGAGTGCCCAAGG
>JAIXRU010000296.1 GCA_027485045.1 Opitutaceae bacterium | reverse complement strand
CGGCCCGTCCGCAATTCACCAAGTCGGCAACGATCAGATCGCTGCGGCCTTCGTCGGTCACCAAGGACTGCCAGACTTCGTGGATAGGCGGTCGTGGCTCGTTTCCGCCAACACCATTTGACAGGGTGAAGGCGGTGCGACGTATGCGCACGGTTCGGGTAACTTCTGTCGGCGCGTTTCCGATCGAGTGACGAATAGGGCCGCATTGAAAAAACATCAGTTTCTCCAGCCGGTCCTTGCGTGCCGGGGTGGCGGTCAGCCCGTAGAGACGTCGACTGCCGCAGGCTTTGAGAACACCTTCAAAAGTGGCGGCGGGCAGATGGTGGCACTCGTCCACAATCACCAGTCCGTAGCTCGAAAAAACTGCCGCGAAATCCTCCGCTCGCGCCACGCTCGGCAGCATGGCGATGTCCAGTCGCTGGGTGAGTCGAGGCGCTTTACCCCGCCACACGCCGATCTCTTTGCGCTTCAGGCCAAGGAAGCGCATGGCCGCCTCGCGCCATTGATCGAGCAGCACGGACCGATGCACCAGCACCAGCGCCGAGACTCGGGTTTGGGCGATCAGGGCGCAACCCATTACGGTTTTACCGGCTCCGGGCGGCGCGCACAGCACTCCGGTGTCGTGCGCCGCCATTGCCTTCACGGCGATGGTTTGTTCGGGTCGCAATTCGCCGGTAAACGTCCACGGGATGCGGGCACCGGGATTGCGGGAGTCCTGTAGCACCACCGTCGCGCCCGCTTTTTCTAATAGCGCCAGACTTTGATTAAGCACGCCGCGTGGCAATACGAGCCGGTCGGGGTGCCACTCGCCAGCGAAGAGGAATCGCGGCGTGTCGTAGGTGGCGAAGCGGAGGCGGAGTTTTTCGTGAAACTCCGGGTTGGCCAATGTGGCGAGGCGTCGCAGGGCGGTGAGCACTGCGGTGGGCAAGGTGCGCGGTAGGTGAATCCCCGCATCCAACCGCACCGTGATTTCACCAGTAACCAAGCCGGCTCGCACCGGCGCATGCGAAATATCCAGCAGCGCCTCGTCCTGGCGCAGAGCAAAGGCGGTCTCACCATCGCCTTCTCCATCACGGGCGACATTATGCGTATTCAATTCCTTACCTTGGGTTGGTGCGACCAGCGGAGGCTGCGGTGAAAGGCGGGCAACGATGGTTTCCAGCTCCTGGCTTCGCAGTCGGGGCAAGGCGGCGAGATACGCCCATTGGTCGGCGATCAGATCCAAGTTGGTATCCAGGAAAACGGTATTTCCATTCTGGCGCGGTTCGCGGGCCAGAGGCAGTGCGATGAGATTGCCAAAACCGCCGGCCGGTAGGGTGTCCTGGTTGGGAAACAAGCGGTCATAGGCCGCCAGTCCGAGAGCGGGCCGCGCGGCCGACGCGCGGGCAATGAGCACCAGACCGAGGCGTCGAGCCAGCGCGGCGGGTACGGACCCAGCAAAGAATATCCAGGCATGGGCACCATTGCCCGAACGCGAGCGCTCTACCGCCACAGTAATCCCGCTGCGAGCGGCGGCGTCGCGGTAGGCGACCACGTCACCGCGCCAACCCTCGCCATCAAAGTCGGCGGCGAGGAACCGGCAGGTGTTGTCTGCATCGATCGCATACACCCCGAGCGTGTGTTTCCCGCGTAGGTGCGACTCAACCGCCCGCTCATCGAGCGGTGGGAATTTCTGATGCAGGCATTCGCTGCATTTAACCCGAGGTTTTTGGCAAACGCCGGTGCGCCATTCGTTGTCGCAAACGGGCGAGTAGCCCCTGCGACCAGTCTTGGGGTTTTCCCAGAGCTTTGGGAAAACCGATCGGCGGGTGGCAAAGAGTTTTAGGAAAAGCGCCACCTTGGCCCCCGGCGTCACCGGCGGCGCATCGGCGATCAGGGCAGGTTCGCCGCTGTCCAATTCGGATGAAAAGCCCAACTGCCGGTCGGCCTCGCGCGCCGCAATCTCGGCTTCCAGCTGCAGTGCCTCGGCACGGATCCGTCCGAGTTTCTCCCGTAATAATTCCAGGTTTTCGGGAGGCGGAGTCTGGCTCATCGGCGTTACCCAACTTGACCTAAAGGCTCGCGGCAATGGATTCGTGCGGGGGGATGGGTTCGGTAAAAGGCGTGCTCGTTTTTAGCGCGCATAAGGTCGGGTGTCGCCGCCTCGTTGCCAAAACCAACTAGGAAGCCTTGATGGCCCACGGCGCTTCCTAGTTGTCTTCCTAGTTATGAATCTACCCGATTTACTCCGCCAAAATGAAGGAAAGACCCCGGAGTTTAAGCGGGATCTGTCCTCGCCTGAAGAGGTTCTGCGAACCCTGGTCGCGTTCGCCAATAACTCCGGTGGCCGGGTCGTCATTGGGGTGAAGGATGGCAGCAAGCACGTTTGCGGCCTGGTCGATCCCCTCGCTGAAGAAGAGCGTCTGGCGAAGCTCATCGCCGACCTCATCGCGCCTCGTCTGGTGCCGGCCATTGACATCGCCACATGGCGAGATGCTCAAGTCCTCGTGGTGGAAGTTTTCCCCAGCTCCAGCCGTCCCCATCACCTGCTCAAACTGGGGCCGGATGAGGGAACCTTTGTGCGGCTCGGATCCACCAACCGCCGCGCCGATGTTGCATTGCGCCAAGAACTCACACGCATGGCCGCCAACGAGACATTTGACGAGTCCCCGTTACCGGAACTCGACTCGGAAGCATTGGACTTCCGAGTAGCTTCCGAGCTGTTCCCTTTACGTGCGCCACTAAAACCAGCCGACCTTCAAACCCTGCGGCTGCTCGCTCCGCATGGCCGCCGTCTCGTGCCCACCGTTGGCGGACTCCTTCTGGTCGGTCGAGATTCCGCGTCCCGCTTCCCCGACGCGTGGATTCAGTGTGGTCGTTTCCGTGGTGAAGATAAAACCCACCTTGATGATACCGTCGAATGCCGCGGCCCGCTTACTCGCGCGCTCGAAGCCGCCTACCAGTTTATCGAGCGTCATGCGCAAAATCGCATCCTGATCCCCGGCCTGAAAAACCAAAAGGTCCCCGTTATTCCGCTGCGGGCGGCGCGTGAGCTTTTGGTTAACGCCATCGTTCATGCCGATTACTCGCAAACCGGCGCGCCTATCCGGGTTGCCCTGTTTTCTGACCGTCTAGAAATCGAAAATCCCGGCGTGCTGCTTGCCGGCCTCACCCTTGACGACATTCGCCAGGGGGGCTCCCGCCTTCGCAATCGTGTCATCGGTCGGGTGTTTAAGGAACTTGGTTACATTGAGCAATGGGGCAGCGGAATTCAGCGTGCGACCGCCGCCTGCACAGCGGCAGGATTGCCGCCACCGAAACTCGAAGAGCACGGCTTCCGCTTTCGTGCTACCCTCAGCCTTATCCCTGATCGTGCCGCACTGCTTGATACGATCGATTGCCGGATTCGAGAACTTCTGGAGTCCGCCGACCCTGCTATGGGCCTCTCTACCGCCCAGCTCTCCATTGGAGTGGGACGTTCCTCACGCACCCTGCGTAGCCGTCTCGCCCGCCTCGTTGACCAAGGATTGGTCTCGGCTGTTGGCAAAAACGCCCGCGACCCTCAGCGTAGATATCACTGGAACTCTTCTCGCTAAACTGCTTCCCGTTTTGGGCGCCCCGATTTCTTGAGTCGAAACCGATTGGGTGGCGTCAGATTAGACCCGTGAGGCGAATGAGGCGAATCGAGCCCCCGCCCCCAGTTTTTGGGCGGCGACTGGACTCACGGTGAAGGCGAGGAAGTTACTTTTTAACAGGCAATCATGGTGGTAAATCGGCGATTTGCCTTAGCAAAGTTCGGATTTCCAAACACCTCGGGCAGCCAGTTTAGCCGACTCCGATGAGTCGTTTTTTTTTGTGCTCCTTGATCGGTAAAACAACTACTTACGCAATTGACTGAACAACAAGCGAAAGCGCCCCAAATCGCTGGATTCCTGCTTGGTATACTCATGGGTTTTTAGGTATAGAAATGGCGCTTTACTCGTTTTCGTTTTGGGGCGACGGTGTGTCCGTGGTATTTGAATTCGATCCAGAAAAGTCCGCTCGAGCAAAAGCCGATCCTAACAGGGGAATCGATTTCGTTGAAGCTCAAGTGCTTTGGCTCGATCTAAACCGAGTTGAGGTACCCCTTCCCTTCGATGCCGAGCCCCGGATTGCGGTTATCGGTAAAATCAGCGGCAAAATTTGGACCGCGATCATCACCCAAAGAGGAGAAACTATTAGAATAATTAGCGTGCGCAGGGCACACCCTAAAGAGGAAAAAATCTATGAATAAGAGTAACAAGATCACCAGTCGGGACGGACGTGAAACGATCACCGCAAAAGAATTCGATCGTCGTTTTGAGGCGGGCGATGACGTTTCGATGTTTATGGACCTGTCTAAAGCCACGCGCCCGGGCCGGGAGTTTCAGCGCGTCAACGTGGATTTCCCCAAGGCGTTTTTGGCTGAAATTGATCACGAGGCGGAGCGGATTGGAGTGCCCCGTCAGGCGTGGATCAAGGCAGCGTTGGCAGGGGTATTGAAGCGCTCAGCTTAAGCGCAGTCGCAAACTGCTTTGGCGATTTTGCGTGCATGCGGCATTCGATGGCATGTTTGGCTGGTATGTAGATTCCGAATTCGGCCCGTGAGACTAATGGGGCGAATTGTATCCCCGACGCTCTGATTTTAGGGATAGAGGCCGCGGGCGATTTTGGCGTCGGCCACGCGTTGGATGCCGAGGGTTTGGGCGGCGAGGCGGCGGGAGAATTTGTATTTGTCCCGCTGGCGTTCGACCGCCACGCGCGCCTGTTCGAGTTGGCGGAAGAGTTTTTCCATCACTTCGTCGCGCGTCCAATAGTAGTTTTGCAGGTTCTGGATCCACTCGAAGTAGGAGACGATCACGCCGCCGGCGTTGCAGAGCACGTCGGGGATGATTTCGAGATCGGGGCGTTGTTCCTCCAGGAATTTATCGGCGGCGAAGGTGGTGGGGCCGTTGGCGGCCTCGGCCAGCAGGCGGCAACGCAGGCGGGGGGCGATTTCCGGGGTGATCACACGCTCTAGCGCGGCGGGCACGAGCACGGTGCATTCGAGGGTGAGTAATTCCTCGTTGGTGATGGCCGAGCCCCCATCGAAGGCGGCGAGGTCCCGGGTGCTGGCCACACAGGCGAGGGCCTTGGCGACGTCGATGCCGGCCGGGTTGTAGTAGCCGCCGGTGTAGTCGGAAATGGCGACGATGCGCGCTCCGCGACGGGCAAGGGCGAGGGCGGCCTCGCCTCCGACGTTGCCAAAGCCTTGTATGGCCACGGTGGCCTCGGCGATGGGTAAACGCAGGTCTTCAAGGTAACGCGAAATCAGATACGCCACGCCCGCGCCAGTGGCTTCGCGGCGGCCTTGGGAGCCGCCAAGCGCGAGGGGCTTGCCGGTGATGATGGACGGGGTGAGGTGGCCCATGTGGTTGGAGTAGGTATCCACCATCCAGCCCATCATTTTTTCGTTGGTACCCACGTCGGGGGCAGGCACATCCACCTCGGGGCCGATGAAGGGTATGAGCTCCTGCATGTAGCGGCGGCAGAGGCGTTCGAGTTCTGCGGCGGAGAGGCGGGCGGGATCGACGATAACGCCGCCCTTGGCGCCGCCGTAGGGCAGTCCGACGAGGGCGGTTTTCCAGCTCATCCACATGGCCAGGGCGGCGACCTCGCCGATGGTGACATCCGGGTGGAAACGGATGCCGCCCTTGGCCGGACCGGTGGAGAGGTTGTGTTGTACTCGGTAGCCCTCAAAGACGGAGACGGTGCCGTCGTCGCGATGGATGGGCAGGGAAACGACGATGGCGCGGCGCGGGTGTTTTACGCGGTCGCGGATCGTTTCGGGGAGGTTTATGGCATCGGCCGCGCGGTCGAACTGTTTGCAGGCCATGAGGTAGGTTTCGCAGGAATAAATCGGGGTGCTGGGGAGTTTGGACATGGGGTGGAGGGGCTTCCGTCCGGCGGGCGGGTTGAGTGAAGGTATCGGCACAAAAAGTGCGCAGGTGGAGTGGGCTGGGGATAAATCCCGGTTCGACTTGGGTGCTTGCCCCGGTCTTTGCTGGGGCACGAGCCGATGAAATTTACCGTATCCAAACGTTTTTCCTTCGAGGCGGCGCATTCGCTGCCGCACCTGCCGATGGGGCATAAGTGCCGCAACGTGCACGGACATTCCTATGTGGTGGAGGTGTTTTGCACCGGGCCGCTGGATGCGCGGGGCTTCGTGGTGGATTTTGCGGAAATCTCCGATGCGATGCGCCCGATCGTGGATCAATTGGACCATCAAAATCTGAATGACGTGCTGCCGCTGTATTCGACGGCGGAGAACCTTGGGGCCTGGATCTTGGAGCGGCTGGCTCCGGGTCTGCCCACGCTCTCGCACGTGCATGTGCATGAGACAGCCCGGACCTGTGCCCGGGTGGAGCGTTGAGCGCGGAACCGTGCGTCTTTATGAATGGCTGAGTCGGCAGGAATGGGCGGAGAAGCCAGCCCCGAAGGCGACCAGCCAGTAGTCGGCGGTGGAATCGGACTTGCCTTCAGATAGGGCGTCGGCGAGGGCAAACAGTACCGAGGGGCTGCTCATGTTTCCGTAGTCGCGGAGTATGCGTCTACTGGAGGCAAGCCGGTGGCCGGGCAGGGCGGCTTCAAGGGCGTCGAGCACGTCGCGTCCGCCGGGGTGGGCCAGAATAGTGGCGGGGCCGCCACGCGCGGCGGTTTCGGAGGCGAGTAAGAGCGCCACCGCGGAGGCGGCGAGGGCCGGCACGGCGGAGGTGAGGCGGTTGCGCAGTTTGCCGTCGCGTTGCTCGAAGCGTATCTCATCGCGCGCGGCGGGATCGTGGTGGGTATCGAAACTTCCGACCGAGAGAGGAGTGGCGGCGTGAGGCCCGAGCTTGGGCGGGGTTACGCGCCAGATGCTGGCGGCGGCACCGTCGCCAAACAGGCAGGAGCTAATGAGCACGCCTTGATCATCGTCGAGGTAGAAGGCGGCGGAGCAGATCTCGACCGCGATGCAGGCGACCGTGGCTCCGTGGTTAGCGGAGAGCACGCCGTGAGCGGAGCGCAGGGTGGGGATGGCTGCGCCGCAGCCCAGGCCGACGAGATCCTGCAGGTAGGCGTTCGGGCGCAGTCCTAGCTGTTCGGATACGTAGCTGCTCACTCCGGGGCAGAGATAGCCGGTGCACGTGCACACGATGAGCGCGTCGAGCTGGTCGGCCCGCAGCCCGGATTGGGCCAGCGCGGAAGCCAGGGCGCGGGAGGCCAGAAGAGGGGCTTCGCGCCGGAAGATTTCATTCAAGGTATCCGCCGAGGCGGTGAAAACGTGTTCCAGGGGCGTGGCGGCGAAATGGCGGGAGGAGATGCCGCTGTCGCCCTTAAGGATTGATTGCAGGAGGAGCGAGGAGCGGCGACTGAGGCGAGGGTGTGCGGGTGAGGCGGACAGCATTTGCCAGCACTCTTTCTGGGTGTGGCGCGCGGGTGGAACCGCCGTGGTGAGGGCTTGGAGATACATCAGTGGAGCAGGTGATAAAGTGGTTTAAAAGGGAGGAGGCCGGCGTGGGCTAAAGTCGTGAGGGTGCGTTGTCCGGCGGAGTGGAGGAGTGCGGGGTGGAGCAGGCGGGCGGTGGTCAAGCGGGTGCGGAAACGGTTGCGCACCCGGCGCTGGATGATCGCGACGACGGCTGGCCATTCGGCCGTGCCCCGGGTCCAGGCTAGAAGTGGATCGAGGGCGAGCGCCGCAGATTGGAGGGCCATGGCCATGCCGTTGCCGGTGAAGGGCGGAATCGGTGCGACGGTATCGCCAAGCTCAAGCCGTAGTCCCGCCGTGGAAACGGCGGCGGGGCGGGACGGGCGGCTAAAGTCGAGCCCGGCAATCGCGCAGTGTGAGGCGGGGTCGATTTCGGCGGAGGCCAGACGGTGGGCGAGGTCGTTGAGACCTGCACTGCGTAGGTAGGCGGGCAGGATGGCGGCGCGGCCCTTGGCCACCACGTCGCTTTGGTGGAAGAGCCCGGAGACGTTTATCCAACCATCGCCCAGGGCGCAGAGGCCGACATAGGCACGGGCACCCAGGTGCATTTCGAGGTCGGCGTTCAGGGCGAGGCCCCGGACGTGGCATTTTAGCCCGAGCCAAGGGGATGCGTTGGCGGGGCGGCGGCCGTGGGCAAGAACGAGTCCGGGAACGTTCTCCGTGAGCCGGGGGCGAGAATGGGTATGCAGAGTGCCGCCGGCGGTGACGAAGGCGGCGGCGAGTTGTTGGTCGAGCTGGTGTCGGCTGATGGCTAGAGCGGGCGCAGGCAGGGTATGGCGACTGCGCAAAGTGGACCGGTGATACCAGGCGACTTGGGTGTGGTGGCGGGCATCGGCGAGAAAGGGAGCGAGTCCGAGTTTTTCGATGGTGGGGGCGTCGAGTCCGGCGATGAATTCGCCGCAGACCCGGTGGCGGGGGTAGTCGCCGGCCTCGTGTAGCGTGACGGGCACGGAGGCGTGGCGGAGGGCGAGACCGAGGGAGAGCCCGGCGAGGCCGCCGCCGACGATGACGACCGGGCGGGCGTTCTCTTGCACGGGGTGGGCGGCGGGAGCGGAGGTCATGGGCGGCGGATGGCGACCATCCGGTAAGCGCCAAGCAGCGTGGTTGTTATCCGCCACTGCCATGTAGCGGGGTCGAGGCGGAGCGCACGGGGGAGTTCGTCGCCGCAGAAGCCGGCTTCGATGCTGACGCGCCCATCGTGACGGGTGACGGCACTGGCACCACCGAGCGGGGCGGCGAGCGTCCAGAGGAACCGGGTGGGCAGGCTGCGCAAGGGCTCGTTAAAGAGGAGCACGCGGATCTTTGCGCAGGCGGAGAGCTGGTCACCCAAAGCGTTTAGTTCCTTCATCGTGAGATGATGCAGGATCAGGTTTCCCAGAACGATGGGGTACTCACTCCATACGGGTGCGGAGCGTAGATCGAAGGTGTGCCAGGGAGCAGATGCGGGCCAGTCGCCGGGGGCGGGGAATTGATCGAGGGCGGCGGTGGGGAGCCCGGCCGCGTGGAGTTGCAGGGAGAGGCGGCCATCGCCGGCGCCGATTTCGAGAGCGCATTCGCCGGGGCGGGCAAGAGGGGGGGCGGTGCGGATGAACCACGCGGTGTTTCCCATGATTTGATTGATGCGCACGAGGTCTTGCCGACTGCGAAGGGCTTCGGGCGAAGCGGGGGGGAGCGAATCCAGAAGTTCGGGGCTTAGGTTGCGCTTCATGGGGCGATAGTATCTAGGGACGGAGTAAGCACAAATGGATAGACCACATGGAACTAGTGGCGTTTGCGGGCTATTTGAGCTGTCAGTTACGCTGGCATTGAGGATTTCGATCTTGGTTGAGCGAAAGGTCTAAAGTTTTTCAAAAACGGGCCGATTTATCCATTTACTGACATTACACGATATCCATCGGTTAGGATGCGTTAACTAATCCCAAGTTGTGCCGGTCACTTACTACTCATTCCTCTTCTGATAATTATGCAGGTCGATAATCTCAATTTGCTCAAATCGGCGGCCTCACGACTGGCAACGGCGAGTGTGTTAATCAACGCGCTCTACGAGGTTTTGAATGAGCCTGAGATCGACCACGAACGGGTGGTCAAACTCATGTCGATGGACATCGCGATCAGCACGCGTTTGCTGCGGCTGGCCAACACCGCGAGTAACAATCGTGGCGTGACTGTGACGAGTGTTGAAAAGGCCATCGTGTGGCTGGGGCTTTCCGAAGCGTATCGGGTGACTTGCGCCACCATCACGGCCAAGTTGTGCGAGCAAAATCTTCCGCTTTACCGTATTTCGGCGGGCAGGCTCTCGTATAATTCGGTGGCGACCGCAGTCGCGATGGAGTTGCTAGCCAAGGAGGCGGAACTGGATCCAAACACGGGCTATACGTTGGGACTGCTGGCTAATTTGGGGCGTTTACTTTTACAGCGACTGGCGGATGCGAACGGTTTACCGGCTTGTGGAGCGGACCTGCCGCAGATCGCGCAGGTGTTGGCTTGGGAGCGCACGCATCTGGGTTGGAACCAAGCGGAGGCGGGCGCGCTTATTTTAAGGCATTGGGGGCTGAATCCGGTCTTTGCCGGGGTGATCGCCTGCCAATATGATATCACTTTGGCGGGGGATGAGACGAGTCGGCGCTGGAGCGCCCTCTTTCAGGTGGCCAAGACCCTGGTCGCGATCACGGACTATAGTTTAGGGGTCGAGAGCGATTCGTGCGTGGTGACCGATGAGATTTTCCAAGCGGCGGATTTACCCAATTTTGACGGCCTCCTGTTCAGTGCCAAAATAGCGGCGGCGACCCGTGAGTTGTGCGCCGATACGGGCGTGCCCGATCCTTGGGTTCGCACTGCGGGTCTGGTTACCTAAACGTTACCCCGCCGCGATGCTTGCGGCTGTCTGGGAGCTATAGCCAGCCGCGACGTCGCAGATAGTGCATCAAACCTGCGGTGGTGAGCAAAGTAAGCACGGCGGCGGCGGGATAAGTCCACGGTTGCACGAGTTCCGGCATGAACCGGAAGTTCATGCCGAACCAACTGCCAATGATGAGGGGGGGGGTGGTGGCGGCGGTGATGCCGGTAAGCACTTTGATGCCCTCGTTGGCCTCGTGAGAGGATTTATTGAGGTATACGCGAAAGCTTAGAATCAACTGGTCGCCCCAGGTCGCCGACTGGTGCTCGATGCGGGCGAAATCCTCCGCCAGGTCGCGCAGATACGGCAGCAGGATCGGACGCAGAAAACCGGGTTTACCCTGGGCGAGCTCGGCGGCAACGGCGCGTTGCGGGCGTACAATTTGACGCAGGGTGGCGAGGTCTTTGCGCAGCGCGACCACCTGGGGAAACAGTTCTTTGGGCGAGGCGTGGCCGAGCACCGATTCCTCGATGGCTTCGAGATCCTGACGCAGTTCATCCAGGGCAGGTTTGTAGGCCTCAACCAGTTGGTCGAGCAGGGTATGGGCGAAGCGGTCGGGGCCACGCACCGGGGGGGCGCTCTGGCCGCTGCGCGAGTAGCGTTCGAGCACTTGTTGCACCAGACGCAGGGGCTGGGGATGGTAGCTGATCAGAAAGTTTTTCCCCAAGATGAGATCGAGGTCGGTGGTCGAAAATT
This sequence comes from Opitutaceae bacterium, assembly GCA_027485045.1. Taxonomy (GTDB): domain Bacteria; phylum Verrucomicrobiota; class Verrucomicrobiia; order Opitutales; family Opitutaceae; genus IMCC26134_A. Next base: position 2,698 of record JAIXRU010000296.1, on the reverse strand, counting down.
TGTCGGTCTTGGAATAGTCCACCGCGTGCATGACGAGGTGCAGGTAGTCGTCGAAGGCATCGAGCTTTGGGAAGTGCGAATGCGTGGAGCAATCGTCGATGACGACCGGATGGATGGCAAAAAGCGTTTCCAGGATGGCGGTGGTTTCCTCGGCGGTCGGCGCGCTGAGATCCACCCACACCATCACGCCGGGTTCGTTGCGCAGGGTCGCCACGGTCGACAGCGGCGGGTTGTGCGCGAGCAGACGATGGTCGCGATATAAAAGGGTGGTGATCATGCGGGGGGGCTCGGACGCGGTCAGATCAGTCCCCGGCGTTTACACCAGCGGTAAACGAGGTAGGTGAGGGCGAGTGTTATGCCAGTGACCAGCGGGTAGGACCAGCGGCCGTCGAGTTCGGGCATGTGGGTGAAATTCATGCCGTACCAAGTCGCGACCAGGGTGGCGGGCAGGCTGATAGCGGTGAGGGCGGTGAGGACTTTGATACCCTCGTTGGCCTCGAAGTCGGAGCGGCTGAGGTGCAAGTCGAAGGAGATGAGCAATTGATCGGCGTGAGTCGTCGCGGTTTCCTCGATACGCACGAGATTATCGCGCAAATCGCGGAAGTAGGGCAGCATGACGGGGCGGATGAGTTTGGATTCGCCATGGGCCAGGCGGGCGGCCACCTCGCGCTGGGGGCGCACGGTGGCGCGCAGGGTGTTGAGCTCGGTGCGCACGCCGAGCAGGCGCACGGTGAGATCGTGGGCGTCGCCGGAGAGCACGTCGGCCTCGATCTCTTCGAGCTCGGTGCGGAACTCTTCGGTGACGGGCTTGTAGTTATCCACCAAGGCATCGAGCACGAGGTGGGCGAGCCGGTCGGGGCCGCGAGCGACCAGTCCGGTGGCCTTGGCGCAACGATCAAGCACCGAAGCAATGGATTTGAGCGGGTTGGGGTGGAAGGTGACCAGGAATTCGCGGCCGAGAAAGAGGTTGAGCTCGGTGGTGGTGAATTTGTCGGTGCGGTTGAAATCAACCGCATGCATGACGATGAACAGGTAGTCCTCGTAGTCCTCGACTTTGGGCAGGGAAGAGGGAGCGACGCAGTCCTCAATGGCCAGGGGGTGAAACTGAAAAACACCTTCCAAGATGGCTTTGGTTTCTTCGGGAGTGGGGTTGAAGAGATTAACCCATAGGATGAGTCCCTTATCGCCACGCACGAGGCGGAGGGCTTCGAGTTCGAGATCTCGGCCGACTACTTTGCCTTCGCTTAGGATAAAAGATTGGATCATGCGGCGTGCGGGCTGGGCGTCTAGCTAGTCGCGGGAGCGGGTAAGGCGAAAGAGGAAAGCGCTTACTGAACGCAAGTGCCGGCGGATTTTCACTAACGCGCGGAAAGCTTGTCTTCGGCGGCGATGAGCACGTCGGCAAAGATCTCCGGGGTGCCGGCGTTTAGCAGGCCTTCGCGGTTGGCGGGATCTTTAAAGATTTTGCAGAGCACGGAAACAACCTGGAGGTAGCTCATGGGGTTGTTTTTCGGCGTGCCTAGCACGAAGAGCAGGCGAACGAGTTGCTGGTCTTTCTCGAAATGAACCCCTGCGGGGCTGCGACCTATGGCGAGCACGAGGTCGCTGACATGTTCGGTGCGGGCGTGGGGCAGGGCGATTTCGTTGCCGAGGCAGGTGGTGTCCAGCCGGTCGCGCGCGAGCAATTCATTGTACAACCCGGCATAGTTAAGCACCGAGGGATGGCCGTCGAGCTGGCGGGCGACCTCGTTAAGCGCGGCGGTGCGCTTGGTGGAGCGCACCGTCAATGCGATACGGGAGGGATCGAGGAGATTTCGGAGGAGGCCGGCCATACGAGCGAGGGTCTAGGTCGTCGTGAGGGTTACGCGATGTGAGGAACCGAAACCGTCCGTCGTGCCGGGGACTTGGCAAGCGTGTAGTGCGACGGTGTCGGTATTTTAACCAAAGCCTGGTGCCGGGATGGTTTAGCGGGTGATGGCGGTGACGAAATCCATGAAGGGGCGCACGCTGGCGGGGGCGGTTACGAAGTTACCGTAGAGAAGCTCGGGCAGGACGTAGGGAGTGGTGTAGTAATCCCAGTTAGCGCTGTCGTCGCGATCAATCCAGCCGGTCTTGATCGTGGCACCGGCATAGTAGCCTTGATTGCGGCCATAGACGAGGACGGGGGTGGTGAGGATTTCGCGATTGAGTTTCTCGGCTTCGTAGGTGCGCGGGCCGGCGATGGCGCGTGCGTCCACGCCGATGTTCATGCGGCCATCGAAAAGACGGCGCACGGTGGCATCGTCCATAAGCACGTAGATCGTTTCGGTGCGCTGGCCGCCGAGCTGTAAACCGAGGCTGGCTTCGCCGGCGCGGAGCAGCACGGGGATGCTCCAGGAGCCGTCGGCGCGGCGGGCGAGCACCGTGCCGTAGCCGTATTGCAAACCGATGATGAGGCCGCCTTTGATCTGGTTTACGATGACGAGGCCGCGGGCTTTGCTGAGGATTTGGGCCGGGATGGCGAGTTGGGGGTCGGCCTGGAATTCACGCAGGATGGCTTCGCAGGTTTCGATGCGGACAGTTTGTTTTTTGGGCGCGGCTTCGGCGGCTTGGGCCAAGGGCGCGACGCAGAGTGCGAGGAGAGCGAGAAACGGGCGGAGTAGCTTCATATTGAGAAAACGATGGGGTGTTAAAGTAAGTGTTAGGAGTTAATCGAGGT
>JAIXRU010000060.1 GCA_027485045.1 Opitutaceae bacterium | reverse complement strand
TGTCCGTGCCAATCATAAATCTCCAATCGTAAATCATAAATCCCCCATGCTCTCGCGCCGCGTCATTCACTGCCTAGACGTTCACGCCGGCCGCGTGGTCAAAGGAATTAAATTCCTCGAACTGCGCGACGCCGGAGACCCCGTGGAATCCGCCAAGGCCTACGACGCCCAAGGCGCCGACGAACTCGTCTTCCTCGACATCACCGCCTCCTCCGATGGACGAGGCATCATGCACGACGTCGTCGCCCGCACCGCCGAGCAATGCTTCATGCCCCTCACCGTCGGCGGGGGGCTGCGCTCCGTGGCCGACATCGAAGCCATGCTCAAAAGCGGGGCCGATAAAGTCTCGCTCAACACCGCCGCCATCAAGGATCCCGGCCTCATCCGTTCCGCATCGGACCGCTTCGGTGCGCAGTGCATCGTGCTCGCCATCGACGCCAAACGCGAACCCGACGGACGCTCTTGGCGCGTTTACACCCACGGCGGCCGCAACCGCACCGAACTCGATGTGGTTGGCTGGGCCGAAGAGGCCGTCCGCCTGGGCGCGGGCGAGATTCTGCTCACCAGTATGGACGCCGACGGCACCCTCGCCGGTTTTGATTGCCCGCTCACCCGTGCCGTAAGCGATGCCGTCGGCGTGCCCGTCATCGCCAGCGGCGGCGCGGGTAAACTCGAACACTTCGCCGACGCCATCCGCGAAGGCCACGCCAGCGCCGTGCTCGCCGCCAGCCTCTTCCACTTCGGCACCCTCACCGTGCCCCAGGTCAAGGACCACCTTGCCTCCCAAGGCCTGCCCGTCCGCCGCTAAGGCCTAAGCGGCGCTCTTTGTGATGCGGCAGATGTCGGCCTGCATCGCTTCGCGGGTGGCTGCGGAAACATCGGCCACCTTCCATCCGTTCGACGCCACTTGCGCCAGCTCTTCGAAGGTGAATCCCGCTTCCGTAACCAGAGCGCGGTATTCGTCGATCACGGTATTATTAAACACCAACTGATCATCCGTGCTCACCGTGCAATTCACGCCTGCCCGCATCAACGCACGCAGGGGATGAGCGGCAAATTCGGGCACAACCTTCAGGCGAACGTTGCTGATCGGCGTCAGGTCGAAAGTCACCCCTCGCTCCACCGCCAGAGCCAGCACCGCCGGATCCTCGATCGCACGCACGCCATGCTGCACCCGGGTAACCCCCAACTGCTCGATGGCCTCGCGTACACGATGGGGGCCGTCGAACTCGCCGGCGTGGCATTTAGTCACCTTGCCCGACGCACGTAAACGAGCCCAGACGGGCGCGGTCCACGCTTCCGTCGGCACAGGCTCATAACCGTGTAAATCCACCCCGGACAAACCATCCAGCCGCTCCAAACCATCGATAATGGGCTGCATGGGCCCGGCGTAGTCAGAGCGGAGCATTCCGGCGTAAATACGCACTTCGAGCCCGGGTGGCACGGCCGCCCGGATAGCGGCGATAATCTCACTCGCCGGCACGTTGATGAAATGGCTGATTGCGAGGTGAAAACTGCACTCGACATAGCGTACGTTGGCCACGACGTGTTTGGCGAAGGTCAGCCGCGCCGACTCATGGTAACGCTCAGGCGAAGTGAACCACGGCAAAGCATGGCCTAGCAGCACTTCGTCAAAATGCTGAAAACTGGAAAAGCGAAAATCCGGGGCGTGAAACGCAGGCACGGGCGGGTATTTTTCAGGCTGCCAGGCATGCAACAACTCGTAGGGCAACGAACCATCGAGATGCAGATGCGTCTCGGTCTTGGGCAAAGTACGCAGGTAAGCGGAAAGCGCGACGGGACAGGAAAACATAGGCGGACTAAGATTTTAGCTCAAAGTAGATTCAACTCACTTTTCACTGCGCGGCTTCAGCCAAACGGCTCATAAAACGGAAATTGCCGACTAGAAACCGGCTTCGGGCCAGGCCGCTGTATTCAGAAATTAAGCCTATCAACTGGCATGCGTGCGGCGACGGCGTTCGAGCGGTTGGGTGAGAGTGGCGGTGACTCCTCCGCCCGGACGGTCTTCAAGCACAAGGTCGCCGCCCATGTTGCGCAGGGCGTGGCGGGCGACAGTCAGGCCCATGCCGACGCCAACGGTATTTTTACTGCTGATAAAGGGTTCAAACATGTGATCGCGTAACTGGGGATCGATGCCGCGGCCTTGATCCTCGACCATAATGGCAAGCACGCGGCCATCAGGGCTGAGGGTGGGCAGCAGACTGGTGCGGAGAGTGATGGGGCGGGCGCCTTCGTGGGCGGAGCCGTAGCTTTCACGGGCGTTCATCAACACACGGCCGAGGGTCTCCTCGAACATTTCCACATGAGTATTCAGCGCCAGCGAACCGAGGGAGTTATCCACGATGATCGGATCTTCGTGGCGGGCATCGGCGCGGAAACGGGCAATCGCGCCCTTGAGCAGTTGGTCGATCGGAATGGGACTGGTGGGAAGGCGGGATTTGACGACCAAGGTTCCGAGCTGGCGAATAATCCCTACGATGCGCTGAACGGCGGCTTCGAGATTATCGGCATTGGCGCGCACCGTATCGGGGCGGTTGGCGTTGGTTTTAATCAAGTCCAGGTAGCCGAGCACGATCCCGAGAAGATTGTTCAGGTTGTGGGCGATGCCCTGGGTGATCGCGCCGATGGAGGCGGCGCGGCGGGCCTCTTCCAAGCGGCGCTGAAGGTCGAGCATCTCACGGTTGACCTTTACGACGCGTAACTGGGTCTGCACCCGGGCAATAGTCTCATCGAGGTCGATGGGCTTCGTAATGTAATCAACGGCACCGACCCCGAGGCCGGCGAGGCGACCTTCTTTGGAACTGCGGGCGGTGATAAAGATGACCGGGATGTTTTTGTGCAGGCTGTCTTGCTGGAGGCGTTGACAGACCTCGATGCCATCCATGTCAGGCATCATGACATCCAGCAGAATAAGGTCGGGATGTTCGCGCTGCACGAGGTCCAGCGCGTCCTGTCCGCTGTGTGCAGGGATGACGGTCAAGCCTTCACGTTCGAGCGCACGCTTGAGAAGTTGCACATTTACCGGCTGGTCATCAACGACGAGGATTTTTGAGGGACTGAGCATGGTGGCCGGTCGGAAACGCGAACGCGGGCGTCTACCGGGCGGAAAGGCGCCGGGCTTTCAGGGTGTTTTGCATGAGCATGCAGACCGTCATGGGACCCACTCCGCCGGGGACGGGGGTGATTTTGGATACAAGCGGGGAAACACCGGCGAAATCGACGTCGCCAACGAGCTTGTAGCCGGTCTTTTTAGTGGCGTCGGGCACGCGGTTAATGCCGACGTCAATGATGACACAACCCGGCTTGACCATGTGGGACTTGACGAACTCCGGGCGTCCAATGGCGGCGATAAGCACGTCGGCCAGACGGGTGATGGCAGGCAGATCGGTCGTGCCGGAATGGCAGATAGTAACGGTGCCGTTGGCCCCGGCTTTTTTCTGGAGAGCGAGCAAGGCCACGGGTTTGCCCACAATGAGGGAGCGACCGAGCACGACGACGTGTTTACCATTGAGGTCAGTGCCAGAGCGGGCGAGCAGCTCCATGACGCCGGCAGGGGTGCAGGCGACGAAACCCGTGTCGTCCTCCTGGGCAATTTTTCCAAGGTTCAGAGTATGGAAACCATCCACGTCTTTATGGGCGGCAATGCGGCGGAAAACGGCCAGTTCGTTCAGCGGCTTGGGCAGCGGGGACTGGACGAGGATGCCGTCCACGGTGGGATCGGCGTTGAGGTCATCGATCAGGGTTTCGAGCGCGGATTGGGAGATGGTTACCGGTGGCAGGATGATACGGCTTTCGATTCCGATATCGGCGGCGGTTTTCTCCTTTTTCTTAACGTAAGAGACGGAGGCAGGATCTTCACCCACGCGCACAAGGGCGAGGCAAGGGCGGCGGCCCGGGAGAGCGTCTACCTGTGACTTGAGTTCGGTGATGATGGAGGCAGCGATAGCGTTGCCGTCGATAAGCTGCATGGTGAGATAAGAACAGGAAAGGCTGCGAGAGGGTGATAAACGACGACTAATCGAGGTGTTTATTGAAGTTTGAAGGTCTCGCAGCGGATCACGATTTCGCCGCCAGAGCCGATGGGCTCGGCGGTGCCGAGGATGAAGACGGGGCGTCCGATGTAGGCTTCGATCTGCTCGGTGAGCAGGAGGCGGGAAATGTCAATGTAGGCAATACGGGCACCGGTGGAATCGTTGATTTGGAAATCATAGGGACGGCGCGGGCGGAGCGGATTGCGGGTGGAGGCGACGGTGCCGTAGAAGGTGCGGGCCAGGCGAGGCTCTCCGAGCTGCGCGCTTTTGCCCGGGGTAGTGGGAGAGCTGGCGGGAATGTCGTTGCGAAGGGTGGCATTAAGGTCGCCCATCAGCGCGGGAGCGGAGGCGCTTGCGGCGACTGGAGTGGCGGCGGGAACAGTTGCGGCGGCGGCAGAATTAACCGCAGCGGAGGCGGAGCGCACGTAAGCTACAATGGTTTTTTTAAGGGTGAACTTGTTGTAGCGGCCGGCGACGTCGACGAACTCGGCAGGGTCTTTTTCGCCAGCCAGCCCGACTACCGGAGCATCGGCACGCGGGGCGGAGTGGTAGGCACCGCCCGGACGAACCTCAAAGTTTTTCAGGGTGTCTTTTTCGGTGACGTAAACGGTGTGGGGACCGACTAATTCGATGGCAGACCAGCCAGCCGGAGCGGACACGGAAGCGACTTTGGTGCCCGACTTAGCGGAGCCGATGATCGGTGCCTTTACGTCGGGCGCGGCGTAGGCCGGCAGGGGAGCCTCCAAAGTTACGGCGCGGGCGGCGGCGGTGAACAGGGTGAGGGCGGTGAGCAGGATGCGCTTCATGATACGGATTCGATGCGTTTGATAGGAAAGTGGATTACTTTTTGGCGGCGGGACGGCGTTTGGCGAGTCGTTTGGGCGCGGGTTTTTGGGAGGCACGCACGGATGAAGGGCGCGGGGCAAGGCCAGGCTGAGCAAAGAGAGACTCGATCTCGGTCGGCGATAGTTGTTTGCCGGCACGGATGGGAATGCCTCTCAGGGCGAAGGCGCCTATTTGATAACGCTTGAGACGCTTCACCGGGTGCCCGAGGGCCAGGAAAAGCTGACGGATTTCGCGTTTCTTGCCGTGGTGCATGTGCACATCGAGCGAGGTGGCGAGGCCGGACGGACTGGGGTTGATCAGGTTGGCATATTCCACCTTGAGGCGTTCGCCCTCGATGGTGATGCCGGAAAGCAGGCGAGGAATGCGTTCACGGGAGAAGCCGTTTTCTAGAATGACGAGATAGCGTTTGGTAACGAGGTTGCTCGGGTGGGTGAGGCGTTGGGCGAGATCTCCGTCGGTGGTAAGAATAACGAGGCCTTCGGAGTCTTTATCCAGACGCCCGGCGCAGAAAAACCGGTATTTCGCCAACTGCCGGGGGAGCAAGGTGAAGACGGTCTCCGGGTTGTGGGGGTCATCGTTTGAGCAGATCAGGCCACGAGGTTTATGGACCGCGAGGGTGACCTTGGGTTGGACGACGGAACGAACCTGGATGCCTTCGACCGTAACCTTGTCGGTCTCGGGGTCGATCTTCTGGCCGAGGGTGGCGAGCTTGGCATTTACCCACACTTCACCTTGGACGATAAGTTGCTCGGCCGCGCGGCGGGAGCAGACGCCGGCATCGGCGAGAAATTTTTGCAGACGTACAGCGGTATCGGACATGAGCAAAGCAGTTGGCGCGAAAGCGCGGGACGAAGCAAGCGCGCGCTGGGTGCTTATCAGACAGCAGGGGAAAGTAAGGGCTTGCGCAGGCGCGTTCTGGGCATGACGTATGCCTCTTATGTCCGCAACCGTCGCCTCTTCCTCCTACACTAAAGAGAACCCGTTCCCGGCCCGCATCACCGAGAACCGCCTGCTTAACAAACCTGGCTCCGCCAAGGAAACCCGCCACTTCGTCGTTTCGCTCTTGGGCAGCGATCTCGTCTACAAAGCCGGCGACTCGCTGGGGGTTTTCCCCACCAATCGGGCTTCCGAGGTGGGCGAGATCATTGATCGCCTGCACGCTAGTGGCGACGAACTCGTCTCGCCCGCGATGCTCAAGCTCCCCGCGCCGATTACCTTGCGCGAAGCATTGAGCCATCGCCTCGCTCTGGCCGGGCCCACCGCCAAGATCATCGGCACGCTCCACGCGAAAGCGACCGATGCCTCCGAGAAGTCCAAGCTGGAGGCTTTGCTGAAACCAGAAGCCAAGGAGCAGCTGACCCAGTTCCTCGACGAGCGCGAATATCTTGACCTACTCATCGAGTTTCCCTCCGCACGTTTGACCGCACAGGAGTTTGTCGATCACCAGCGCAAACTCATGCCCCGGCTTTACTCGATCGCCTCGTCGTCGAGGCTGCATCCGCAGGAGATTCACCTGACAGTGGCCGTGGTGCGCTACACCACCAACCAGCGCGAGCGCCACGGTGTGTGCTCCACGTTTATGGCGGATCGCGTGGTGCTGGGCGAAACGCCGACCCCGGTGTTCGTTTCCAACTCCCACTTCGGTCCACCGGAAGATGGCGCCAAGGATTGCATCATGGTGGGGCCAGGCACTGGCATCGCACCGTTCCGCGCGTTTATGCAGGATCGCGTTGCCTCCGGCGCGCCCGGTCGCAACTGGGTCTTTTTCGGCGACCAAAAGAGCCAAACCGATTTCCTCTATCAGGAGGAATGGGAAAACTATCTGGCCGACGGCAAACTTACTCGCCTCGACCTCGCTTGGTCCCGCGACCAAGGCGTTAAGGTTTACGTGCAAGACAAGATGCGGGCCAACGCGGCCGAGCTCTGGTCGTGGCTCCAAAACGGGGGATACTTCTTCGTTTGTGGCGATGCCAAGCGCATGGCCAAGGACGTTGATCAAGCCCTGCACGACATCATCGCCGAGCAAGGTGGCATGCCGATCGAGAAGGCGCAGGAATACGTGAAGCAGTTGAAAAAAGATAAACGTTACCAACGCGACGTCTACTGAGCGTGCGGGCACATTTAGAAAATCCAAAACTCCAAATCCTAAACTCCAAATAACTCCCGAAATCCACGGTCATTGCCGCCGATCTTTTGGCATTTGGACTTTTGGCGTTCGGGATTTTTTTATTTTTCATGACCTACACCAATAGAACCGCTCTTGTCACCGGTGCCGGACGCGGCATCGGCAAAGCTATCGCCGAGGTGCTCGCCGCCAAGGGCGTCACCGTGATTTGCGTCTCCAAATCCGCCGAGTCTTGCGGCGCGGTGGCCGCCGCCATCACCGCCGCCGGCGGCAAGGCGATCGCCCGCGCGGTCGACGTGGCAGACGGTGCGGCGGTGAATGCCGCCGCCGAGTCCCTGCTCAAGGAGTTTGGGAAAATCGATATTCTGGTGAACAACGCCGGCATCACGCGCGACGGCCTGCTCGCGCGAATGAGCGACGACGACTGGAACAGCGTTATCCAGACCAACCTCACCAGTTGCTTCTACTGGACCAAGGCTATCGGCTGGCCCATGTGCCGCGCCCGCTTCGGCCGCATCGTCAACATCTCCTCGGTAACCGGCATCATGGGCAACGCCGGCCAGGCCAATTACGCTGCCGCCAAGGCCGGCATGATCGGCTTTACCAAGGCAACCGCCAAGGAATTCGCCAAACGCGGCGTGACCGTGAACGTAGTCGCTCCCGGCTTTATCAAAACCGATATGACCGCCGAGCTCAGCGAAGAGGTGCAAAAGGGAGCCACCGCGCTTATTCCCATGCAACGCTTCGGTGAACCCGCCGATATCGCCCATGCGGTGGCTTTTTTATGCGCAGATGAAGCGGCATATGTCACGGGGCAGGTTTTTGCCGTTGACGGTGGCATGGCGATGTGAGCCTTCTTAATTCCACATTTTACCCAACATGGCCGAACAAAAAACCATCGAACAACGCGTTAAAGAGATCATCGTTAACCAACTCAATGTTAACGAAGAGCAGATTACGCCCACGGCGTCCTTCCTGGACGACCTCGGCGCCGATTCCCTCGACACCGTCGAGTTGATCATGGCTTTCGAGGAAGAATTCAAAGACGAGATCAAGGGAGAGATCCCTGAAGCCGATGCCGAGAAGCTAAAGACGGTCGGTCAGGTGACCGAATACATCAAAGCTAAGGCCGGTGTAGCCTAATCTCTCCCCGCGCTCCGCTCGCGCAAAACAAAGCCGCCCGCTCCTAATCACGGAGCGGGCGGCTTTGTTTTAAAGCGCGCTGGCAGCACGACGCGGACTCTGTTCCTGACCACTCTTTTAGCTAAACCGCACGCCCCCGGCCTTGCCCTATAGGGCGTCGATCCTTCAACGTCTGCTTTTTGCACATGACCATGCTTCCCGATTCCCAACGCGTCGTAGTCACCGGCCTCGGCGTCATTCACGGCCTCGGCCAGACCGCCGACACTTTCTGGGCCAGCCTCGTGGCGGGTAAAAACGGTATAGATCGTATCTCGCTCTTTGATCCCGCTCCCTTCGCCACCCAGATTGGAGCGGAAGTTCGCGGCTGGAACGCGGAAGACTTCATGGACCCGAAGGAGGCGCGGCGTAACGACCGTTACACCCACTTCGGTTTTTGCGCGGCAAAACAAGCCTGGGCCGACTCCGGCCTCAACATGGATACGGAAGACCCCGACCGGGTGGGAGTCGTGGTGGGTTCGGGCATAGGCGGCATGTTCACCTATGAGACTCAGCTTAAAAAACTTCACGACGGCGGCCCCCGCAAGGTCTCGCCCTTCACCATCCCGGCGCTCATCGGCAACATTTGCTCGGGCATCATTGCCATCGAACTGGGTGCCCGCGGACCCAATTTCGGCGTAGTCTCCGCCTGCGCGACCGGCACTCACGCCTTGGGTGAATCCATGCACATGATCCGCCGCGGGGATGCGGATGTGATGATCGCCGGAGGCACTGAGGCCGCCATCACGCCCTTCGCCTACGCCAGCTTCTGCGCGATGAAAGCCATGAGCACGCGCAACGACGATCCCGCCACCGCCTGCCGCCCCTTCTCCAATGGCCGCGACGGCTTCATCATGGGCGAAGGCGCGGGCGTGCTCGTGCTCGAATCCCTCGAACACGCGAAAAAACGTGGGGCCCGCATTTATTGTGAGCTCGCCGGCTACGCCGCCACCGCCGATGCCCACCATATCACCATGCCTGATCCTGAAGGCAAAGGCCTGGGCATGGCCATGACACGAGCAATCAAGTCCGCCGGGGTCGCCACCGATGCGGTCGGCTACATCAATGCCCACGGCACCAGCACGCCTTACAACGACAAATTCGAGACCCTCGCGATCAAACGCGTTTTCGGCGACCGGGCTAAATCCGTGCCCGTGAGCTCGACCAAATCCATGACCGGCCACCTGCTCGGTGGCGCGGGAGGCATCGAGAGTGTGATCTGCGCGAAGACCCTCCAGACCCAGACTATCGCGCCCACCATCAACCTCCACGACCCCGATCCTGAGTGCGACCTGGACTATGTGCCCAACGTGGCCCGCACCGCCTCGGTCTCGACGGTGTTGAGCAACAATCTCGGCTTCGGCGGTCAAAACGCTGCGGTCGTTTTTCGCGCGGTCTAACGGTGGTTGGGAGTGGCAGCCGGAGCGAGGTAATCGGGGAGGAATTGAGCCATTTAGCGCCATCCCATGGAGCGCTGCCAGTTCCGCGCTCAAGGGCTGGAGGTCGCTCGGCACTCAGCGCCCAGCCGATTCCCCTTTCAGATTTCGCTCAATGTCCACCGGACAACTCGCCGGGTTTTAGCAAGCTGGTGAAGAGATTTTTGTCCGCCGCTTTCAGGTAGGCCTCGCCGGCCGCGATGCTGCCATCCTTTACCCGGGCCAGCAGGCTTTGGTCCATCGTCGTCATGCCATCGGAGCGTCCGTTTTCGATAATGGCGCGGATGTTGGCGATCTGTCCGCTGCGTATGGTGTTGGGCAGTGCCTCGTGCTGGAGAAGGATCTCATGCACCGCACAGCGACCCTTGGGGACGCGTTTGCAGAGGAGCTGGGAGACCACTCCAGCCAAACAGCCGGCGAGCATGACACGCACCTGGTTTTGTTCGTCGGCGGGAAAGGCGTTAATGATGCGATCCACCGTCTTCGGTGCGTTGTTCGTGTGCAATGTGCCAAAGACGAGCATGCCCATCGAGGCGCAGCCGAGGGCCAGTTTGATCGTCTCCAGTTCGCGCATTTCACCCAGAAGCAGGATGTCCGGATCGTGCCGCATCGCCCCTTTGAGCGCATCGCCG
>JAIXRU010000225.1 GCA_027485045.1 Opitutaceae bacterium | reverse complement strand
GATCCCGTTCTTCTGTTCTTCAAATTCTGGTCGTTGATGACGACGATGTCTGCCGGTCGGCTCTTGTCCGGATGCTGGAGATGCTGGGCCATCGCGTGGTGGGTGCGGCGGGAGGGAGGGAGGGTTTGCGACTTTGGCGTGAATCGCGGCCCGAAGTGGTGATTCTGGATATTTTGATGCCGGAATTGGACGGACTCGAGGTGCTGGGAAGTGCGCGGCGCGAGTGGTCATGCGCCCGCGTGATTGCGATGAGCGGCCACAAATTACTCGCCGACAGCGTGCTGCGCTGCGCCGAACTGCTCGGAGCGGATGCCTCGCTGATCAAACCTTTCGATGCAAAAAAGCTCGTCGACGCAATCGGGCTGGCCGGTTCCGCAAACGACGGTGCTGCGCAGCAACCTTGCACATGCGGGCAGGAAAGGGGGAACTCATGAAATCCCTGACCCTGCAAACCAAGCTCCGTCTTGTGGGCATGGGCACGATCGCCCTGTCCTGTTTGGTATTGTGCACCTTGAGCGGACACTGGCTCCGCGCCCGTGCTTTGGCCGCCGCCGAGGATCAGATCGCCGAGCGGGGCCGGGCCGAGGCACTGGCGGTGGCGGAGCGTTTCAACCAGGCGCTCGTCGCCGCCCGCACACTTGCGCAGCAATGGTCGGGCGATTCGGCCGGCGATCTGGTTAATATCGACCGGGCGGCGGCCAACCGGATGATGTCCCGACTGCTGAGGGCGAATCCGGACTTCACCGGCATCTCGACCCTTTGGGAGCCGAACGCGTTTGACGGCCGCGACTCCGAGTTTGTTGGCAAGCCGGGCCACGATCACACGGGTCGGTTTTTGCCGTATTGGGCGCGCGATCAAAGCGGTGCGGCGTCCCTGACGCCCCTTGTTGATTACGATAGACCCGGGGTTGGTGACTACTACCTGCTGCCGAAAAAGACGGGGAGGGAAACGGTTTTGGAACCATACGAGTATCCTATCGATGGACGGCAGGTTCTCATGACCTCGTTGATGGTACCGATTCTACGAGACGGGAGGTTCGTAGGCGTGACCGGCATCGATCTGCGCATGGATTTTATCCAGGCGATCACTGAGCGGGTCGGCTCTACCCTGCCTGGCTCGACCTTCATGATCATCAGTAACCAAGGGGTGCTGGCGGGGGTGGCGGGCAAACCCGGCCTGGTGGGCAAATCGGCGCGCGCGCTGCACCCTGACCTAGACGAAGACCTGCCGCGTCTGCAACGCGGCGAATCCTGGACTGACTATCAGGATAACGAACTTGAGGTGTTCGTGCCGCTCAAGATCGGGGCCACGGAAACGCCCTGGGCGCTGTGTCTGACGATGCCTGCGTCCATTGTGCTCGCCGAGGCCAACGCGGCGTTGCGGACCTTGATTTGGTCCAGCGCGGCGATTTTGGGCGCGGCTTTTGTGCTCTTCTTTTGGTTCAGCCACTCGATCGGACGGTTGTTGCGCCGTTCGGCGGAGAGTTTGTTTGGCGCGTCCGAACAAATCTCCTCCGCCGCCGGGCAGGTCTCTTCTTCGAGCCAGTCGATGGCGTCCGGGGCGAGCGAACAGGCGGCCTCGTTGGAGGAGATCGCGGCTTCGGTCGAGGAGATGGCGAGCATGACGAAGAGGAACGCGGAAAGTGCGCGCCGCGGCTCGGAATGCGCCCGCACCGCCCGCGGCGCGGCGGAGGCCGGGGCTGCCGGGATGCAGGGGCTGCGCGAGGCAATGCTGTCGATCCGCGACTCTTCCGACGAGGTGGCGAAGATCATTCGCACGATCGACGAAATTGCGTTTCAGACCAACTTGCTCGCGCTCAACGCTGCGGTGGAGGCGGCCCGGGCCGGCTCTTCGGGCGCGGGTTTCGCGGTGGTGGCGGACGAGGTCCGCGCCCTGGCCCAGCGCAGCGCGGCGGCGGCCCGCGAGACCGACGAGAAAATCGCCCTTGCCGCCCGCCGCACCGGCGCCGGGTTGGAGCTGACTGAAAAGGTATCCGTCGGACTGGCCCGTATCGTCGAAAGTTCGCGCGAGGTTGACGTCCTGGTCGAGGAGCTGGCGCGCTCCGCCTCCCAGCAAAGCGAGGGGCTGGCGCAGATCAGCTCCGGGGTGAGCCGAATCGACTCCGCGACCCAGGCCGGGGCGGCCAACGCCGAGGAGACGGCGGCTTCCGCAGAAGAGCTGAACGCCCAGGCCTCCGAACTGCACTCGTCCGCCACTGAGTTGGCGAGTCTGGTGGGCGCGGCCCCGCAGGCGGTTATCCCGGTGGCAAGGTCTGGACCGAAGTATCCACTTGCGGCAACCTTGCCTTGGCGCGCGCGTGCCGCAGTTTGAGTCCACAGCCACCCCAGCCGGCATGATTCCGCGCAAGCAAAAACAGTTAAGCGAACTCGGCGCCATCCTGCCGATGGACGTGCGCGAGCCAGTGCTCAACGCCTGTCTCCGTCTGGCGGCCGTGGGCGGGATTTTGATCCTGGTTCAGCGCAACCTGCCGGACCCGAATTTCAACCCGTGGCATCCGGTCATGATCCTCCTGATGCTGGTTCAGGCTTGGGTCGTGGCGGCGGCATTGATGCCCCGCATACGTTTCGAACTGCGGGTCGCGGCGCTGGCTTTTTTCTGTTCGGTCATCGGCACCACGGCCCTGGTTTACCTGGGGCCGGTGTCGGGCGTGAACTTGTTTATGCTCTGTTGTATCCTGCTGGGCGGATTGACGATTGGTCACCGCGCCGTCGTCTGGATCGCGACCGGCATAACCGTGTTGTACATTGTCGCAGGATACGGCTGGACGCACCGATTGCTGCCTCCGTCCGACGTCGCTCCCGGTTTCGAAGGGCCGAGCGACCCGGGATTTTGGATCAGCAACGGACTGTCTTTCGCGGTGTGCGGCGGCATCATCTACAGCACCGTTTTCTTTTTGCTTTCGCGGCTGAACCGCCACCACGAAGGGGAAAGGGAGATGCTGACCGTGCTCGCGCGCGAGCAGGCGATGCGCGCCGCATCGGAAATCGAGCGGCTGCGCTCCGAGGCCGAGGTCGCCTCGATGCTCTCGGCCGCACCGGTGGGCATCGCCCTGCTGCGCGACCGGCGCGTGGTTCAGGCGAACCGGCAGCTCGCGGAAATATACGGATATTCCCTGCAGGAGATCGTCGGCCGAGATCCGGGATTTATTTCGGGTGATCAGACCGAATACGATCGGTTGCAGGACATGCTTTCGAAGGAGCTGAGTTTCGCGGACCACGCGCGCATGGAGGCCGTGCACCGGCGGCGCTCGGGAGAGCTATTCCCGGTCCTGCTGACCGCCGCCGCAGTGGCTCCGACGTCGCCCGCCAGCGGGGTGGTGGTGACAGTGACGGACATCAGCGCGCTTAAAAACACCGAGGCGGCGTTGCGCCGGCAGGAGCGCGGACTGCGCGAAATCCTCGACAACACCAGGGAGGTGATTTTTGCGGTGCGCGTGACCCAGGAGGGTCGTTTCGTACTGGAGGACGGCAACGCCGCCTTGGCGCGCTATGGTTTGTGTCCGGAGGATTTTCGTGAAGGGACGAAGAGCCCGCGCGACCTGTTCCCGGCCGAGCAGGCCGAGATCATTGAGCGGGCCTACCGCGACTGTGTGAGCGGGCGGGAGTCGATCACCCTGCGTCAAGAGCTGGAGCTGGCCCGCGGATCGAGAGTTTTCCTGACTACGCTGGTGCCGGCGTTTGACGAGGCGGGGCAGGTCCGAAGAATCGTCGGACTGGCGCACGACGTGACGGAGTCGGAACGGGCGGACGGGTTGGAGCGCTCCAAGCTGGCGGCCGACGCGGCGAACCGGGCCAAGAGCGCGTTCCTCGCCAACATGTCGCACGAGATTCGCACCCCGTTGAACGCCATCCTGGGTTTCGCCCAGATCATGCGGAGGAATCCGAGGCTCGATCCGGAGCAACGGGAGCACCTGGCGATCATCAATCGCAACGGCGAACATCTGCTCACGCTTATCGACGAGGTGTTGGAAATCTCGCGGGTGGAGGCGAACAAGGCGCAGATCGCGAGCACCGTTTTTTCGCCTGCCGTCCTGCTGGAAGAGGTCGTATCGACTTTGGCACCACGGGCGCGGCAAAAAGGGCTCGAACTGTGCGCCGTCCGTTCGCCGGGTTTGTTTCCGGCGGTGGAGACTGATCAACAGAAGCTCCGCCAGATCCTCCTCAACCTAGTCGGGAACGCGATCAAGTTCACCCCAGCCGGATCCGTGGAAGTGAGCGCGGATAATGTGACTGACGAGGTAGGCGTGGCGTGGCTGCGGTTTGAGGTTCGCGACACGGGGCCGGGTTTGAGCGAGCACGAGCAAGAGCAGCTTTTCCGTCCATTCACCCAGACCGAGCTGGGGCGGAAAGCGGGCGGAGCGGGACTGGGATTGGCCATCTCCCGCCATTACGCGCAACTTCTCGGCGGAGATCTTACGCTGGAAAGCGCTCAGGGCCGGGGCGCCTCTTTCCGGGTGTCGGTCAAGGTGCGCCGGGCGGCAAAGACGGCGGAGAGCGCGGTGCGCATAGAGGGGCAAGGGCCCCTGCGTCTGGTTTTGCCGGCGGGCGCTCCAGCGCCTCGGATTCTGGTGGTGGATGACATGGCGGACAATCGGGCCTTGCTGTGCGAACTTCTGCGGCCGGCGGGTTTTGCCGTGCGCGAGGCGTCCGACGGCGAGACGGGTGTCGAAATCGCGAAGACCTGGCGACCGGATTGCGTCTTGATGGACTTGCGCCTGCCCGGAATCGACGGCGTGGAAGCGATGCGGCAAATACGCGCGACGGGAGAAAACATCCGACTGATCGGTCTCTCCGCGAGCGTTTTTCCCGCCGAGAGGGAGGAGTTTATCTCCGCCGGCGCCGATGATTTTTTGCCCAAGCCGATCGCCGTCGATGCCTTGTTCGACCGTATCGCAAACCAACTCGGGCTGCGTTTTGGGACCGAATCGGCGATATCGGTCGTGGAGGAATCCGCAGACGGCGTGGGGAGCGCGGGACTGATCCTGCCGCCCGGTTGGATCGGAAATGTGAGGCAGGCGGCGGCCGAGGCGGATCTGGTCCGGGTGCGCGATTTGATCGCGATGCTCACACCGTCCTCTCACCCGTTTGTACGCCGTCTCGAAACCGCGGCGCTCGCCTACGATTACGAAGGGCTCTCCGTCTTGCTGGATACTTTACCCTCCCCATCGTAATGAAAACCGAACCCTCGCCGCCCAACATCCTGGTGGTGGATGATACCCCCGCCAACCTGCAGCTGCTGGTCGCCTTGCTGTCGGAGCACGGGCACAAGGTCCGCCCGGTGACGAGCGGCGAGCTTGCGCTGCGCGCCGCCCGCGCGAGCGCTCCGGATGTGATTTTACTCGATGTGGCGATGCCGGGGATGGACGGCTACGAAGTCTGTCGCCGGCTCAAGGCCGATGAAAACCTTCACGACATCCCGGTGATTTTTCTGTCCGCGCACACGGAGCTGGACGATCGCATCCGCGCCTTCGAGGCGGGCGGGGTCGATTATATTTCCAAGCCTTTCCGGGTGGAGGAAGTCATGGCACGGGTGAATGCGCACGTGACGATCCGCCGGCAACGCGAACAGTTGGAGTCGAGTTACCGGCAATTGCGGGAGCTGGAGCGCATGAGGGACACGCTTACGCACATGGTGGCGCACGACATGCGGTCCCCCTTGCTGGCGCTCAACCTCAGCATTGATTGCATCGGGACTTACGTGGCAGCGGGCAAGACCGGACCGGTGACCCCGTTTTTGGACAACGCCCGACTGGCGCTGCAAAATCTCATCAGACTCGTCACGCAGATGCTGGATGTCAGCCGGCTCGAATCGGGTGAGATGAAGCTGGTGCGGGTGGATGCGGACGTACCACGATTGCTCGAAGAAGCCGCAGGGGCCTTAAAGTCGGCGGCGGGAACCCGGCGACTCACGGTGGAAGGAGGCAAGGGACTGACCGTCCGGGTCGATACGGACCTGATACACCGCGTAATTACAAATCTGCTGGCCAACGCCATAAAGTTCACGAGGGAAAACGGGACGGTGGTCTTGCGGGCGGTTCCGGATGGGGCGCGGGTTAGAATCGAGGTCCAGGATGACGGCCGGGGGATCGCAGAGGAGGATCAGAAGAGGATTTTTGAAAAATTTGGTCAGGTGGAAGGTGCAACCAGCCGTGCGGGTTACGGTCTTGGGCTGGCCTTTGTGCGCCTGGCGGTGGAGGCGCATGGCGGGGAAGCCGGCGTCGAAAGCGAAGTCGGCCGCGGGAGTCGTTTTTGGTTTTCCATCTGATCTGCGTGTTACTCCCCCACGCTGCGACCGGCCTTATTGGCGGAAGGAAACCGGCGGCAGCGGGTAACCTGCCGAAGCCAAGGCCTCTTCCGGATCAGTGCCCGGCGCCGTGGAAGGGGAAGATCTTGAAAAAGCTGAACAGGAAGATGGTCGCGATGATGTAGCCGACGAGGGTGAAGCCCTTGGGCTTGCCGGTGAAGAGCGCGAGCAGGGCGGCGGTGATGAGGCCGAAACCGATACCCTCGGCGATGCTGAAGGTGAGGGGGATGCCGATGATTACCAGCGCGGCGGGCACGGCGATTTTGAAATCGGCCATTTCGATCTCGGTGACGGCCTGAAGCATAAAGACGCCCACGATGACCAAGGCGGGAGTAGTGGCGGCGGCGGGGATGATCAGGATGAGCGGGGTCAAAAACAACGCCAGTAACATGAGCACGGATACGGTGATGGCGGTCAACCCGGTGCGTCCGCCGGCTTCGACGCCGGACGCGCTTTCGATGTAGCTGACCACGGTGCTGGTGCCGAAAAGGGAGCTGAGGATGGCGGCGATGGAGTCGGCCAGCAGGGCGCGGCCGGCCTTGGGCAAGTTGCCCTGCTTGTCGAGGAACCCGGCGCGCTTGGTAACGCCGATGAGGGTGCCGATGTTGTCGAACATATCGACGAGCAGCAGGGTGAGGATGAGCGGCAGGAGTTTGAGCAAAGCGACGGGGTCGGCGATGAAGGAGAGGTCGAGCTTGAGAAACACCGGCGCCAGCGAAGGCGGGGCGGAAAACAGCGCGGAGGGATGCGGCGTGACCGTGCCACCCGAGCCGTCGGGGATAAAAAGACCGGCCACGGTGATCAGGCCAATGCCGACCACGATGGCCCCGGGGACCTTGCGCGCGACCAGAACGGCGGTGAGGATGATGCCGGCCAAGGCGAGCGCGACCGGGGGCGAGTTAAAGTTGCCCGGCGCGACGAACGTGGCCGGGTTGGCGACGATGATGCCGGAGTTTTTCAGGCCGATAAACGCGATGAAAATTCCGATGCCGCAGGTGATGGCGATCTTGATCGGGTAAGGGATGGATTTGACGATCTTCTCGCGCACGCCGGTGAGCGAGAGGGCGAGGAAAATACAGCCGTTGACGAAGACCATGCCCAGCGCCTGTTGCCACGGCACGCCGGCCCCGAGGCAGATGGAGAAGGCGAAAAAGGCGTTGATACCCATGCCCGGCGCGAGGGCCAGCGGGTAGTTGGTCAGCAGCGCCATAAGCAAGGTGCTGAGTGCGGCGGTGATGGCGGTGGCGGCGAGCAGCGCGCCCTTCACCGCGATGAAGGAGGCCGAGGTCGGATCGGAGCCGATCGCCGGATCGACCCCGAAGCCATTCATCAAGATGGCGGGGTTCACCGCCAGGATGTAAGCCATGGCGGTAAACGTAGTGAGACCGGCGGCAAGTTCGCGGCCGAAGGTGGTGCGGTTTTCGGCGAGTTTAAAAAATCGGGAGAGCATGGCGGAGGAGCGACGAGCGGGGAGGTAGGTGCGGGAAGTAAAAAAATGGGAGCAGGGGCGGTGCCAAGGGGGAGTGGCGAGAGAGATTAGCGGGCGGGGTCGGGCTTGGGCGCAAGCGGAGAGCCGGGCAGCAAAAGGTTGAGACTGAGCGCGACGAGTCCACCGCCCGCGATGCCGGACTCGAACACACTGCGCAGAAAATCCGGAAGGGTTTTGAGCCACTCCGGCTGGGTGGGCAGGCCGAGACCGGCCGCGAGGCTGAGCGCGACGATCAGGCAGGTGCGTTGCGTGAGGCCGACCGCGGCCAGCAGGCGCAGGCCCGAGGCGGCCACCAAACCGAACAACACCAGCGCGAGCGCACCGATCACCGCCGGCGGGATGGCGGCGACGAGTTGCCCCACCACGGGAAAAAGCCCGAGCAAGACGAGAATCACCGCCATGATCGGGCCGAGACGGCGGCTGGCTACGCCGGTGATCTGGATGACGCCGTTGTTTTGGGCGTAGGTCGTGCTCGGAAAGCCGCCGAACAAGGCGCTGGTAAAGCTCGTCAGCCCGTCGGCCAGGATGCCGCCGCGCAGGCGACGCCAGTGCTCGGCTCCCTCGGTAGGCAGACCGGAAAGCTGCGCGGTGGCGGTCATGTCTCCCATCGCCTCCAATAGCGATACGAGGTAGATAAAAGCGAAAGGCAGGAACAGCGCCCAATCGAAAGCCAGACCGTGCGGCAACCAGCGGGGCAACGCGATCCAGTGCGCGCCGTTTACCATGGCCGTGGCCGGCAACCACCCCGCGAGCGCGGCGGCGAAAGTGCCGGCGACCAAGCCGAACAGCACCCCGCCCAGCCTGGCCCAGGTGCGCGGAATGGCTTGGGCGACGAGCAACACCGCGATGACCAGAGCGGCCAACGCGCCACCCGCCCAGGCTGGCGCGGCGGGGGCCACCGGAGCCACGATACCGAAGAGCGCGGAAGGTATCAGAGTTAACCCGATTAACAGCACCACCACTCCGCTGACCAGCGGGGTAAACACCCGCCGCAAGCGAGGCAGAAACGGCGCGAGCACGAGCTGCACCGGCGCGGCGGCGAGGGAAAGGCCGAGCATGAGCGCGGGGCCACCCGCCTGGCCCGCCGCCACCAACGGCTGAAGAAACGAAAAACTCGTGCCGGTGACGCTCAACAAGCCCGAGCCGACCGGGCCGGGCCGGGTGGTTTGCAACAAGGTGCCAAGCGCGGAGGCAAGCAAAGCGATGGAGACGAAGGCGGCGGTATCGCTCGCGGAAAATTTTAAGATGCCCGCCAGAATAAGCGGAGGGGTGATCGTGCCCACGACCATCGCCGCCACATGTTGCAAAGAGACCACCCAGGCGATCGAAGCCGGCACCCGGGCCTCCAGCCCGTAAAGCAGGGTCGGGGGGCTTGCAGGCGAAGAATCCGGTTCGGTCCGAGGAGAGTCCACGCCAGCGCGGGAGCAGGGCGCGGGCCAAGGCCTGCGATCGGGCATCCCGCCTGCTTTACGGTGGCATGAGATTCCCCGAACATCTGGAGCCGCTTTACGACGAGACGCAGATCGAGGAGGCCTTGACCCGGCTGGCGGCGGAGGTGGACGGCTGGGCGGCGGGTGCGGAGGCCCGCACCGGAAAGATGTTACTCGCACTCTGCGTGCTGCGCGGCGGGGTGTTTTTCTTTTCCGATCTGTTGCAACGCATGACGCGCTCGGTGGAACCGGCGTTTTGCCGCGCCTTCAGCTATGCCAAGACCGAAAACGGGGCGCCGCTCGAACGTATGTTTGTCGATTGGCAACAACTCAAACCGCTCGGCCGCGAGGTCATCCTGGTGGACAACATCTGTGACAGCGGCCGCACCTTGTTACACGTCGAAGCCTGGCTGCGTTTGCAAGGCGCGCGGCGGGTGCGTTCGGTGACGATGATGCACCGTCTGCGCACGGATGCGCTGGCGAAACCCGCCGCCACCGGTTTCATGTATTCTGGCGACGAGTGGCTGGTCGGCTACGGCATGCGTGATCAGGCGGCCCACTACATGAACACACGCTGGATCGCCCGGGTGAAAAAGTGACTTCCGAAGCAGGACGCAGGCACGTCTGCGCCAAAGGTTTTAGCCGCAAGTCTGAGCCGCAGGTCTGGGCCCGCCCGCACCGTTTAACCCGCCGACTGCATCTGTGCATCCTCCGGAGTTGCTGGCCGACTTGGTGCGTTCTTTGGCCGAAGAGTCCGGGCCGAACTTTGTAGAAGCGAAGGTGAGAGCAGGTATTCAAGCTTTTGGCGCATCAATTCGCCTCACGAACCCGTCGCCTTTCGATTCTACCAAACCCCGTCTGAATTTAGACGAGAAGGGTGGGCGTGCGCGTCCCTGCGCACGCGGCAGTGGAGTGGTCGCCTCATCCACGGGCGGAGGGACCCGCCCGTCCACCTAAAGTCAAAATGTTTGGGATGATTGGTATTAGCAGGTGCTCAGCAGAACATTACTGGAAGCGGCCACCCGTCGTCGGAATTCTGCACGTGAGTCTGTGTATTCGGGCGCTTGTTTTGCGTTTCATGGAAATCGGATGTATCAGGTTAAAGACCTTTTTTTTGCCGATGTTTGCTCCCCTCACGCGTTTCTTTTTTCGCAGTTCCGATACTGCCGAAGTGGCTCCGTCTTTTGTCGAGACGGTGCGGGTTGAGCATAAGCGCGAAGGCCGCAGTCGGCGTTCGGAGTGGGTTTTGGCGATCGGTTGGGTGCTCGTTTTAGCGAAGAGTGTGACGATTTACTGGCTATGCAGTCGTTATGCGGTGCCGGTGAACCCGTGGTGGGTAATCGCGCCGACGGTGGGTTTTGCCGGGGTGTGCACCGGTTTGTATTGGCGCAGGTTTTGAGAGAACAGACGGTTTTTTCCGAAGGTTGCCAGGGGCGGGCGGGGCCCTTTGTTGATTAGATGCCTTCTATTCTTGGTTTGCGCAGTCCTTACGCTCGGGTGGGCCGTTTGGTCTATTTTGGCCGGATGCTGGATAAAATCCGACTCCATGCTCAAGGTGCTTTGCCGGAGGATTACCTGGCGAATCTTGGCGACGGTAAGCCCACGGTTTTCGATGGGCGGATGTGCCGGTTTTTGCGGGTGCGGTTCGCTGATTTGCAAGCTCAGGTAGTGGCTCACCCGCAGTGGAACGACGTCGAGGTGCTGGCGTGGGTTGAGGCGCGGGTGGCGGCGGCGGGGCAGACGGCGCGGACCGACGAGGAATGTGAAATTTTTAACGCGTTTCTCTGCAAACGAGGCTGGCGCGATGCGGGGAGCGCGATCCTGACGCAGCGCGCAGCCGAACCTGCTGTAGCGGGCAAGCCGATTGCGACGATGTTTGACTATATCGACTTCGATGAAGGCCGCGATCCGGTGGCGGAGCGCGCGTGGGAGGTAAAACCGGAGGTGATCGTGATCATGGGCGTGGCTGGTGCGGGCAAAACCACCTTGGGCCTGGCGCTGGCAGCGCAGTTGGGCTGGGCATTTCTGGACGCGGATGCCTTTCACCCCGAGTCGAGCTTGGCCAAACTTCGCGCCGGAGAACCGTTGGATGAAGCGGATCGTGCCCCTTGGTTGGCCGCACTGCGCGCCCGGATTACAGCCCACTTGGCCGGGGCTCAACGCTTGGTACTTGCCTGTTCGGCACTGAAGCAGGCCTATCGAGATACCCTCTGGGTGGATCGTTCGCGCATGCGGCTGGTTTTTCTGGACGGGACGGCCGAGCTCTTGGCCGCACGTTTGGCGGCTCGCGCAGTTAACGATCCGGCCCATCCCCTGAAGGCGGGTTTATTGCCGAGCCAGCTAAACACACTGGAAACACCGTCCGATGCCGTGCGCATCGAAGCGGCTCTCGACACAGCGCACCAAGTGGCTGCCGTAAGGCATAGCTTGGGCTTGTAAGCCTCTCTATTTCAGTAGGCCGTACAGACCGGCCACGTATAAATACTTATACCTAGGTATAAAGTATTATAAAATAGTTAAGTAAGGTCGAATTAGGCCGATACTCAGGAAGTCTTGAAACCACACCACGGTCACCTCCTAACATGAAACTATCCTCCCTCACCATCGGACAACGTGTCGCCTATGGATTTGCTCTGCTCCTGCTTCTCGGTGCCGCTCTCGGCGGCTTCGCCACTTATGAAATGCTCGGCTCCGCCAAGGGCGCGAAATTCCTTTCAGTCGCGGTCGCTCCGCAGGCCCATGTCACGAGTGAACTTGCCCAGGCTTCCGCCCTGACCCAACGCGCTGTTCGCACCTACAGCCTTACGGGCGACGACAGCCAGCTAGCCGAAGCGAAGAAACACCTCGGCGAAGTGAGCTCGGCTATGGAAGCGGCGCGCAAACTCAGCTCCGAGCAACCCGAACTCACCGGCCTGCGCGATGGCGTGGCCGAAGCGAGCAAGGCGCTCACGGACTACGAAACCCAATTTCAAGCCACGGTCGCCAACATGGATGGTTTGCATAAGATTCGCAGCCAACTGGATGCGTCCGCCACGAAGTTCGTGACCGAGATCACTAGTTATATCAACACGCAGGACCAAAAGCTAGCCGAGGAAATCGCGGCCGGAACGACCGCCGATAAGCTCGAAGAACGCCGCAGCAAAACTGAGCTCTCCAACCAAGTGGTGGATTTGGGGAACACCATTCGCGTCACCACCTTTAAGGCGCAGGCTTTGCGCGATCCGGCCTTGATCGCGACCGTGATGCCCAACTTTGCGAAAATCGATGAGCTGCTCAAACGCCTCGTCGCCATCACTAAGCAGGAAGCCAATCTCAAGCAACTGGCGCAGGTGGGTGCCGCCGCTTCCGGGTATCGCGAAGCCATGGATGCGCTGGTCAAAAATTACGCCGAAGCCAAAACCATCGGCGAAGCCCGGATCCTCGCCGCCAACGAGTTCGACGCCGTGGTCGAGGGCGTGCTTAACAAATCAATCAAGCGCACCCTCGACTACGCCAATACCTCTTCTGCGGAACTGGGCGCTGCATCGAACATCATCATCAGCAGCTTGGTCGCGGAAATTCTCATCGGTCTGGTCGCCGCCCTCCTCATCATCCGCGGCGTCAACCGTGCACTAACGCAAACCGCCGAGTCGCTTTCGCAAGGCTCGCTCCAGGTCGCCGCCGCTTCCGGCCAAGTCTCCTCCGCCAGCCAGTCGCTCGCCGAAGGCTCTAGCGAACAAGCCGCCTCGCTGGAGGAGATCAGCTCATCGATCGAGGAGCTCGCCAGCATGACCAAGCGCAATGCCGACAACGCCCAGGCGGGCAAGACCTCCGCCGGCCACGCCCGCGCCGCCGCCGAGTCCGGGGCCGCCGAAATGGAGCGCATGCAGGGCGCGATGAAAGCCATCCAGCAATCTTCCAACGACATCTCGAAGATCATCAAAACCATCGACGAGATCGCCTTCCAGACCAACATCCTCGCGCTCAACGCCGCCGTCGAGGCCGCCCGCGCGGGCGAGGCCGGAGCCGGCTTCGCCGTGGTGGCCGATGAGGTGCGCTCGCTCG
>JAIXRU010000216.1 GCA_027485045.1 Opitutaceae bacterium | reverse complement strand
TCGAAAAGTTTCCC
Organism: Opitutaceae bacterium; assembly: GCA_027485045.1. Taxonomy (GTDB): domain Bacteria; phylum Verrucomicrobiota; class Verrucomicrobiia; order Opitutales; family Opitutaceae; genus IMCC26134_A. The sequence continues at coordinate 12,669 of JAIXRU010000216.1, read as the reverse complement.
GATGCCCAAACCCGACAATTTGCGTAAACACCGTCGATTCGCTCATTTCTGTAATTTACAGAAACGCCCGAAATTTTCAGAACCAAAAATGCGTCACACCCAATAAAATACATTTTTGACTTCAAATGAATAACTTATGGTTTTCTGCTAACCGACTTACCGGACACTCGTGATGTCAGGCAGTTATGATCTTGGTGTTGGCCTCATCGACCACATAAAACCCACCTATTGGCGGCACGTGGTCTGCTGTCACTGCGTGTATGAACCTAAAATCCGCATTCGAAGAAGCGAGTGGTCTCGCGCTGCTTTGGTGCAATCGGCGGAGCGCATCGTCCGCCGCCTGAATACACTTTTCAGCATGAACACCCTTCTCTCTAAACCGCTAACTTCGTTCTTCAGGACGATTTTATCACTCGGTATCCTGTGCGCAGCATGTACCGCCTTGACGGCCAAAGCAGGTGAACCCTCGCCCGAGGACCTCGCCGAACTGGCGACCTTGAAAGCGGAAGTCGCGAAAATTCAAACCGCGGTCCGCGCCACGAACGACCCGACCGAGCACGAACGTTTACAGACGGAACTTGCCAACCAGATCGACTCTTCGTTGGCCAAACTGTCCCTGGACACCCGCCCTTCCATGACGGTCATGTTCAAAGTGATTGCGCCCGCACAAGCGGCAGTAAGCAAATATGTTACCGCAGCCCAGGCCTTTTTTGGCGGTGATGACGCGAATTGGGGCACCTTGCGAAGCCAGACCGAGTTGGCGGAGCGGCGGGCGCGTTTAAATCGCTTGATCGCAAACGGCCTTGCCCTGCGCACACGGCTCGACGAGTTGGAAAACGATGCCATGAAAGCCATGCGCGCCATAGGCGAACTGCCTCCGGCCAGACGAATGGCGATCATGAACGGACTGGTCGCGGGAGCACTCAGGCCCCTGATAGATTTGCGTCCCTTGCGTCGTATCGAGGGTGATTTACTCGGGCGCTACGATGCGGGTTTTGCCTTGCTGGAGCGCAACTGGGGACAATGGAGCGCGCGGACGGGGAATGATGCCTCCGCGATTGTCTGGAACGCGTCCGAAAGCGAGCAGGCCATTGAGTGGAAAAAATTAAACGCGGAGATCGACGCTTTGGTGGAAAAACAGGAAAAAACCCAGGAAGAGCTCGCGTTAGCCGCAGTGGGCAAGTGAACGCGGCACAAGGGTGCGCCAGTGGCAGGGTTCGGGCCTCGGTCCCACGAAAACGCCGCCCACCCGTCCCGGCGGCGCCCCCTCACATCGACATCTTTGCACAACTACCCGCCACTCTCCGCCGCTAAGCGGCCGAGCCTCACCGCGTAAATCTTGCGCTTGCCAAGCTCCGCCCCGCCTTCTTTTCCTCCGCACCCGATGCGTCGCTTCTCCGCACTCTTTGTCCTCTGCGCCTGGCTGCTGGCCAGCGGCGCGCATTGGGACTTCGTGCAGGGCTTCGCCTGGGGCCGCATGATCGCGACCTACAGTCGCACCATGCCCCTGGAACAGGCCATTCGCCTGACTTTCACCGCCGATAACCTCTGCGGCGTCTGCGAATTCGTCGCCGAGGGCAAAACCCGCACCGACGCCCTGCCCGTCAGCCCGACCCCAGCCCCAGGCGAGTCAGTCGCGAAAGCCAAACCGCCCATCACCCCCGCCCCCGAGCACCTTTTTGTCTTTTGCGCCGTGTCCGAGCCCAAGTGGCCGGCGGAGCATTTCCTGCCCGACGCCAACGCACGTCCCGCCCCGCCCGTAGAGCCGCCACGCGCGGCCTGAGTCACCACCTCCCGGCGGATTCCTAACAGGACCGCCCCGCATCCCGGTTTAGGCTGAAAGCCATGCCGGTTTGATCGCCCGTCCAAGCACTTGCTTGGCCAGGCATTTCACAGCGTCCCGCCTGCACGGCAGGCGGACCAGCATCCAAGACTCACGCAATAAATGGCCTCTTCCCGCCGCCGCGCGTGCGCGAACGCCTCTGATCCACCCATCCATGAACATTCTTCCGCATTCACGTCCCCTCCTGCTCGCGCTCGCCACGGCCATCGCGCTTCACGCCCAAACCGTCCCGCCGCCGTCCACCGAAAAACCCGTCGTGCTCGATTCCCTCGAAGTCTCAGGCACCGCGAACACCGGAGCCCTTTCACCCTTCGTCGCCCCCCAAACCGTGCGCTCCATCGAAGCCCGGACCATCGCGGAAACCGTCAACGCCATCGACGCCCAGGACGCCGTCAAATACCTCCCCAGCCTCTTCGTGCGCAAACGCAACAACGGCGACACCCAGGCCGTGCTCGCCACCCGCGTCTGGGGCGTAAGCTCCAGCGCCCGCAGCCTGATCTACGCCGACGGCGTGCTGCTCTCCGCCCTCATCGCCAACAACAACACCATCGGCGGTCCTCGCTGGGGCCTGGTCGCCCCCGCCGAAATCGCGCGCATCGACGTCCTCTACGGCCCCTTCTCCGCCGCCTACCCCGGCAATTCCCTCGGGGCCGTCATGGAAATCACCACCCGCCAGCCCACCCAATTCGAAGCCTCCCTCCAACAGTCCGAAGCCTGGCAACAGTTCGCCCTCTACGGCACGAAGGACAACTACCTCACCCACCAGACCGCCGCCCTCGTCGGCGACCGCGTCGGCAAATTTTCCTACTGGGTAAGCGCCAACCACCAAAACAGCCACAGCCAGCCCCTGAGCTTTGTCACCAGCGCCACCTTCCCCGCCGACACCACCGGAGCTTATGCCGCCAAAAACAAACTCGGTGCCCCCGCCAACATCGTCGGCGCATCCGGCCTGCTCCAGACCGACATGACCAACGCCAAGGTGAAACTCGCTTACGATCTCACCCCCGCCCTGAGCGCCGCCTACACCCTCGGCCTGTGGCGTAACCGCGCCGACTCCGACGTCGAAACCTACCTCCGTGATTCCTCGGGCAATCCCACCTTCCGGGGCCTCGCCGGCTTCGCCTCCGGTTACTACACCCTGGAGCAAGACCACTCCTCTCACAGCCTCTCGCTCAAGAGCGACACCAAGGGCCCCTGGGACTTCTCCGCCGCCGCCTCGCTGTATCAGTATGAACGCGACGCCCAGCGCTCGCCCGCCACCGCCTCCGCCACCGGCACCACCTTTGGCAACGCCGGACGACTCGCCAGCCTGGAGGGCACCCAATGGTCCACCCTCGACTTGAAAGCCGTCTGGCAACCCGACGGAAAAGACGGCCCCCACGTCGTCAGCTTCGGCGCTCACCACGACCAATACCGTCTCGTCAACCCCACCTACAACACCGCCTCGTGGACCTCCGGCCCGGCCACCACCGTCTCCACCCGGGGCGACGGCAAAACCCGCACCCAGACCCTCTGGGCGCAGGATGCCATCCGCCTCTCGACCGGCCTGAGCCTGACCCTCGGCGCGCGCTACGAAGACTGGCGCGGCTACGACGGCATCAACGTCAACGGAGCCACCACCGTCCACCAGCCCGACGTATCCGATAACAAAGTCTCGCCCAAAGGAGTGCTTACCTGGATTCCCGCCCCCGCCTGGTCCGTCACCGCTTCTCTGGCCCAAGCCTACCGCTACGCCACCGCCGCCGAGCTCTACCAACTCGTCTCCACCGGCACCACCTTCACCGCCCCCAATCCCGACCTGAAACCCGACGACGTCGTCGCCGCCGAACTACGCGTCGAGCGCACGTTTAAAAATGGCCGCCTCCAGGTCGCGCTCTTCCAGGACGAGATTCATGACGCCATCATCGCTCAGTTCCTCCCCCTCGGCCCCTCGGCCATCCCGGTCTCCTACCTGGCCAACGTGGACCACGTCCGCGCGCGCGGCGTCGAACTCGTGATCGAACGCCGGGACCTTTTCACCGGGGGCTTCGATTTCTCCGGCAGCGTCACCTACGTCGATGCCGAGACCCTCGCCATCCGTGGCGGAGCCAGCGCCACCGGCACGCCGGCCACCATCATCGGCAAAAAACTACCCAACATCCCCGACTGGCGCGCCACCGCTCAGATCGCCTACCGGCCCAACCCACATTGGACCTACTCGCTCACCGGTCGCTACAGCGGACGCCTCTACACCACGCTGGATAACACCGACGTGAACTTTAACACCTTCCAAGGCTTCTCCGCCTGGTTCGTGGCCGATGTGCGCGCCCACTACCGCGTCAACGACCGCTGGTCCGCCAGCCTCGGCGTCGATAATCTACTCAACCGCGAATACTTCCTCTTCCACCCCTTCCCGCAACGCACCGTGGTGGCCGACGTGAAGTTTTTGTTCTAAGTTACATACGCCTACCCACTCCCTAATCCCTTCCTTCTTCTATGAAAACCATCCGTCTCGTTCGTCTCCTCTCGGCCGCTGTGGCACTCAGCCTCGCCTACTCCTCCAACTCCATCGCTCAACCCGCCCCGAACACCACGCCCTCGCCTGCCACCGCCCCCGTCGGTCACCCCCTCAAAGGCGTCATCGTCGAAGTGGTCGCGGAAAAGAAAGCCCTGCTGGTCAAACACGAGGAAATCCCCGGCGTCATGCGCGCCATGACCATGCTACTAAAAGTGGACGCCCCCACCCTAGCCGCCGCCCAAAAAGGCCAGGCCATCACCGCCACCCTCCTCAAAAAGTCCGACGGCTGGTGGCTGGAGAACCTAAAACCCGTCGCACCTTAAACAGTTTCTTTAGCCCCCGGTAGCCCAACTTAACTCCGCCACGAAGCGCCCGTCTCCCGCCTCCTCCGCCCGCACCTGGATGCCCGGATGCAGATGCGCCAGCGCCCGCACAATGCGCAGCCCCAGCCGCGTGCCGCTCAGGTTGGCCGCCGCGCGCCGCGCACACGCGTTCTCCACCCGGCACACCACGCGCGCTCGCTCTGCGCAGCCGTCCGCGCCCTCGATCCCGACCCACACCGCCAGCGGCCCCTCGCCATGCCGCAGCGCGTTGGTCAGCAGATTGTGCAACATCTGCCGCAGGCTGCGTTCATCCGCCTTCACCCACACCTCGGCCGGAGCCGTCACCGTGAGCACCCGTTCCTCGGCCCGTGCCAGCAATTCATAGACCTCGATCATCTCCACCACCAGCGCGCGCAAGGCCACCGGGCGTATCTCCAACGCCAGCCGCCCCTGCTCCGCCGTGGCCAGCAGCAGGCATTGCTCCACGTAGTCGGACAAACGCCGCAGCTCCTCCTGCATCGACTCCGCCAGCCCCGGCTCGATCCGCCCCGCCGCCTCCTCCACTTGCAGGCGCAGCAAGGTCAACGGCGTGCGCAGCTCGTGCGCCACCTGCGCGGAAAACTCCGTCAACTGCCGAAAACCCGTGTCCAGCCTGGACAGCAGCGCGTTCACGTTTTTCTCGATGGCACGAAACTCCTCATCTGCCTCCGGCAAACGGATACGTTGCTCCAGACTGCGCGCGCCGATCGCCTGCAACTGCCGGTTCATCTCGCTCACCGGCTCGAAGGACCGCTTCGCCAGATAGTATCCCGCGCCCAGCGCCAGTCCGGTAAAGGGCAACGCATACCACAACGCCAAGCGCCCGAGCTCGCCCGCGATGTCGTCCACCTCCGCCTCGGAATAACTCCCGTGCAAGACCCAGTCGGGGTGTTCCGGATGCGCCCGCTTCCAGCGATCCACCCGCAGCTCGTGTTGCAAATGTGCATAGGTCACGCCCACGAACACCGCCATCACGCCCAGCAAACTCAGCGTAAACCACAGGGCCACCCGCCAGCGCAGCGATTTCACGAGGCGACCTCCCGCAACGCAAAGCCCACTCCGCGCACCGTCTGAATCAGCGGCGCCATGCCGGGCCGGTCGATTTTCGCCCGCAGATAGTTCACGTAAACATTCACCACATTGGTGCCCGAGTCGAAATGCTGGTCCCACACGTGCTCGATGATGGCCGTCTTGCTCACTGGCTTGGGCGACGAGGTCATCAACAACTCCAACAGCGCAAACTCCCGGTTGGTCAGCGCAATTTCGACTCCGCCGCGCCGCGCAGTGCGCGCCAGCAAATCGAGCTCCAGATCGCCCACCCGCACCTGATCGACCGGGTCGGCCCGCTGCCGCCGCAGCAAAGCCCGCAACCGCGCCAGCAGCTCGATCATCGAAAACGGCTTGGCCAGATAATCATCGCCCCCGGCATCGAGCCCCGCCACCCGGTCGCTCAGCTCATGCCGCGCGGAGAGAAAAATCACCGGCACGCGCACGCCCTTGCGCCGCAACTGCCGCACCACGGTCACACCGTCCGCGCCGGGCATCATCACATCGCACACCATCGCGTCGTAAGGATTGGTTTCGCCGAGCCAAAGCGCCTCGGTGCCGTCGGCCGCGACGTCCACGGCGTAACCCGCCTCCTCCAGCCCGTGCCGGAGGTGCGAGGCGACTTTGGCTTCATCTTCCGCGACCAGAATACGCATGCGTCACCGTGTGCCGATTAGCCCTTAGTGGCGAGACCGCACCGCCGTGAGGTTAACCCGCCACCACCCGCGCCGACCTCGGCAGCAACAAGCGCAGCCCGTTCAAGCACACCAGCACCGTGCTGCCCTCGTGCATCACCACGCCAACCGGCAGCGGCACGTTACCGACCAAGGTCGCCGTCACCATCACCACGATCACGCCCAACGCGAAGGTGAGATTCTGCATCACCACCCGCCGCGCCCGTCGGCTGGTATCGAGCGCGAGGGCGATGTTATCTAGGTGGTCGTTCATCAACACCACGTCGGCCGTCTCCATCGCCACGTCGGTGCCGCCCGCACCCATCGCGATGCCGATATCCGCCGCCGCCAGCGCCGGGGCGTCATTGATGCCATCGCCCACCATCGCCACCGGCCCGATGGCGCGCAGTTCGCGCACCACCCGCACCTTGTCCTCGGGCAACAACTGCGCGTGAACCTCATCCACGCCCACCTCGCGCGCGATGGCGGCGGCCACCCGCTGATGATCGCCCGTCAGCATCGCGATGCGCTTCACCCCGAGTTGACGCAGCCGCGCCAACACCGCCTTCGCGTCCGGCCGCATCACATCCGCCACCGCTATCACGCCCAGAATGCGCGCCTGGTTGCCCCCCGCCAGCAACTCACCGACCAGCACGCAGGTTTTCCCCTCATCCATCAACGCGCCCATCCGCGCCTCGGCCTCCGGCAGGCCCGTGCAAACCCGGTCGGCAAAATACGCCGCGCTGCCCACCGCCAGCCGCCGCCCACGCACCGTGGCCGACGCGCCTTTGCCAGAGATCGACTGAAACGCGCCGCACTCCAGCCCATCCAGCCGCCGATCCTGAGCCGCCTGCACGATGGCCCGCGCCAACGGATGTTCCGACTTCGCCTCCACCGCCGCCGCCAGTTGCAACAAATCCAGCGCCGGTCCGCTGGTGCAGGCCGCAAACGCCACCCGCTCGCCCCCGCACACCACATCGGTGACCTGCGGTTTCCAGCGCGTCAGCGTGCCCGTCTTGTCGAAGGCAAACACCGTGATCCCCGCCATGCGCTCCAGATGCGCCCCGCCTTTGAAAAGAATGCCGCGCTTCGCCGCCCCGCCGATGGCCGACAAAATCGACGCCGGCGTGCTGATGATCAACGCGCACGGCGAAGCCACCACCAGCACGGTCATCGCCCGGTAAAACACCGCGTCAAACGCCTTCCCAAACCCCAGCCACGGCACCAAGACCAACCCCGCCGTCAGCGCCAGCACCGCGATGGCGTAGCCCTGCTCCGCCTTTTCCAGAAAACGCTGCGTCTTCGCCTTCTCGCCCTGCGCCTGCTCCACCAGTTGAATGAGTTTCGCGATGGTCGAATCCTTCGCCAGCTTCGTCACCCGCACCTCCAGCCCGCCCGTCTGGTTCATCGTTCCGGCAAAGACCTTTGAACCGATGTGCTTCACCACCGGCATGGCCTCGCCGGTCAACATGGCCTCGTCCACCGAGCTCTCGCCCTCGATCACCAAGCCGTCCAGCGGCAGCCCCTCGCCCGGCCTCACGATCAACACGTCGCCCACCACCAACTCATCCAAGGACCGCAACTGCGTGCCCTCCGCCCGACGACACAGCGCCTGGGTGGGCCGTAGTTTCATCAAGGCGGAAATCGCCTGCCGGGTGCGCGCCATGGCGTGCGCCTGCAAAACGTTGGAGAGCGAAAAAAGAAACAACAACATCGCCCCCTCAAACGGCGCGCCCACCACCGCCGCCCCCAACGCGGCCAACACCATCAACAAGTCCACATCCACGGTTTTTTCCCGCAGCGACTGCCAACCCGCCCGCACCCCGAAATACCCGCCCGTGCCGTAAGCCAGCGCATAAAAGGCCGCCCGCAACCAACCCAGCTCCGGCGCGACTTTGCCCACTCCCCAGCCCGCCAGCATGAACACCAACGTGGCCCAAGTGAAGGTCACTTCCAGCCCCTCGCCGTGGAACCATTTGCGCCAACCCGACGCCGCCAACCCGGCTTCGTCAAGCTCCGCCTCTGCCAGCGGCTTTACCGGTGCCCCCGCCGCCTTGAGCTGCACTCCTACCGCTTCGGCGGAGAGCACCGCCTGGTCAAAGTTAACCGTCATCACCCCCCCGATAAACGTAGCCGTGGCCCGCCGCACCCCGGTGATTTTCTCCGCCTTGCGCTCCAGCCGCAGCGCGCAGCTTTCGCAGGCCCTCCCCGACAAACGCAGCGTGCACTTTCCGTAACGCTGGCTCAGCACCGGCGCGATTTTCTCCGCCAAGCGGCCCGCCGCCGCATCGCTCATCCGCGCCGCATCATAATCAAGCATGACTTTGCCCTGATTGGGATCAAGCACGGCACCGAACACCGCGTCTTCGTTTTTGAGCGTGTCGGCCACAAGGGCTTCACAACCATTCAGGGGCTCAAGTTTAGATAGAACGTTCATTCAGAAAAATAATAAAATCCGTTTAGGTTAAGGCGTTTTGGCCGGAAAGTGTTCGGGGCTTGTGGACTCAGTCGTCGTCCTTCTCGCCATGCTCACCGTTCTTTCCGACCCCGACCTTCTTGCCCGCGCCGCCTTCGTTCTCCTCGCCGCCCTCCGCGCCCTCGTTTTCGCCCAGCGAAACCACCGTGCCGAGCACAGGCAGTTTCACCGTGCCCGCCGCCGTGTCGTGGTTGGCAAACAACGCCGCCACCCACGCTCCGCCACCGATCAACATCGCCAGCGCCCAGACCGGCCGCGCGCTCTTTAATCCCTCCGCCTCCGGCCCGTCCTTCAGCCCCGTGACCATGGACAACGCAATCGCCTCCCGATGCCGCACCGTATGCCAAACGAGGCCTGCCAAGTGCCCGCCAATCGCCACCAGCAACGCGATGGCAAACCCCTCGTGCAGCTCCTCGCCCAGCCCGCCCAGCCAACCCGCCCCGCTGGCGATCAAGAGCGGCACCAGCGCAAACATGGCCAACGAGACCACCGCCGTCCCCGGATTGTGCCCAATAAAACGCTTCGCCCCGCCCGTGAACGCTCCCACGAAATACGCGATCACCCTTCCCGGCGCTAAGGGCAGCGAGGAAAACCGGTTGTAACGCGAACCCACTACGCCGAGCACCAGCCGCCCCGCCAAAGCAAACGCCGCGACCAAGCCGAGCAGCATATGCACCTGAAACAGCGGACTGTCGTCATCGACCCAAAACCCGATGGCCAACGCGCCCGAAAGCGAACCCGCAAAGGTCCAGTGAAAGAGACGAACGGGTAGATCCCAAACCAGTATTTTGCTCATAAGATGAAAGGCTAAACTTACGCCCCATCCTACACCTCACCGCCTTAGAAATCCCGCGCCCGCAGATTAGACTTTCCTTATATTCCCCCCCGTTTCGCCCCGCCCCCGGCAAAAACCGTAGCCTTCCGTCGGTCCGGGGAGCGAACGCGTCCCGCGTGCCGCGCCGGACGTCCCGCCCGGCGCTCCGATCCGCGCCGAGGCTTCGGCGAGACGCCAAAGCCAGCCTGCAAGACGCAGGCGCTCCCCGAGCCACGACCAAAAACAGGATTATCTGCGCCCGCCACACCCAGCCTTCCCACACCAAAACTTGACCCGGCCCCAACCCCAAACGAACCTCACGCGGTGAACCCAACTCCGATCAAAGTCGTCGGACAATTACGCAAAACTCCGTGGGAACGCTTCGCCCGTTTACAGCGCATCACCGCGCAGCTGACCAAGGGCAAAGGCCAGCCCAAGGGCGTCTTCCGTTTTTCTAGCAACGAAGCCTGCGACCTATGGACGGCGATACTGAACCGCGACCCGAAGTAACCCGGGTGCCCAGCGACGCGGATTTGGTCTCGCTCGCTCGCGAGCTCAATCGACTCGGCGTCGCCTACGTCGTGGTCGGTGGATTCACCATCAACCGCCTCGGGTTCATTCGGGCCACCGAGGATATTGATCTGCTCATCGCCCGCGACCGCGCCAACCAAGCCTTGGTCAAACAGGCCCTCGAAATCCTTCCGGATCGCGCCATCCGCGACCTGGGTGACGTGATGACCGAAGCCTGCGGAGTCTGCTTTGAGGACACCCGCGACGGTATCGAAATCGAAACGATTGACGGCGTGAGCATCCCCTTTGCCAGTGCGGCCCTTATGCTGAGAATGAAACAAGGTACGCATGATAAAGACGCGACCGACCGCAATTTTCTTCAGCAATTATTGCGTGCGAAAAAAGGCCCCGGGTCGGGTGCGTGACGTCGTAGCTTCCAGCCCATTTACCTGAATAGCACGCACGCGCTAGGTGGTTTTTCCGCCGCTCAGGGGCCTATTCCGTTTGGTCCGGGGAGCGCACGCGTCCCGCGTGTCGCGCCGGACGTCCCGCCCGGCGCTTCCGATCCGTTTATTGCCGCCGAAATTAAAACCCCTTGAGCCAGTCCCATTATATGCTAACGAACGACCCTTAATGCAGCTCCCAGCTCCCAGCTCCCATCTCCGCACCACCATCGGGCCGGTGATCGGTCAGTGGCAGGTGATTGATAGTTCCGCCATCCCCGAGCCCAGCACCTACGCCGCCTTGGCCGGTCTCGCCACCCTCGCCTTTGCCGCCCTGCGCCGCCCCCGTCGCGCTTCTTTAAGCATATCCAAATAAACATCCCCTCCGTCTCCTATCACCAAGGCTACCTTCCATCAGAGGGTGGCTTTTTTGTTACCAATTAATGCCTAATGATTTGACTACATCTCTTAAAAGTATCTACTCGTAGCTATGCCAAGCACCGCAAGCCGCGCAAAGCTCTTCAAACACGGCGGTTCCCAAGCCGCCAGATTACCCCGCGAGTTTCGTCTTCCCGGCAAAGAGGTTGCCATCTCTCGCACCTCGACCGGCGGAGTTTTGCTAGAGCCCTTGGACGCGGATTATGAAGCACGTCGTCGTCGCTTTATCGCCCTTGCCGGGTCTTGCCCCGACCTGCTGGACGTTCCTCCCCACACCACCGCCGACATTCCCCGCGACGAATGATCTACCTGCCCGACACCAACGCGATCTCCGCCTACATGCGCGGCGGCAATCCCAAGCTGTCAGACAACATGCAGGAGCATTTCGGTGAATTGCGCCTTTCCGTTATCGTGCTTGCCGAACGCGAGTTTGGCGTAACCAAAGGCACCAGCGCTCAAGCCCGGCTAAAGCTGGCCGAACTCGCCCAGATCATCCCTATCGAGCCCTTTACCAGAGACGATAGCACCCACTACGCCGCCATCCGTCACGATCTCGAATCCAAGGGCCTAGGCATCGGCCCCATGGATACCTTAATAGCCGCCCAAGCCTTGCGACTCGGTGCCACCGTCATCACCCGTAATGTCGCCGAGTTTAGCCGTGTCTCCGGCCTGAAAGTGGAAAACTGGCAGCACTAACTCCTGCCTCGCGCCCGTGCGTCTCCCCACCGCCCCACCCCCCTCAAACCGGCGTCACCGCGCCCGCCAGACACGCCTCGGCAAAGGCCCGGATGCGTTTGCGCAGGTTCGCCAGCGCGCTGCTGCGATTGGCCGACAACACCTGCGTCAAGCCCGCCTCGGCCAGAAAATCCGGCTCGTTGGCCAAAATATCCGCCGGCGTCTCGCCTTGGTAAAACCCGCACACCACCGCCGCGATACCCTTCGAGATCATCGCCTCCGCCTCCATCTGAAACCAGCACCGCCCGTCGCGATACTCCATCGCCAGCCACAACCGCGACACACACCCGGGCAGCAAACGCGCCTCCGTTTTCAAACCCGGCTCCATCGCCGTCCACTTCTTCGCCTTTTGCAGCAAATAGCTAAACCGCTCCTCCGCGTCCGGCAGGGTCGTCAGGTCGTCGATCAGGGCTTGGCGTTTCTCGGAAAGTGTCATCGGCGCGATTAAAAGCCCGCCACCAAAGCCCCCGCGCCCCCCGCACGCAAGCACCCGCACCATCCACCACGCACCTCGCCCACCCAACCGTTCCGCCCCACCCCCGCACCCTGCCCCCGGAAAAGTGTAACCATTTTGGTTACACTTTTCCGGGGGCACTCCGCGAGCCACCAGCCACCCGCTGGCCGGGCTTGCGACCCGACGACGCCCGCCTTTGTTATCCCCCCTCACGCCATGTCTTCCCCCGCTCCATCCGCCCCCGCCCCCATTCCCGTCACCGTGCTCACCGGCTTCCTCGGCGCCGGCAAGACCACCCTGCTCAACCGCATCCTCACCGAGCAGCACGGCAAAAAACTCGCCGTGATCGAAAACGAGTTCGGCGAGGTCGGGGTGG
>JAIXRU010000139.1 GCA_027485045.1 Opitutaceae bacterium | reverse complement strand
CAGGCTGCAGTCCAGGACTCAGGGTCATCCAAAGTTAGCAGATGCGCTCGAAAATGCTCAGAGAGGCTCAACACAGACATGTTTTTCCCATTTCTATCCGTTTCGAATGCAGGTAACAAGGTCTCTGCGATGCAGCGCTGCAGGTCAGTGCTGCTTGGGACACTTACTACGCTTACAAGCTCATCTAACTTGTTCAAAGAAACGTTCCGTTGTGCAAATTCCAATGCTTCTACATCAGTGTCACTAGCCAAGAAATGAAACCCAAAATGTTTCGCTCCAATCAGAGCATAGATGGCAGATGCGCCGGTGCCGATATCGAGTGCGGTGATCGGAGTGGCGGCGGAAGGAGAGGATTTGAGCAGGGTGGAGAGGTGGTGCAGGTAGTCGGCCCGGCCGGGGATGGGAGGGCAGAGCGCGCCGGGCGGAAGTTCCCAGTGGCTCAGGCCGTAGTGGTGGAGGAGGAGGGCGCGGTTGAGTGCGAGCACGGCGTCGGGCCGGGCGAAGTCGATGGTGTCCCCCTCGATCGGGTGCGGCTGGAGGAAACGGGCCAGCTCGGGGCTAACGCGCAGAAGAGCGGGAAAATCGTAGCGCCCGCGGTGCGGGTTGTCCGGATGCAAGCCGTCTGCCGGGGGCAGAAGCGGACGGGTGCGGACAGGACGGGGTGGGCGGGCCATGCGGGCCAGCAAGCGACGAGGGCTGGCGCGCGGCTAGGAAAAACCACCAGCCAGGCCTGCGGAGTATCGGTTAGCCGAGCTTGGCCTTGAAAAAGGCGAGGGTGCGTTCCCAGGAGAGTTTGGCGGCGGGTGCGTCGTAGCGGGGGGTGGTGTCGTTGTGGAAGCCGTGGTTTACGCCCGGGTAGATGTGGGCCTCGTAGTTGATGTTGGCGGCTTTGAGCGCGGTTTCGTAGGCGGGCCAGCCGGCGTTTACACGGGTGTCCAGCTCGGCGTAGTGGAGCAGGAGCGAGCCCTTGATTTTCGGCACTTCTTCGGCGGGAGGCTGACCGCCGTAGTAGGGGACGGCGGCCTTGATGATTTCGGGGAGACGCCAGGCGAGGGTGTTGGAGACACCGCCACCGAAGCAGAAACCGACCACGCCGACCGAGCCGTTGGAGGCGGGGTGGGTGTGCAGGAAGCGGGCGGCGGCGACGAAGTCCTCGATGATTTTCACGCGGTCGATTTTTTGCTGCATGGCGCGGCCTTCGTCGTCGTTGCCCGGATAGCCGCCGAAGGGGGAAAGGGCATCGGGGGCGAAGGCGGTGTAGCCGGCGAGGGCGACGCGGCGGGCCACGTCTTCGATGTAGGGATTCAGGCCGCGGTTTTCGTGCACGACGAGCACGGCGGGCAGGCGGGCGGGCGCGCCGGCGGGGCGGGCGAGCAGGCCGCGCAGCTCGCCGTTTCCGTCGGGGGACGAGTAGGAGATCGTCTCGCTGACTACGCGGGCGTCGTCCTTGGGGACTTCGGCGGCGAAGGCGTAGGTGGGGCTGAGCAGGTCGAGTAAGGCGGCGGCGGTTAGGCCGCCGACGGCGAATTTGGCGGCTCGGTCGAGAAAGCCGCGACGGTCGATGCGGCCGTGCACGTAGTAATCGTAGAGGTCGATGAGTTCTTGGTCGAAGTCACGGGCGGTGAGACGGCGGGCGGGCGGGGGTGTTTGGGTGGGTTGCATGATGGAGGTGATTTAGAGCAAGTGTCGTGCTTGTGGCGGTGCAAGTTGAGGGGGCAGTTTCTTAGCCGGAAAGTTTGGGGGTGGCGCGACTTGCCAAGGGGGCCGGTAACAACCACGTTCCGGGTCCACCATGCATTTCTCCAACCTGCAGACCGGTCTCCAAGAATCCCTCTTTCCCCGCGCCGACGACGATGACGACGACGACAAGGAGGATGACAAGGCGGATGCCGCCGTTAAAAAGGATGCCGCTCCTCTGGCCGCCCGCATTCAAAACAAGTTCATCGAGCAACGGAAAATTTTCCTCTGGGGTCCGGTCACCGACGCTTCGGCGAAGGACCTGACTGAGAAGCTGCTCTTTTTGGAAGCGAGCGATCCGGGTAAGGAGATTTTTTTCTACATCAACACGCCCGGCGGTTCCATCACGGCTGGCATGGCGGTGTATGACACGATGCACCTGATCTCCTCGCCGATCACGGTGATCGTGACCGGCATGGCCGCCTCGATGGGGTCCATCCTGTTGAGCGGCGCGCCAAAGGGCCGCCGGTTGTTGTTTCCGCACGCACGGGTGATGATCCATCAGCCTTTGATCAGCGGGCGGTTTGTGGGGCCAGCGACGGATATCAACATTCAGGCGCAGGAGATGGAAAAAATACGCAACGAGTTGAACGTGATTCTGGCCAAGGCCTCGGGGCAGCCGATCGAGCGGATAAACAAGGACACGGATCGCGATTTTTACCTGAACGCCGAGGAGACCATCGCCTACGGTCTGGCCGACAAGATCGTGGATAAGCTCTAAGCCGGAACGATGCAGTCGGGCGGGTCGCATCGAGGGGATCTGTCGGCACCTTTCAGTGGCTCACTCCCGGCAAAATACTCTCCGAGTATTCCTTGGTCGTTCGCCTCTGAAATGCGCT
>JAIXRU010000151.1 GCA_027485045.1 Opitutaceae bacterium | reverse complement strand
GACGGGTTGGTCGCGTTCGAATTTGCGGGTTTTCTCCAGGGTTTTTTCGAGGGCGAAGACGATGTCGCGCAGCTCGGCGGCGTGTTCGAAATTTTGTTTTTCGGCGGCGGTCTGCATCTCGGCGCGCAGGGTGGCGAGCCATTCGCGGGATTTGCCTTCGAGGAAGGTGCAGGCGGCGTCCACGCGGGGGCGGTAGGTCTCGGGGGTGACGAGGTTTTCCGAGCCGTAGAGCTCTTCGCGCACGTCGTCGTAGAGTTGCCAGCGGCCGTCGGGCAGTTTTTGCGGGGTGGCGTCGCCGAGAAGGACGCCGAATTGGCGGCGCATCTGGGCGAGGGTTTTGCGCAGGAGGCCGGAGTGGGCGAAGGGGCCGAAGTAGCGGGAGTGGTCTTCCTTGCGCAGGCGGGTGAGGCGGAAACGGGGCAGGGTTTCGGAGAGGTCAACACGGACGAGGAGAAAGCGTTTATCGTCGATGAAGTCGGTGTTGTAGCGGGGTTTCCACTGTTTGATGAGTTTGCCTTCGAGGAGCAGGGCTTCGGGCTCGGATTTTACCTCAATGGTATCGAAGTCGTGGATGAGGCCGATGAGGGCGCGGATTTTTGGGTGGAGGGTCTGGGCGCGGGAGGGGGTGAAGTAGGAGGAGACGCGTTTTTTCAGGGCCTTGGCCTTGCCGACGTAGAGGATGCGGCCGAGACGGTCTTTCATCAGGTATACGCCGGGCTTATCGGGAAGACGGCGCACCTTCTCTTTCAGGTTTATTGGGTCGGTCGCTGGCATTTTCGTAAAGAGTAGCCAAGGTGCGTGGTTCGCAACGTATGGTTTCCTGTCACGACATTTCTTCAGATGCTGATCCGGCACGGTCCGTCTCAGCGGTTCGCTACGAGCTGATCACTTTGGGGGATGAGCTGCTCCTGGGGCTGACGGCGAACACGCATCTGACCTTCGTGGGGGCGAGTCTGGGCAGCCGGGGTGCGTCGCTGACGCGCAATGTGACGATCACGGACGAGGCGGCGGCGATCGCGGCGCAGTTTCGCGAGAGCTGGGCGCGGAGCGATGTGGTGATCACCACGGGCGGGCTGGGTCCGACGTGCGATGACCGGACGCGGGAAGTGGTGGCCGAGGTGCTGGGGCAGGAGTTGATTTTCGAGGAAGGCATCCGTGCGGCGATCGAGGCGCGTTTTTCCCGGCTGGGCCGGAAGATGACGGATAACAATTTGAAGCAGGCCTACCGGTTTTCCCGGGGCGAGGTGCTGGCGAATGCGAACGGGACGGCGCCGGGGCTTTGGGTGGAGCAGGACGGGAAGGTGTTGGTGATGCTGCCCGGGCCGCCGAATGAGTTGCAGCCGATGTGGACGGAGCAGGTTTTGCCGAAGCTGGCGGCGCTGGGTTTGCTGGCGACCAAAGAGGCCTATGTGCAGTTGCGCACGGCGGGGATAGGGGAGAGTGCGCTGGAGATGCGATTGCAGCCCTTGCTGGCGGCGGCGGGACCGGCGCTGGGCATAGCGTTTTGCGCGCATCAGGGGCAGGTGGATGTACGGCTGAGTTCGCCCACGGGCGGTTTGAGCGAGTCGGAACTTCAAGAGCTGGCGGGTAAGTGCGCGGCGCTGCTGGGGGATGATTTTATGGGCTACGGGCATGATTCGTTGCCCAAGCTGACGTCGGATTTGCTGCGGGCGGGGGAGCACACGCTGGCGGTGGCGGAGACGGCGACGGGCGGGTTGCTGGCGAACAGTTTCACGGACATCGCGGGGGCTTCGAAGTTTTTTGCGGGCGGATGTGTGTGTTATTCGAACGAGTCGAAGATGCAGTTTTTGGATATTCCGGAGGATTTGTTGATCCAGCATGGGGCGGTGTCGGCGGAGGCCGCGGTGGCGATGGCGGCGGGGGTGGCGGAGCGATTGGGAGCGGATTATGGGTTGGCGATCACGGGTTTCGCGGGGCCGTGCGGGGGCACGCGGGAAAACCCGGTGGGGACGATTTTTTTGGCGCTTTATACCCCCGAGGGAGTGTGGTCGCGACGTTTGAACCAGTCGGGCCCGCGGGCGGCGGTGAAGCAGCGGGCGGTCAACGGGGCGCTGGACTGGCTGAGGCGCGAGTTGTTGCGCGCGCGGCGCGGTTCGCGTGCGTGCGGAGGCTCGGCCTGCACTGATGCGGCTTCGGGTGCGGGGGGCTGAGTGGTGAAAGCAGGGTAATCCGCAGCTTGCGCACGGGATAAAATCCGTTCAGGGGTTTCCCCATGAGCAAAATCGCGCAAGCTTTGACCAAAGCGACGGAGCGCACGGGTCACACCACGGCGCCCTTCCTGACCGGGCTGCCGCCGGCAGAGCCCCCGGGCCGCGCGTCCAAGGAGGCGGAGTTGCGCAAAGCAAAGCGGCGATGGGGTTTTTGGCGCGTCGTCGCGTATGTCGCGTTTCCTTTGACTGTGGTTGTTTTGTGGATGCAGTTTGGAGACGCTTTGCGACAAGCGGTTTTTCCCGCCGGGAAATCCGGCAAGGATCTTGAGGCGGAGGTAGCCGCGAAATCGGCGGAGCCGGCGCCGGTTGCAGCAACATCTGCGGCGGCGGTGGTGTCGGGCGAGGAAGAGAAAGGCGGGCCCAAGTCACCGGAGCAGGTGCAGGCTCAAGTGCAGGCTTTGGTATTCACGGCTTTGATGCCGGGACCGCGTCCTCGGGTCGTGCATCTGGGGCGCGTGATCGGGGTGGGCGACAAGGTGGAAGACGACCTGGTGTTCGCCGGGATGGAGGAGGGTATGCTGGTATTTAAAGACGGGGCGGGCACGGTCTACCGCCGTCGGTATTGAAGAGCTACCTGCCGGTGCCTCCGAGCATTTGTTCGGTCTCGCTCACGATGGCCTCGACGTGGGCGGGGTCGATTTCGGGACGCATGAGTTGACGAAGATACTCCCAGAGGGGGTAAACGAAGCTGCGATCGGGACGGCTGTCGTCGGTGTTGGCGAGTGCGGCTTCGGAGAGGTAGATGGCGCGGGCCTCCATGACGGAGAGTTCGAGCCGGGCGCGAAGTTCCATGATATTCTTGCGCGCGGCGTCGGAGTCCAGACGGGCCCAGAGGGCGATCTGGTTGGCGAATTTTTGCTCGGTGGTGCGCTTCAGGGTGGCGGCGTTGAGTTCGAGGGAGCGTCGCTGAAGGTCGGCGAGACGATTAAAAAAAAGGAATTCGTAGTCGAGCAGTGCGCCCCATTGACGGGCGGGCATGAGGCTTTCGAACGCTGCGGAGTGAGAGGCGAGGAGGACCCCGCGAGGGACGTTGGCGAGGGAGGCCTGCACCATGCCAAGGGCGTTGCGAAAGCTGACGGTTCTCTGGTCGAAGCGGATGACGGCACGTTGCCAGTCGTCGGGGAAGCCATGGCAGGCCAGCCCGTGCATGTAGGCAGGCTGGGAGTCGCGGACAAAGGTTTCCAGATCGTCCTCGACCCAGGCGCACAGTTTAGGCTGAGCGGTGGTGATTTCGCCCAAGCCTTGGGTTAGGGACTGGAGGGTATCGGCGGTGCTGCTTTTGCGTGTATTGAATTCGGCGCGGGTGGCTTTGGCTTGAAGGAAGAGAAAGGGCGGGCGGGTCTGGTGAATCTCGTTGGCTTCACGTTCGACCTGCTGAATCGCGTTCTCGATGTGGTTGCGGCTGATCTCCAGGCAAACTTCGCGCTTTAACAAGTCGCGCAGACGCACGGGCAACTGCGCGATTACGGGCAAGTTAGGGTTAGAAGGGGTGTGGGGGTGCGGTTCGGGGGTCGACATGCGAAAAGTTCGCAGCGGACAGGTGGGTCTTACCAGTAGCTAGGCGATCTTGGGAATACTGTGGATTTGATTGCGCGCGACCAACAGTAAAATACGTGCTTGTGTGGTATTACTTAGCAAAAGCGGCTGTTTTTGAATGCGCGAGTGGATGGCGGGTGGCAGAAAAAACGGGGTTAAACGCGAGCAGTGATAACTTCGTCCTTTATTCTATGCGGTTGCCCACCTTACCTCCTCTTTCATGCAGACGATCGGCGAACGCCTAGAAGAAGCACGGAAACGCAAGGGCATCTCCATCCGCGAAGCGGCGGAGGCGACGAAGATTCGCGGCGACTATCTTCACAAGTACGAGAGCAATCAGTTCGACCTCAAATTACCCGAGATTTATGTGCGCGGGTTTCTGCGGCTTTATGGCAATTTCTTAAAGCTGCCGGGCGACAAGCTGGTGGCTGATTACCTCGCGCTCGGCTTGGGTGAGGGCGGGCGTCCGGCGGGCCGGGGGCTGAACCGCGAGATTTACGGCAAGATCGAGATAACGCATTCGGGTAGTTCCGCTTCACGTTCGGGCTCGGCGGAACCCGCGCCCTCCGGAGCGGCGGCGGCGATGACGCCCGGGTCCGAGCCGGTGGCGTCGAAGGCTCCGCAGCGAGCTCCGTTCCAACCGCGTATGCCGCTGGGTGGTTTGGACCGGGCTTTGCTGGCTAAAAACGGGCTCTGGCTCGGGATCGGCGTGGTGGCGCTGTTGCCTCTGGTAATCTGGGGCGTAGTGGCGCTTTTCAGCGGCGAATCCAAGCCGGTGGCAGCTACTTTACCCTTGGCGGCGGTGCCGGCGGAAGAGTTCGTTTACATCGTGGCGCAGCGTCCGGTGCAGATCACGGCGATCAAGGCGAAGGTGGACAACCGCGAGCTGGCGCCGCCGGTTTCCCTGGTCGCAGGGCAGAGCTATCCGTTGCCCAACGTCGCGATGCTGGTGAGCGTCAGCGATCGGGCAGCGGTGCAGTTCGAGTTTAAGAAGGTGCGATATAACGGGGGCGTGAATGTTTCCGGTCCCGGCACCTTGAGTCTGGATTTCAGCGCGCAGCGGTAAGTCGGAGAACGCGGGTTAAGCTTCAGGCAAGGGGGTGGACGCGGGCCACCCATTCCGCCACCGGCTGGCCGCCCATCACATGTTCCTGCACGATGCGTTCGGCCCGTGCCGGGGTGACCGTGCCATACCAGACGCCCTCGGGGTAAACCACCAGCCAGGGTCCGCCGGTGCAGATGCGCAGGCACTCGGCCTTGGTGCGCAGGGCGTCGGCTCCCGGGGTTTGGCAGGCGGTTTTCAGGGCGGTCCACGTTTCCAGGCCCTCGGACCGGGCGCAGCATTCGGGGCCGGGGCAGAGAAAAAGATGCCGGCGGGCGGAGGAGAGTTTCATCTTGGTGAAACCGG
>JAIXRU010000210.1 GCA_027485045.1 Opitutaceae bacterium | reverse complement strand
GCTCCCCGCTCCCAGCTCCCTGCTCCCAGCTCCGCCGATGCCCATCACTCTCCACGATTCCCTCACCCGCAGCCCGCGCGAACTCCGTCCCTCGCACCCCGACGGCGTCTATCGTTTCTACAACTGCGGCCCCACCGTTTACGCCCCGGCCCACATCGGCAACTTCCGCACCTTCGTGGTCAACGACCTCCTCCGCCGCCTCCTCGAACTCGACTTCGGCCCAACCAAGGTGAAACACGTGCGCAACCTCACCGACGTGGACGACAAAACCATCCGCCGCGCCCGCGAGGAGGGCCGCCCGCTCGCCGAGGTCACCAAGCAGTGGACCGATAAATTCCACGCCGACTGCGCCGCCCTCAACTGCCTGCCGCCCCACGTCGAGCCCACCGCCACCGGCCACATCCCCGAGCAGATCGACATGATCGCCGCCCTCGAAAAACGCGGGCACGCCTACCGCACCGACGACGGCTCGGTTTACTTCAAAGTCACCTCCTTCGACGGCTACGGCGCGCTTTCCCGCGTCAAGGAACGCGAACTCCGCCTCGGCTCCGCCCTCTCCGGAAAACCCCAGGGCCTGGCCGACGACGAAAAGGAAGACGGCTCCGACTTCGCCCTCTGGAAAGGCCACAAGCCCGAGGACGGCGACAACTTCTGGCCCTCCCCTTGGGGCCAGGGCCGCCCCGGCTGGCACATCGAGTGCAGCGCCATGAGCAAGAAACACCTCGGCGACACCATCGACCTCCACACCGGCGGCGTGGACCTGCTCTTCCCCCACCACGAAAACGAGATCGCCCAAAGCCAGTGCTGCAACGGCACCACCTTCGCCCACCATTGGTATCACAGCGAACACCTCCTCGTGGACGGCAAAAAGATGAGCAAGTCGCTGGGCAACCTCTACACCCTCGATCAACTCCGCGAGATGGGCCACGCCCCCGCCGCCCTGCGCTACGCCCTGCTCTCCGGCCACCCGCGCAAACAACTCAACTTCACCCTCGATTCGCTCCACGCCGCCGAAAAAGCCCTCACCCAACTCCGCGCCTACCGCGCCGCGCTCCAACCCGGCGGCACCACCGATCCCTTCGCCCCCGCCCTAGCCGCGCTTCAGGACGACCTGAATACGCCCCAAGCCCTCGGCATCGTCTTCACCGCCCTCCACGCCGGCCCCGCTGGTGTGAGTCCGGCCGCCTTCGAACGCCTGCTCTTCGCCCTCGGCCTCGACCTCACCGAGCCCGCCGCGCCCAAGGTGGAAATCCCCGCCGAAGTCACCGCGTTGGCCGAACAGCGCTGGGCCACCAAAGCCTCCAAAAACTGGGCCGAAGCCGATCGCCTGCGCGGCGCCATCGCCGCCCTCGGCTGGACCATGCTCGACCGCAAAGACGGCTACGCCCTCGAACCCGCCAAAAAGTAAACCTCCCAACAAATCCACCGATCCAGTTAACCACTAATAAACACTAATAAGCACTAATTCAGAAGCCAGCCTCTACCCCTCTAGGTGACGGGTTCAGAAGGTTTTATTAGCGCCCATAAGTGTTCATTAGTGGTTAAAAAAAACGTCTACTAGCTCCTTTTCCACCATGTCCATGTCCCCCCTCCAAGAGATCCGCCACAGCGCTTCCCACATTCTGGCCACCGCCATTCTTCGCGTTTACCCCGACGCCAAACTCGACATCGGCCCGCCCACCGACACCGGCTTTTACTACGACATCGACCTCGACCACAAACTCACCCTCGACGACCTCGCCAAACTCGAAGTCGAAATGAAAAAAGTCATCGAGGAAAACCAGCCCTTCCGCCGCAAGGAAGTCTCCCGCGAGGAAGCAGCCGCCATCATCACCGCCCGCGGCCAGGAGCGCTACAAACTCGGCCGTCTCGCCGACATCCCCGAGGGCGAGGCCATCTCCTTCTACGAAAACGGCGAATTCGCCGACCTCTGCGCCGGTACCCACGTGCGTTACACCAAGGGCGTCAAAGCCTTCAAACTCCTCTCCATCGCCGGTGCCTACCACCGCGGCGACGAGAAAAACAAACAGCTCCAGCGCATCTACGGCACCGCCTTCGCCTCCAAGGACGAGCTCGCCCAATACCTCGAACGCCAAGAGCAGGCCAAGCTGCGCGACCACCGCAAACTCGGCAAAGACCTCCAGCTTTTCCACATCGACGAAGACGTTGGCCAGGGCCTCATCCTCTGGACCCCGAAGGGCGCGACCGTTCGCCAGGAGCTGCAAACCTTCATCATGGGAGAACTCCAAAAACAGGGCTACTCCCAGGTCTTCACCCCCCACATCGGTAAACTCGCCCTCTACAAGACCTCGGGCCACTTCCCCTACTACAAGGAGTCGCAATTCCCCGCCATCATCGAGCCCGACCAGCTCGCCTCCATCGCCGCCGCCGGTTGCGGCTGTGCCGAAATGACTGCCCGCCTCGAAGCCGTCTCCGCCTCCTTCGCCGCAGGTATCAACGAGCGCGCCGGCAAAACCGTGATCGGTGAAGACCGCATCATGGACCCCACCCAGCTCCTAGACGGCTTCCTCCTGAAGCCGATGAACTGCCCGCACCACATCAAGATCTTCGCCTCCCAGCCCCACTCCTACCGCGACCTGCCCGTGCGCCTCGCCGAGTTCGGCACCGTTTACCGCTGGGAACAATCGGGCGAGCTCAACGGCATGACCCGCGTGCGCGGCTTCACCCAGGACGACGCCCACCTTTTCTGCACCGAGGACCAAGTCGCCGCCGAAGTCCTCGGCTGCCTCAGCTTGGTGAAAACCGTGCTCACCACCCTCGGCATGGCCGACTACCGCGTGCGCGTCGGCCTGCGCGATCCCGATGGCAACAAGTTCACCGGCGACCCCGCCAAGTGGGACATCGCCGAGGCCGCCTGCCGCACCGCCGCCGCCACCCTCGGCGTCCCCTTCACCGAGGAGCCCGGCGAAGCCGCCTTCTACGGCCCCAAGATCGACTTCGTGATCAAAGACGTGATCGGCCGCGAATGGCAGCTCGGCACCGTCCAGGTGGACTACGTGCTGCCCGTGCGCTTCGACCTCCACTACGTCGGTGCCGACGGCAACAAACACCGCCCCGTCATGGTGCACCGCGCGCCCTTCGGTTCGATGGAACGCTTCTGCGGCGTGCTCATCGAGCACTTCGCCGGCGACTTCCCCGTCTGGCTCGCCCCCGAGCAAGTGCGCATCGCCCCGATCTCGGAAAAGGTAAACGACTACGCCCGCGAGATCTTTACCCAGCTCCGCGATGCCGGCCTGCGCGTCACCCTCGACGACGACGCCGACAAAGTCGGAGCCAAGCTCCGCCGCGCCGAACTGGCCAAAGTGCCCTACATGCTCGTGGTCGGCCAAAAAGAGGCCGAGGCCCAGTCCGTCTCCGTGCGCAGCCGCGCCAAAGGCGACGAAGGCGTGCTCCCCTTCGCCGCCTTTTTAGAACGCGTGAAACACGAAGTCGCCACCCGCGCCCTGCCGGTGAAAATCGAGAAACCCGCCGCCCCCAACGCCCCGGCTAAAACCGCCTAAGCCATCAACCCGCGCCTGCCATGTCCGACTGGAAACCCATCCTCGACGCCATCGTAGGCGCGCGCCACGGCGGCGGGGTCGAAGGCCTGGCCGGCCGCCTGCGCGACTTGGATGCACATTATCCGCATACGCCCGAAATCGCCGCCGAGCTCGCCTTCACCCTCGCCTCCTCCGGCGATCTGAACGGCGCGCTCGCCGCCTACGAACGCGCCTTGGTTCTCGGACTAGCTTCGCCCGCCGAACAAGCCAACACCCTAGTCGGCCACGCCGTATGTCTGCTCCGCCTCGACCGCCCCGCCGACGCAGCGGCCGCGCTGGAACGCGCCCGCGCCCAATTCCCCGAACACGACGAATTCGCCGCCTATTTGGCCGTTGCACTCCAACGCTCCGGCCGCGCCGACGCGGCCTTCACCCTGCTACTCGATACCCTGCTTAACACCAGCGACGACATCGGCCTCAGCGCCCACCAACGCACCCTGCGCAATTTGCTCTGATACAGCCCAACCCCTTCGACTCGCCGCTTTTCACGGCAGGCGCTCGCACCAGTAGTCGGGCTGACGCTTCACATGGGCGACGGCGACCAGGTGAAGGCGGTCGAGGCGCTCGGCGAAGATCACCGCGTAAGGGAATCGGCGAGCGCGATGGCGGCGCGTGCCGTGCCGCCACGGGCCATGTCGCCGGGGCGCGGCCTCGATCTCGGAGACCAGGCGGCGGATTTCCGTAAGCGTCCGGCCGGGGGCCTTGGTGGATGGGTTGCCGAGCACAAAGTGATAAAGCAAAACGTCACCAATTGGATTACCAATGGTGACGTTTTCTGTTTACTCATCTCCGAACCGAGG
>JAIXRU010000141.1 GCA_027485045.1 Opitutaceae bacterium | reverse complement strand
CGACCACCCGGACGATGTCATTCGTAACTGGCTGCGCAGCCGCAGCACGGTCGAGTTTCTCGGGGTCTGGGAGCGGCTCAACAATCCCGGTTTTAATCCCGTCGAATTCGACGGGATTAGAGTGCAGACCGGTCTAAAAAGCTTTGTCCTTACCCCGAAGCAGTGGATCGAAAAAACCGGAGCGGTGGGACTCACCTCCAGTGCGGGCCGCTATGGCGGCACCTACGCCCACAAAGATATCGCCTTCGAATTCGCCTCCTGGGTCTCCGTTTAATTAAAGCTCTACCTCATCAAGGTATTCCAGCGCCTCAAGGACGACGAAAACGATCGCCTCCAGCTCGGGTGGAACCTCCAGCGCACCCTCGCCAAGATCAACTACCGCATACACACCGACGCCATCAAGGAAACGCTCCTCCCGCCGTCGATCACCAAGGCCCAGACCGCGCTCGTCTATGCCAACGAAGCCGACCTGCTCAACGTCACCCTTTTCGGCCAGACCGCGAAGCAATGGCGCGATGCCCATCCCGACGCCGAGGGCAACATTCGCGATCACGCGCCGCTGGAGCAGCTCGTCGTCCTCACCAATCTCGAAAACCTCAATTCCGTGCTCATCCGCCAAGGCCTGCCCCAGGCCGAACGCCTCGCCCTCGAGCCGCCCCTAACCGCGCAAACCCTTGCCGCGCCTTAGAATGGCGCGCTTTTTGCTGACCGTAAACCGGCGCTTAACCCGGTATTGGCAGCGTCGTGGCCCAGTTCAAGCCGGTGGAAGAACCTAATCGGACTTCGATTGTCAGGTCTGCGCTTCCGCCTTCGTGACGAATCCCGAAATCAGTTCCCCTTTTCTTTTTAAAGCCCGACAGACTGCCAGACGCCCAAATCAGGGCACAAAAAAACCAGCCGTAAAACGGCTGGTTTAATATGCCCGAGGACTAACCGAGATTAATTGATACTGACTCCGACCAAGTCCGCCACAGGCACGGTAGGACCTTTGTCTTCACCAGTGGTGGTCTTGTCTTTGTTGTTATTTTGTTCAAACTTGGAGGTGTCGATGGTCACGGTGTCGGGAGTAGCATTGGGCGCACCGACTTCTAACTGCTGCTTAACCACCTCAATGATGGCCGAACGCTCTGCTTCGGTCAGGCGACTAGCGCCATCCCTTTGGATAGTAGCAAGAACATTGGCAACAACGGTTTCAACATTGGTAAATCCACCTGGGATTGGAGCAACATTGAAAGCCTCATCTTTGCTGATAATGAAAGGTTTACCATCAGTATTTTCAGCGATAGTGACTTGACCGTTACGAATAGCCCTACGATCCAGTCTAACCGAGCCATCCAGCACGACTACCGAAGCGGCGCCTGTGGCGCGGTTGATCTTGATCGAGAAAATGGTGCCACGCACGCCTGCCGCGCCGATGGGAGAATTGACTACGAACTGCGAACCTTTCTTGAGTTTGTTAACGTTGGAAATCACTTCGCCATCGATCAGATTAAGCTGGGTGTTGGAAACAGAAGGCTCACCGGACTTAGAGACAGGACCAGAGAAGGCTTCTTGCTCGAATTTGGAAACTTCGACTTCCGTATCAGGACGGAGCGTGGCTACCGAACCGCTGGAGAAAACCAGCGTCGCGAGGGATCCAGGACCCGTCTTAACAGTCGCTCCTTGAGGAAGAGAGGTGCCGGCGGGAGCAGCCAAGTAAGTGGTCGTTCCGGCGATTTTATAGGTAACGTCACCCTTGGCGACACCCACCGTGACGGCGCCGGGAGTTAGTTCTGCCGCTTGCGCAGCAACCGCGAAAAGAGCGGCAATAAAGCCGCCGACAATAAGACGTAGTAGGTTATTCATGGGCACAGGAGGGAAGCAATGAGTTGGCGAAAGAGTGTTCAATCTATTAAATGAAAAATTCAGGTTACAGACTCCGAGCTTGGCGAGCCTTAAACCTGTCTGAACCGTTTTAGGACAGGGTTTCTCTAAATTGTCAAAGGATACTATGGTCAACTGCCATATCCTACTTGCCTAAACCCCATGGACTGTTCAATTGAACAGTATGCTCACCGCCCGACAAGAAGAGATCCTCGATTTCATCCGCGCCCACCAGCAAGAGCACGGCATCCCTCCTTCCACCCGCAGTATTCAAAAACAATTTGGCTTTGCGTCCCAAAACTCCGCTATGAGCCATCTGCGCGCTCTCGCTGCAAAAGGCGCGGTCAACCAATTCGGGGACGGCTCCTGGGGCGTGCGCGCCACCCAGATTCAAGGCCTGCTCGAACTCCCCATCTACGGCGCCATCCCCGCCGGCCTGCCTGACGCCCGCGAAGCCCAGCCAGAAGAAACCTTTGCCTGCGACCCCGCCCTGTTCGGCGTAAAAGCCAACCGCCACGCCCACCTCTGGGCCCTGCGCATCACCGGTGAATCCATGCTCGGCGCGCAAATCTGCGACGGAGACATCGGCATCTTCGAGCGCCGCGAACCGCGCCCCGGCGAGATCATCGCCGCCCTCGTGGATGGCATTTCCACCACCCTAAAACGCCTCGTCCACGAAAAAGGCCGCACCCTGCTT
Organism: Opitutaceae bacterium; assembly: GCA_027485045.1. Classification (GTDB taxonomy): domain Bacteria; phylum Verrucomicrobiota; class Verrucomicrobiia; order Opitutales; family Opitutaceae; genus IMCC26134_A. The sequence goes on along the minus strand of JAIXRU010000141.1, from coordinate 19,771 downwards.
CGCGCCGAAAACCCCCGCTTCGCCGACATCATCCCCGGGGAACGCCTCGAATGCCAGGGCGTGCTCGTCGGCCTCATCCGCCGCGTCTGATCCACGAACACACGTTAACTTTTTCCGCGCGCGGCCCGTTTCCCGCTTCTCCGGCGGGAATGAAACGCCGCGATTTCCTCTCCCTCACCGGCAAAGTTGGTGCCACCGCCGCCCTCGGTTTCACCTCCTGGCGCGCCCTGGCCCAGACCGCCGCCACCGCCACGCCACCCGCCGCTTCCGCCACCTCGGCCGAACTGCTCGCCCGCGCCGCCGCCTGGCACGCGCAGTGCCTGACTCTCGACACCCACGTGGACGCCCCGCTCGTCATGCTGCGCCCCGGCTTCGATCTCGGCCGCCGCTACGATCCCGCCGCCGACCTCAGCCAAGTCGATCTGCCCCGCATGCGCGAAGGCGGGGCCGACGCCGCCTTCTTCGCCGTTTACATGGCCCAGGGCGCTCGCACCTCCGCCGGCCACGCCGAATCCAAGGCCAAGGCCCACCAGCTCTTCGACGTTATCCATAAGGGCGTAAGCAGCCACCCCGAAGCCGCCATCCTAGCCACCGAGCCCGACGACCTCCTGCGTGCTGCCCAAAAGGAAAACCGCGCCATCTTCATCGGCATGGAAAACGCCTGGCCGCTCGGCACCGACCTCAGCCTGGTAGAAACCTATTACCAGCGCGGAGCCCGCTACATCACGCTCTGCCACATGCTCAACAACGAGGTCTGCGACGCCTCCACCGACACCGAAAAGCCCAACGAACACGGCGGTCTCAGCCCCTTCGGTGAGCAAGTCGTGCGCGAGATGAACCGCCTCGGCATTATGGTGGATGTCTCCCACACCAGCGACGCCACCTTTGACGACTGTCTGCGCCTCAGCCGCGCGCCCATCATCGCCTCCCACTCCAGCTGCCGCACCCTCTGCAACCACCCGCGCAACCTCACCGACGACCAGCTCCGCGCCTTGCGCGACTGCGGCGGCGTGGCCCACATGACGATGTTCAACGCCTACGTCGCCCCCGTCATCGAGGCCCCGAGCGCACCGCCGCCATGGCCGAACTGCGCACCCGCTTCGGCGGACGCGAACTCAGCCCGGCCGAACAAATCGAACGCCGCGAGGCCATGAAAACCCTCAACCGCGATTTCCCGGTCAAACTCAACACCCTCGCCCAGTTCGCCGACCACATCGACCACGCGGTCAAGATCGCCGGCATAGACCACGTGGGCATCGGCACCGATTTCGACGGTGGCGGCGGCGTGGTCGGCTGCCTCGACGCCAGCCAGCTCCCCGCCATCACCGCCGAGCTCATCCAGCGCGGCTACACCCAGGCCGACCTGCAAAAAATCTGGGGCGGCAACACCCTCCGCGTCTGGCGCGATATTAAAAAAGCCGCCGCCTAAACCCGCCGCACTCCTCCCCCCCTCCGACGCCATGCTCTTGCTCCGCCGCCTCCTCTCCCTGCTCACCCTCGGTCTCGCCGCGCTCTCCGCCAAGGAGTCCGAAATCCTCTGGGACGCCAAGGGCGTGCCTCACATCTACGCCGAGGACCAGCCCTCGCTCTTCGCCGGCTACGGCTTCGCCCAGATGCACAGCCACGGCAACCTCGTGCTCAAGCTCTACGGCGAATCCCGCGGCCGCGCCGCCGAGTATTGGGGCAAAGACTACCTCGAAAACGACCGCTGGGTGCGCCTCAACGAAGTCCCCGAACGCGCCGCCCGCTGGCTGGAGCAGCAAGACCCCTCCTTCCGCCGCAACCTCGAAGCCTTCGCCACCGGCATCAACACCTACGCCGAGCGACACCCCGAGGCCCTCGACCCCGAACGCCGCCGCGTCCTGCCCATCACCGCCGCCGACGTCATCGGCCACTTCCACCGCATCGTCCACTTCAGCTACTTCATCACCGCCGCCGGAGTCGAAGCCGCCGGCAAGGGCCGCGCCGCCCCTGCCGTCGCCGCCCTCTCCAATGCCATGGCCCTCGCCCCCGCCCGCACCGGCGGCGGCACCCTCCTGCTCATGAACCCCCACCTGCCATGGCGCGATTGGTATACCTACTACGAGACTCACCTCGTCGCCCCCGGCATCAACCTCTACGGCGCCAGCCAGATCGGTTTTCCCGTCCTGCGTTTCTGTTTCTCCGCCACCCACGGCTTTACCCAGACGGTCAACAACCTCGACGGCGCCGACCTCTACCGCCTCAGCCCGCTCGGCGCCGGTTACCTCTACGATGGCGTGGAGAAACCCTGGGAAACCCGCTCCACCACCCTGAAAATCCGCCAGCCCGACGGCACCCTCGCCGAAGAAACCCTCACCACCCGCTCCTCCGTCCACGGCCCTGTGGTTTACGACAAAGAAGGCACCACCCTCGCCCTGCGCGTCGCCGCCCTCGATCGCCCCCATCTCATTAAACAATATTGGGACATGGCCCTCGCCCCCGATTTCGCCGCATACCAGGCCGCCGTGCGCCAGCTGCAAGTGCCCACCTTCAACATCACCTACGCCGACCGCGCCGGCAACGTGATGTACCTCTACAACGGCACCCTGCCCCGCCGCCCCGCTGGCAGCTACGACTGGGCCGGCATCGTCCCGGGCGATACCTCCGCCACCCTCTGGACCGGCTACCACAGCTACGACGAGCTGCCCAAGGTCATCAACCCGCCCACCGGTTGGGTGCAAAACACCAACGACCCACCCTGGACCTCCACCTGGCCCTCGGTGTTAAACCCCGACGATTTCCCGCCCTACACCGCCGGCCGCACCCACACCTTCCGCACCACCCGCGCCCTCCGCCTGCTCACCCAGACGGGCCCGCTCGACCGCGCCGGGCTGGAGCGCCTGCAACTCGACACCCGCCTCGAAGGCGCGGACCGCCTCCTGCCCGACCTCTTCGCCGCCGCCGAGGCCGCGCCCGCTTCGTCCAACTCCCCTGAAATCGCCGAGGCCATCGCCTTGCTCCGCACCTGGGACCTCACCGTCGAGCCTACCAGCACCGGCGGCGTGCTCTACGCCGCTTGGATCACCAAGCTAATGGGCCTGGCCTACAACGACCGCAAAAACCTCGCCGTCGCCCAGACCGTGGCCGACCCCTTCACCACCCCGCGCGGCCTGGCCGACCCCGCCGCCGCGCTCACCATGCTGGCCGACGCCGCCCGCGAAGTTAAAAAAACCTACGGCCGCCTCGATCCGCCTTGGGGCGAAGTTCATCGCTTGCGCCGAGGCGAGGTAGACCTGCCCGCGCGCGGAGCCTCGGGCGGCTTGGGCTCATTTCACGTGGTGGACTACGGCCCGCCGGACAAAACCGGCCAACGCGCCGCCATCCGCGGCGACACCTTCGTAGCCGTCGTCGAATGGTCCAAGACTGGCGAACTCCACGCCGACGTGCGCCTGAGCTACGGCAACAGCTCCCAGCCCGGCTCGACCCACGCCACCGACCAGCTAGCCGATCTCGCCGCCGGACGTTTCCGCCCCGCCAAAATGGAGCGCGCCGCCATCGAGCCCGAAGTCGAACGCCGCGACCGCCTGCGCCTGCCCTAGCGGACCGACGACGCTTAAACTGCGTAACGACCAATATACGCGGAATATACAGATTTTTTACAACCGCAGTGTTTCGTCGAACCAGAAGTTTCGCCTTGGTTGATGATTGAGTCTAATTTCGTTAACACTTATTTAACAGTGCTTTAATAAAATTTAACGCTGTACTTTTACGCAATTTTAACTTATGGATTTTGGCATCTAGGGTATTCACCCCGTTTTTCCATTTTTACCTCTTACCCGGCGCCCCACGCGGCAACGTCATCCGTCTAGGGTTCATTCCCCGGTGCGTTTGTATTAGCTTTAGCGTTACGATTTACGCGGCGATATAAGGGGCATGACGAACCCCTACCCCACCCCGTCAGTTTCCCGTCTCACTTCTTCGTTTGCCGCCGCCCTCCTCGCCCTCGCCTTCACTGCGACTGGCCACGCCCAGATCTTCCCCAAGCCCGTCACCTCCGCCCAACTCGCCACCCCGGTCTCCCAAGCCACCGGGCTGATGGTCTCGAAGGTCGGCACCGGTTACTCGCGGGGCAGCGGTGCCATCGCCCGTAACGGCAAGCTCATCTACTCCTGTGGCCACATGATCGCCGCCAACGGCGTTTGGTCCTCGGAGCTCTACTTCCTGCCCGCCTACAACGCCAGCGCCTTCCCCGATCTCTCCCTGATGAAGCCCGTGCGCGGCTACAAGAGCTACAGCGAATATCGCGGTCCCGGCGGCAACCTCGAGTTTAGCCGAGACTTCATCGTCGCCTACGACGCCAACACCACCTTCGGCACCCCTCTTCAGACTTATGCGGACGGCGCATCCCTCCTGCTCTCCTCCACCACCAGCAAACTCATCGCCGGTTATCCCGCCAAAATCGATTACACCGGTGCCAGTGGCGCGACTTTCCAATACTACACCGGCAGCTTCACCGGTGCCATGAGCACGGTTTTACCCACCTACCTAACCATTGTCGGCGTCTCCACCGGTGGTGGCAATAGCGGCGGCCCCGTCTTTGTCTCCGATAACGGCACGCAGAAAATCGCCGGCGTGCTCATCTCCGGTGCCACCAACGCGGCCGGCGTCTACGCCCTGACTTCCGTAGCTGAAACGATGGCCCAGAGCGCCATGGCCGCCATCGGCGTCACGGGGGCGCCTGCCCCTTCCGGCCCTCCTTCTTCTTCAACCCCGCCCTCTACACCAACCCCTCCCGCTCCTTCCACTCCCTCGGCACCTCCCGCACCCCCTGCCCCGCCTGCTCCCCCTGCCCCGCCGGCCCCGGTGCAAAGCGTGACCTTGAGCACCAACTCGAGTTTCACCCTGCGTGATAACACCACGGCCTATTCCCTTCTCAACCTGCCCGTCACCACTCTGGGCGGCACGGTTAAAACCGTTACGTTCAGCCTGAATATCACCGCCAAAGCCGCTGGCGACCTCGACGTCTTCCTGCGTTCCCCCAACGGACGGGTGAGCGTTCTCAGCACCAAGAACTCCAAGCTGAAAAAGAGTAATCTCGTAATCACCAACACCAGCCTCACCTCGACCTTCGCCGGGTCCGAGTGCAACGGGGTCTGGGGTCTGTTTATGCGCGACGCCATCAAGGGCAACGCTTGCAAATTCAACTCCACCTCGCTCACCATCACTCGTCTTTAAACTAGGACCGCTTCCCCCCTCCTGCGGCTCCTGACGCCCGCCCCCATGCTCACTCCTCGCCGCCGTCGTCTCGTTTATCTAACGGGTTTTATTCTGACGGCGGCGGTGCTTGGGTTGGTCTGGCCGCGACAAACCTCGACCGCCCCCACCTCCTCCGCCTCCACGGGACAGAACCCCTCCGTCGGCGTCCCCTCGTTAAGCTCACCCCGGCCAGCAGAGCAGCCGGCCGCAGCCTCTTCCGCCCCCGCAGAAAATGCCGATCTCCCTGCCCCGGCCCTCGATCCCACCGTGCACGCCGCCCTAGGTGCCTTCCTGGCCGAGCTTAAAAGCGGCCGTCTCGACCGGGCCACCGTGCTCGCCCGCCTAAAAGCCCTCAAGGCCGCCATCCACGCTCTCCCGCCTGATGTCGCCGCCGCCACCCTGATCGCCTGGCTCGATGCCGCGCAAGATGCCGCCACCGGCCTCTCCTTTCAGGTTGGACCCGAGGGCGTGATGTCCGAAACCCCCACCTTCCGCACCGCCTTGCTGGACTGGCTGGGCCAGACCGATCCGTCCGCCTCCTTGGAATACAGCCGGGACCTGCTCGCGGCCAACCCCCGCGCCGAGGAATACGCCCTGGCCTTGCGCAACATCGCCTGGCTCAACCCCGACGGTGAACAAACCTCCACCCTGCGCCAGGGTTTCCTGCAACTGCTCAATAATCCCGAGCTCACCGCCAACCCCTCTCCGGGTTATCTGGAATCCTTCGACATCGCCGTCGCCGTCGCCGACGCCGGGCTGGTGCGGGATCTGCTCGCCTACCAAGGTGCCCGCACCGGCAACGATTACCTGAGCCGCGCCACCTTCATCGCCCTAGATCGCATCATGCTGCGCAGCCCCGAAGTCATCCTCGATGTCTTTGCCGCCAACCCCGCCTTTCTTTCCGACCAGCCCAACTGGCGCGCCTCTCTGCTCGCCCGCCTGGACCCTTCCGACCCCAAGCACGTGGAGCAACTCAACAACTACCTGCTAAAAACTCCACACACCGAAGCCGAGTTAAACTACTTCAGTTCCATCTACCCGCTCGCCAATTTCTTCGAGGGCAACCGCCTCGTCACCGACTGGGAAACCGTTAACCAGAAACAAACCATCCCCGAGCGCGATGCTTCCGCCAGCAAACTTGTGACCAGTCTGGTTGCCGACCCTGCCTACAAAAAAGTCGCGGATTCGCTCAACAAAATCCTCAAACGCCTCGGCCCTCCTCCGCCCCCAGCCGATGTATTCGCCCTCACTCCGGCGCTGTAAGGCCCGCCACCGGCCACGCCCCCGGCCCGTCTAAGGAGTCAGGCGGGAAACAACCTGGGCCGTCCTCAGCCGCCGGTCTTTGCCGCCAGCCGTCGGACTGGCACATGCACCTCGTAACGCTTCATAAACGGGAGCGTGAACGGACTGCTCCAGTAAACTCCGTAGGCCTCGCCGGTGATCGCCAGGTCAGCCTGACTCGCCACCCAGGCCACAACCGCGTCGCGCGCCTCCTCAAAATGTTTCCGCGAATACCCGCCGCGTCCGCCGTGGCTGGCCACCAGTTGTTCGGCCCGTTTTAAAACCACCACGCCTTCGGGCACCGGTGCGCTTGCAGGCGCCAGATCGACTTCGGCTTTGGGCCGTTCGGAGGTCGCGACCCAGAAATACATCGCGCTGGTTTCCCCCATGTGCGACTCGACCGGCGTAGTCATCGCGATATCTTTGCGCTGGATGTAGCGGAAGAGCGGGCGGAAAAGATCCCCGCTATTCTCAAAGTATTCCCCCTTGGTTTCACTGCGCAAAAGCACGCCGGCGGGCAGCGTCTTGAGTTCAGTAACTCCCGGGGCGGTGGCAGGGAAAGCGGCAGGCGTGGCAGACATGGAAGCGAGGGTTAAACTGAACACAGTCAGAAGCATGGTTAAACGGCGCATGCCCGACAGTAGCCCCACCCCCGCCGCCGCGCAACCCAAGGGAACGAGTACCTTTTCCGTCTCCCCCATAAAAAAGCCGCCGGGCTCCGGAGAGCGCGGCGGCTGAAAGGTTAGAACCTGAAATCGGCCTTCTAGACCGAACGGCGACGGCGGGTGACGGCCAAGCCGAGGATACCCAACCCAGCCAGGGCCGCAAAGGTGGACGGCTCGGGGATAGCGATCGCGTTCAGCGTGAGCGTTATGTTGGCCGGATTGTAGGCGATCCCGAACGTATAATCATTCCCGTTACTATTGATGGTGATGGAGTTGCCTTGAAGGAACTGCCCAACCACCGAAGACGCGGTGAGAATCTGGAAGGTGTTGTTCAGAACGGGAGTGTAGCCGGACAGAAAACTGAGGCTCAAGTTGGCCGAGCCGCCCAGCGTGGTGACACCCGTCACGGAGACGAAATCAAACTTTGAGCTGAGGTCATGGAAGGCACTGGCCGCCGTAGTGCCGCCTAGTCCGATCGCGAGTGTGCCGGCATCGAAGGTGTAGTTTCCCGTGATGGCAGTCCTGCCACTGTAGGTGATACCATCAAAGGTATCGCCGGGAGCCAGGATTGACGTGCTACCGGTTTGGAAGAGCGTGCCCGTCGAGCCGATGGTGTAGGGCCGTCCGGTGCCGGCGCCGCCAAGGTTCGTCATGTTGATCGTGCCGGCGGTGAGGGTGCCGCCCGTCCAGTTCAACACGCGGTTAAGGTTTGCGGACGGTTGGGTGCCGGTCACGGCTATTGCCCCAGAGGTGGCGGTGGCGTTGCCCGAGAGCGTGACGGTCGTTCCGCTGATGGCGTTGATCGACAGCCCATCCACGCCTGCGGTTATGGCATTCGCGCCTGACAAGACCTCACCCACGTAGTGGGTTTGGTTTGTCGCCAAGGTTGCGGTATTGGAGCCCGAAGTGGTGGCTAGCGTTCCGGTTGTCGCGGTTGCCGCCGTGCCTTGGATCGTGCCCGCTACGCGAAGAACACCGCCGCTAAGGTTGTAGCTGGACTGCACCCGAGAGGACCCGTTGCCGATGCTCAGATTCTGACCGCCCGTTGCACCGTTGTTAGCCAAGGGACTATTCACGCCCACCTGAACCGTGCCACCCGTCTGGTTAACTGTCACGCTTGACGTGTTGTCTTGTTGCACCGAACCCGCAGCGCCTACGACGAAGCCGGCACTAGAACCGGCTGCAACATCGAGCAGACCGGTGCCGCTGACGTTGAAATTGATCGCCGTGCCGCTGCTCTGCTGCTCGCCTGGGTTGAGCTGGTTTCCCTCAAACTGGAGCGAGCCGGAACTGACCGCCACCGTGCCGCCACCGGAATTGAAATAACGTCCACCAAGAACCTGCACGGTGGCACCCTGCACATTCCAAGTTCCGGTGCGGTTGGTTCCGGTATTGGTGGAGGAATTAAAGATATACGTTCCGGAGTTGAAGTTGACCGTCGAACCTGCGACGAAGGCTCCCGAGAAGGGAGCCGTGTTGATGAAGGTATTGACCGAGCCGGCACCGGCCAGATTGAGCGTGCCCGTCGAGGTGCTGGTCAACTGCTGGAACGTGTTGTTGCCGCTTCCCAGGTTTATCGTCGTGTTACCCGTGTTACCGAGGGTGATATAGCCGCCGCCAGCCGTGCCGCGCACGGTCGCCGAAAGGGTGTTGGTATCGGTGCGGTTGAGGGCAAGTGTGCCATTGTCGACCTGGATGGTGCCGAGGACGTCGCCGGTCGCATCGCCGTTGCCGACGCGGAGGGTATTGGTGACGCCGCCCGTGCCGCCGTTCAGGAAAACGGTGGCACCCAAGCTGCCGATGCGCGCGCCCGCGGCGCCGCCGACCGTCACACCGGCCGTTGGGGTTTGTGCATTGAACCCACCGCCGATGTAGGTGTTGCCGGTGTAGGTATTGGTACCGCCAAGGAAAAGCATGCCGGCGGCAGGGCTATAGAGGATGACGTTGGTCGCTCCACCGCTGTTGTTCACCAAGGTGGAGGTGATGGTGTTTTGACCGAACGTGGACTGGGGATTGTTGTTGACGATGATGAGGTCGCCGCTGCCGGAAGTCAGGGTGCCGCCGCTGATCGTGGAATTGTTAGTACCAATGGTGGAACCGAAGATGATACCGTCGTTGACCGTAAGCGTGTCGGTGATCGTGATGTTTTGGCTGGCAGCGGCGTTCAGCTTGAGGGCGTTGATGGTTGCGCCCGAGGCGGTGGAACCGGTCACCGCTGCGCCCGTCACGTAGTTGGTCGTGCCGCTTGTCCAGGAACCGGCGGCGTTTTGCGTGGTGTAGGTCGCCGCGGCCAAGGTGTTCGTGTTCACCCTGGCGAAATCGTTACTGGCGAAAAACACGCCCTTGACCACACCACCGGCATTGTTGGTGGTGCCAGTTGCGTTAAGGGTGTAACCACTTGCCGTGGTAAGATTTAAAAGCGAACCGTTATTCCGGGTGATAGCGCCAAAATCAATCACGTTGGTTCCCGCGTTTGACGCTGGGATAAATTGCGAGATGCCGGCGTTTAAGGTGGTGCCGTTAAATGTTTGATTGAGTGTAGTGGCGCCAAAACTGACGGTTCCGGAAGGTGTGCCGGTCAATGCCTGAGAGAGCGTTACGGTCGTGCCCGATACCGCAGAAACTGTAGTCCCGAGAGCGATATTGGTCCCAGTTACCAAGGCGCCCACCAGAATACTAGCGTTGCTGGCGCTGATTGTCAGACTGGTGCCGGTGCCAGATGATGCGGTTGCTTGTGTCCCGGCTCGCATGATCAGATTACCACCACCCAAAACCAGGGTGGAATTGGAATTGATCGGGTTGGTGACCGTGGCCGTGTTGGATGTCAGGGCGTTGACCGTCAACGTGCCCATATTGACGGTCGTGGCTCCGCGATAGGTTTGCGGATTCGCTCCAGTTTGAAGAATTAATGAGCCGAGGCCGGTCTTGGTCAGGCCGGCCGTATTCGAACCACCGGAGTTGCCTAGAACGCCAGTCCAGGTTTGGTTGGCGTTATTGGTGTCAAAAGTCAGCGTGGCGCCGTCGCTGATGGTCATGCGCGCCGAGGCGTCGGTGAGCGCCGTGTTGGTGCGGAGGGTGGAGTTGCCCGCGATGGTGATGGTTCCGGAGGCGCCCAAGGCGGTGGCGTTGTTGGTTATGAGCGTGCCGCCGTTGAGCGTGGTGCCGCCCGTGTAGGTGTTGGCGCCGTTAAGGAGCCACGTGCCGGCGCCGGTCTTGCTGACGGCTAGGGTCGCACCCGCGCCCTGCGAGATAACACCTTGAACGGTATTAAATACCCCGGCATTGGAACCAGTAAGGGTCAGGGTGGGGGTAATCGAGCTGGCGGCGGTGGTGATCGTGCCGAAATTCAGGCCCGATCCGGCCGCGCCGCTGGAATTCAAGGTGACGCCGCTACCTTGCAACGACAGACCAACACTGAAGCTGGCCGCGCCGGTGTAGCCTGAGGCGGTCTGGATGGTGCCGCCACCCGAGGGGGTAAGGTTGCTCCCGGTGAAGAGGTAGTTGTTAACTCCCGAAACCGTGCTGAAGGTGATGTTGGAGATGTTACGGCCCGTATCCACCGAAATGAGCGGAGCGCCGAGCGTATTGAAAGTAGCGGTATCGGGATTCGTCGTGCCGCTGGTCGCGCCGGGCGAGGCGGCCGGAGACCAGCTGGAACCCGTGCTCCAAAAGCCGCTGGAGGTGCTGTTCCAAATGGCGTCGGCAGCGAGGAGGGGCGAGTTGACTCCGGACAAGCCGGCAATGGCCGCCAATAAAGCAGCCGAGGCAGTATAGTAGGGGCGTGAGTACATAATCGTTCTAATAAGAGGGTATGGACCAAGGCTGCATGTCTGCAGTCCGGGAAGTGGAGTAGTTAAAGAAAGCGAACTAGGGTATAACACCTAAAGTTTGGTCTTCTGCTTTGCAAAGCCAAGAATGAAACTGCGCAATATTCAGCAAATTTATGCAAGATTGCTGAAAAGGCCGAATCCAGAGGCACTGGCGTTGTTTATAAGCTCGAACTAGAGATTGGATAATGGGGTAGCACCGATCGATTGTTCACAATCGAGGGGCCGAAAAACTGACAATAACACGGGCAGACGCCCTACCGACCCACCTCTTATGGATTGCGAAATGAGAAACGCTGGCTCGCCTTAGGGAATGGATAAGTCCGCTCTTTCTTCTGAGACCGCGTCCGTTCCGCGGCCCGTGCTCTCCTTACTGGATGCCCGTGTCTTGGGCTGCCTGCTTGAAAAGGAGCTGGCCACACCAGACGTTTATCCGCTTTCGCTCAACGGTTTAGTCAATGCCTGCAACCAGAAGAGCAACCGCGCCCCGGTGCTGGACGTCGGTGCGCGCGAGGTGGAGATCGCCATAGAAGCGCTGAGGGCACTGCGCCTGGTCTCGGTCGTGTCGGAGGCCGATGCTCGCGTCATGAAATTCCGCCACACCTTGGTAAACGCGTATCCATTGTTGGATATCGAAGGCCGCGCGGTGTTTGCCGAGCTGTTGCTGCGTGGTCCGCAAACGACTGCCGAGTTGCGCGCGCGGGCGGAGCGACTTGCCCCGCTTCCCGATGTGGCCGGAGTGGAGTCCTTGCTCACGACCCTGGCCTTGGCTGAGTCCGGTGCCCTCACGCGCAAACTTGCCCGTCAGCCGGGCAAGAAAGAGGCGCGCTGGGCCCAGCTTCTCAGTGGCGAACCCGCACCCGAAGAGGAGGCTGCTGGCACCTCCGTTGAGCCCTTGAAGGTGTTTTTGGCTATCCCGCCCGAACTGACCGATCGGCTCGCCACGCTCGAAGCAGAGGTGGCCGCCCTTCGCAGCGAGCTGAAGACTTTAAGGGCTGAATTAGGCGCTTAGCCCGGGCTCAGAGGCAAGCTGTCGGGTCTGGGGCGGGCCTGGGTTAAACTCCATTCCGCAGGAACGTGGAGCTCGGCCCAGCCGAGGCGCTAGACGCGGAGATGGGCCGGCGGCCCAGGCCGCCTCTCCAAACGCCGTCCCACCCGTGTTCCAAGCTTTCCCGTAGTGCCTTGGAACGGGAGGAGATTAAACCCAGACACGCCCGAACAGGCAGTCAGTCTACCTACAGTGCGGTGTGGTAGGTTGCCGTGATCTGCAAGATCAGGTACTTGTGGTCGGCGGGGCTGAGTTCTCCGGCCGCCAGCATGGCATCGGCCCGACTGATTTGCGCGGCCATTTCCTCGAATCGATCTGCAACGGATATCGCTCCCATGCTCGGGGTCATATTAACCGAAAGTTCGCCGGGGATGATATCCGTTGCGGCACCGAAATCATAATCGATACCCCACTTCAAAAAGCGTTTGTCGTATTCCTCGGAAGAAGGGAGCAAGACCGCCGTCTGGGCGGAGAAACCATTCTTGGCGAAATCGATACGGTAAACCTCTGAACGGGAGAGCTTTACCTTAAAGGGGGTGCGTCCGACTTCGACGCCGTTGATCTTGGTTAAGGCGGCTGAGGGAGTGGAGCGCACCACAACGGTCTGAGTCCGGCCTTTGCTGAAGACAGCACAGCCGGACGAGGCGAGGGAAAGAGCGCTAATTACCACCGAAGCAACTACTGCGGAGATTTTCATAATGGGGTTGGTAAATTAATGGCATACATATTTTACATGGGTCAATTGTAATGAACGAAGTTGGCCGAGTCTTTTTACTTTTGGTGGCTTGAAGTAAGTGCCGACTTAAGGGGAGCTTCACGCCATGTTAACTAGCTCCACGACCTTTCCACTGTCCTATTGGGTGCACGACCTGAGTCCGTTCCTCATTCGGTTTTCGGATACGGTGGGCATCCGTTACTACGGCTTGGCCTATCTACTGGGTTTCGCAATCGCTTGGTGGCTGCTCAATTCCTATGGACGCAAAGGGCTCACCGCCCTGAACCGGGAAAACACCTCCGACTTGATGACCGCTCTGGTCATCGGCGTGATGGTCGGCGGACGACTCGGATACTTTATGTTTTATCAGCCCGGCCAAGTGATGAGCGATCCGTTCATTTTAATACGGGTTTGGGAGGGCGGCATGGCCAGTCACGGCGGTTTCCTCGGTGTTGCGCTTGCCCTTGCCTGGTCCGCACGCAGTTTTCGGCTCCCCTGGCGACACCTCAGCGATCTGCTGGCAACCGTCTCCCCGGCGGGGATTTTTCTGGGACGGGTGGCTAATTTCATCAACGGCGAGCTCTGGGGACGCACTACACAGGTGCCTTGGGCGGTGATTTTCCCCGAAAGCGCACCACCCGGCACCCCCACCCAACTGATCGAGCCGCGCCACCCCTCCCAGCTCTACGCCGCCGTCTTGGAAGGACTGCTTCTGCTCGGCCTCACTCAGTGGCTGCTCTGGAAGACACCTTGGCTACGCCAAAAACCGGGCCGCATCACCGGCGTTTTCCTGCTGGCTTACGCCGTGGTTCGCTCAATCAGTGAACTCTATCGTGAGCCCGATGCCGGCCTCATCCTTGGGCTTACCCGCGGCACCTTTTACTCGCTTTTCCTAGTGCTTGGCGGGATCGTTTTGCTCCTCCTGCCGAGCAAACCCTTGCCTCCGCTCACTCCGGCCGCACCGCAGAAATCGTAAAGCCCGCCGCCTCCAGCGCGCCTCGCGCCGCCCTAAGAAAACGCACTGCATCCGGCCCATCGCCATGCACGCACAGGGTGCGCACCCGGCCCCCCCTCGCCAAGGCCAGCGCCTGCGCGACCACCGCCGCCTCTTCCGTCAAAACCGCCCCCGGCTGATCACGCGGCACCAGCGTTCCGTCGGCACGGTAAGCCCGATCCAAAAACCCTTCGGCAACATAGCCCAGCCCGACCTTCGCCGCCGCCGCCCGCCACTCGCCTTCCGGCAAACCCACCAGCGCCGCGTGCGGCCACCCGGCCACCACCACCCGGGCACAGGCTTCGGCGGCGGCGAGGTCCCGATGCAGCAAATGATACAGCGCCCCATGCGGCTTTACGTGCGTCATACGCACTCCGGCGCGGCTCGCCGCTTCGGACATGGCCAGTAGTTGTTCCGTCATTAACCCAATCAGTTCAGCCGGGCTCATAACCCGTTCCCGACGCCCGAAATTCGCCCGATCCGCATAGCCTGGATGCGCGCCCAAAGCGACTCCGTGGCGTGCCGCCAACGCGCACGCCTTCGCCAGGGTAAACGCATCCCCCGCATGGCCCCCGCAAGCTACGTTCACCGACGAGAGACCACCGTCAAAGAGGGCTTCGTCCCACGCGCCGCCTTCCCCGATGTCGGCGTTGAGGTCGATCCTGTGCGACGCGTGCATGAGCTGCTCCCCACTCCCCGCCCATCAAAGCTGCATCGCCAAGCCGACGCGCAACCGTGCCATATCGCCCGCGATTTTGAGTCTGGCCTGCTGCACCGTGCTGAGCTCCGACACGCGAAAAACGATTTCCGCTCCCGGCTTGGCCTGCGCCAGTTTCGACAGATCCACCGACGCCACCTGGCCGAGCTGGGCGTAGCCTCCTATCGTCTGACCTTCCGCCATGAGTATGATCGGTTGTCCGTCAGGCGGGAGCTGCACGGTGCCCGGCACCACCGGCCGCGACCAGCCTTCCTCGCCTGCCGTCATCGTGAAGGGCTCGCCCACCAGTCTCAGCCCCATGCGGTCGGACTTGGCACTCAACTCAAAACGACGCGACTCGACCGCGCGTTCCGCCCCGCCCGGTTCCAAGCGTTTAAAAATCCGCGCCCAGTCTGGCCCCGGCACCAACCGCACTTCGATCGTCTCTTTGCGTCCGCCCAGAGGCACCGGTGCCGCCAGTCGCCACGCCTTCCCTACAGCTCCAGTCCCCGAGCCAACTTTATAACCCAGCCGGTCGCCGGTCTTGAGCGCCCGCCCGGCGAAGCCGCCAAAACCAATGCCCAGCACCGTGCCTGCCCCGCCCATTTTCCGGGGCACGCTGATGCCTCCCGCAACCGCCAAATAGAGCCGCGCGCCTTTGGTCAGCGACGAGCAATCCAGTTCTTCGCCCGCCGCCAGAGCGAACGGACGTCCATTGGCGCGCCCCGCGACTTCGGCGCCTGCGAGCGCCACCACGGCCGACGTCTCGAAACGCAGTATCGGCCCCGTATACGTGCATTCCAACACCGGGGCATCCGGCGCGTTGCCCACCGCCAGATTAGCCATCGTCGCCGCCCACGGATCGAGCGCACCGCCCACGCTCACACCTTGCGCGCCAAAGCCGCGCCGCCCCAAATCTTGCACGCTGGTGAGCGAACCGGCCTTGAGCACCTCAATCGCTCCTTCAGCCGCTTCCGCCTCCTCTTCGGGCTTGAGCGGCGCTTTTCGCAACACCGTCTCGGGCGTCGGCAACTCGGCCACGGGCTTGAAGGTCACCGTGTCCCCTTGCGCCAGCAGCGCGGGTTCTTCCCGTTCCGGATCGAACAAGCGGGTCGCGGTACGCCCGATCACTTGCCAGCCCCCCGGTGTCTCCGACGGATAAACACCGGTCTGCTCTGCGCCTATACCCACACTGCCTGCCGGCACTCGTAATCGCGGCGTAGTCCGCCGCGGCGTGGCGAGTTTCTTGGGCATGCCGTACAAATAGGGAAAACCCGGAGAAAACCCGATCGCCGCCACCAAGTAGGTTTCTCCCGTATGCAGTTTAATCACCTCCGCTGGCGTGAGCTTGGCCGCTTTGGCCACCACTTCCAGGTCCGGTCCGGCTTCGCCTCCATAGCAAACCGGCAACACATGGCTGCGCGGCGCTCTCCGGGGCTTTTTCGCCACCGGCCCGTTGCCTGCCAGATGGCGTTCGAGCCACTCCGCCACCACCCGCCAGGGTAGCTCACCCCGGGCAAAAGCGACTTCCTCCGGCACATAAAAAACTCCCACCGAAGCATAGGCCGGCACGATATCGACCACTCCAGGCAAACAATCCGCATGTAAATTCGCCGCCAAAGCCTGCACCCGTGCCAGCAGGCTCGGACTCATCTTATCCTCAAACGTGATCAAGTAGGCGGTATCGCCCATAGGGTACAAACTCATAGCCGGTCACGCTTAACTCCCCCGTCCCGCCAGACAAGCTGCGTATCTCGCGCATGAGTTATTCCGTCGACCTCTCATGTGAGCACTAATAATGCCGGAATTAATTGCGCGCTCGGAGCAAAGTGAAAACGTTCCGGTCTCTTTTGCGCCATGCCTTCACGTCTTTCCCTCTCCTTCTGCCTTCTCACCGCCCTCCTCAGCCTGTCTGCTTGCCGCCGGGATGAAGTCCGCACCTACAGCGTGCAAAAAGATCCCGCCTCCGCCGCGCCGTCCGCTCCCGCCGCCCCCCCCACGCCGTCCGCCGCTCCCGCCGCCGCCGCGCCCGCAGGTGCCAGCATGGCCAACACCGCCGTCACCACCGCCTCCGGCCCCGGTCTCGCCTGGACTGCCCCCGCCCATTGGCAGGCCGGCCCCGAACGCCCCATGCGCAAGGCCACTTTCTTCATCAACGGCGATGCCGACGCCAAGACCGAACTCTCGATCACTGCCTTCCCCGGCGACGTCGGCGGCAACCTAGCCAACGTCAACCGCTGGCGCCAGCAAATCGGCCTGCCCGCGCTCACCGCCGACCAACTCGGCGGCGCGCTCCAACACCTTCATGTGGGGGACTTCCACGTTGATGTGGCCGAGCTCGTCGGCCCCGGCACCCCTCCCGCCAAACGCGTTCTCGGCGCCATCGTGCCTCACGCCGGCGCTACTTGGTTCTTTAAACTCGAGGGCCCCGACGCCCTCGTGGCCAAGGAAAAAGCCGCCTTCTTCGCCTTCCTGAATACCTTGCGCCCGCAAAACTAAGCCCTCTCACCCACTCTCCCGCTTACTAGCTTCCCAGCTCTATCCGCTTCCTAGCGCGAAAAGCTCTACCAGCTTACTAGCTCATAAAATACCATGCGCGAACTCACCCGCGAATTCATCAAGTTCTTTGTCTCGTTAAAACTCACCGTCGCCTTGCTCGCGCTCTCGGCCTTGCTGGTGTTCTTCGCCACCATCGATCAGGTGCACCTGGGCATCTGGGCGGTGCAGGAGAAGTGGTTCCGCAGCTTCATCGTGCTCCAGGACATCCAGGGTTACCCGCTCCCCATTTTTCCCGGCGGCTACTTCATCGGTGGTCTGCTGCTCATTAATCTCGTTACCTCCCACATCAAGCGCTTCGCCTTCACCTGGAAAAAAGCCGGCATCCAGCTCGTCCACGGCGGCCTCATTCTCCTGTTGCTCGGCGAATTATTCACCGGCCTTTTCCAGGAAGAATACCAGGTCAGTCTCAAGGAGGGCGAGACCAGCAACTACGCCGTGAGCTGGCGCTTCAACGAACTTGCCGTGGCCGACACCACCGCCCCCGATCGCGAAATCGTCACCGTCATCCCCGAGAGTTTACTCGCCCACGACGAAGCCGTCCAAGTGCCCGCCCTGCCCTTCCGCATCGTGCCGCGCGCCTATTACCCCAACGCCGCCCTCGCCCAGAAAGAACAAGTCCCCGCCGGACAGTTCACCGTCCCGAATCTCGCCAATGCCGGTCTGGGCCCCCGCTTCGCCGTCACGCCCATGCGCGTCACCTACGATCCGCAAAAGAAAAACTGGCCCGCCGCCTTCGTTGATGTCGTCTCCGCCGAGGGCCTGATCGGCACCTACCTCGTCTCCACCATGCTGGTCGAATCCGAGACGTTTACCTACGCCGGCCGTCAGTGGCGCATCGGCCTGCGCCCCGAACGTTCCTACCAACCCTACTCGCTCACGCTCCTGAAAGTTACGCACGACGTCTATCCCGGCTCCGATATACCCAAAAACTTCTCCAGCCGCATGCGCATCAACCGCCCAGACGGTACCGAGGACCGCGAAGTGCTTATCTACATGAACAATCCTCTGCGCCACGAGGGCATGACCTACTACCAGTATCAAATGGACGCCGCCAACGCCAACACCGTGCTCCAGGCCGTGCGCAATCCGTCCTGGCTCATCCCCTACATCAGTTGCCTGCTCATGACCCTCGGCCTCCTTCTTCAATTCGGACAACACTTGGTCGGCTTCGTCCTCAAACGCGCGGCCCGCTCCGGCTCCGCCGCTCCCGTCACCCCCGCCGCTCCTGCCGCTTAAGTTTACGTCCCGATGAAAAAACTCATCCCTCTCCTCGTTCTCGCCCTCGGCCTGCTCTACCTGGGCTCCACCCTCACCCCGCCCCGCGCGCCGGCCGGCACGCCCGATTACGTCGCCTTCGGTCGTCTGCCGGTCCTGGTTGGCGGCCGCATCAAGCCGCTGGATACCGTCGCCCGCACCACGCTCCTTCAGCTCCAGGGCCGCCAGACTGTGCGTCTCGCCGATGGCACCCCGCTCACCCCTTCGCAGTGGATCGCCGACCTCCTCCTCTCCGACAAAAAATCCAACGACTACCAGGTCTTCGAAATCCTTCACCCCGACGTCCTCGCCCTGCTCAAGTTATCCGAAGAAACCGGCGCCGGTAAAAAACGCTTTTCCTACAACCAGCTTGCCCCCGGTCTCACCGAGCTCGAACGCCAATCCCAGCTCGCCCAGCCGGTCGAAGCCCAGCGCCGCACCCGCTTCCAGAGCGAAATCATCCGCCTGCGCGATAACATCGGCCTCTACGTCCGCCTTCAGGCCTCCCTCGTCCCTCCCGACCTCGACGAGCCCCTCAAAGCCCTCACCGACTTCCAGACCAACCTGGCGGCCGGCGTCGATGCCGTACGCCTCCGCCAGCAAAAACTCCCCCACGACGAAGCCGCCGCCAACCGCGTCATGGAGCTCGCCGGCCGTTTCGATTTCATGGCCCAAAACGCCTACCTTATTCCCATCCCTCCCGCCGACACCGAAAAGGACGACACCGCCTGGAAAAAAACCGGCTCGGTCCTACTCGACACCTTCAGGACCGGCTCCGTCGAGGCCCACGCCCTCAGCTACGCCGGACTCGCCTACGCCTGGCGCGGCCAAAAAGCCGAGGAGTTCAATACCATTACCCGCCTCCTCCGCGCCGAACTCGACAAGCGCTACGCCGAGCGCCTTGACAAGGTCGACGCCGAGTCCCGCTACAAAGCCGCCGCCCCCTTCTACTCCGGCATGGTGCTCTTTGTCGCCACCCTGCTTCTGGCCGTCTTTTCCTGGCTCAAGTTTCCAGACGTGCTCGCCCGTTCCGCGTATTACCTGCTCGGCCTCGGTTTCGTGCTCATGACCGTCGGCATCGGCACCCGCATGTGGCTCGAAGGCCGCCCTCCCGTCACCAACCTTTACTCCTCCGCCCTCTTCGTCGCCTGGGGCTCGATCGGCCTCTGCCTCATCCTCGAAAAAATCCACCCGCGCGGCCTCGCTAGCGCCGTCGGCGGCATCATCGGCTTCTCCGGCCTCATCATCGCCCATCACCTCTCGCTCACCGGCGACACCTTGGAAATGATGCGCGCCGTGCTCGACTCCAACTTCTGGTTGGCGACCCACGTCGTCATCATCACCATCGGCTACAGCGCCACCTATCTCGCCGGCTTCCTCGCCGCGCTCTATATTTTACGCGGGGTATTCACCCCTACTTTGGATCGCGAAACCTGCGTCGCCCTCGAACGCATGGTCTATGGCATCACTTGCTTCGCCACCCTCTTCAGCCTCGTCGGCACCATCCTTGGCGG
>JAIXRU010000135.1 GCA_027485045.1 Opitutaceae bacterium | reverse complement strand
TCGGCGGTCTTGCGTGCGATGGTGGCGGTGCGGGTGGCAGCGAGCATGAGCCGCACCGTGAAGAGTTATCTCCGCCACGTGAAGAGCGAAAACGCCTGACCTTGCTGCCAACGCACTTAAGACATCGGAGTCGATGGCATTAACCGACGCACTTCTCTTGCTTTGCCGCCGACTTACGAGCCGGTGCGCGTTGGCCGCCCTCGCACCGCTCACCGCCTATGCCGAGCTCTCCTGGACTCAGCCTGTCCACACCCAAACCCTGGCCCCGGGAATCGATGCTGCGGAAGTCCGCTTCGCCTTCAAAAACACGGGCAAAGACACGGTTAAAATCACCGGGCTCCATTCCAGTTGCGGCTGCACTACCGCCCGAACCGAGCCAGAAAGTTACGCACCCGGCGCCGAAGGCGTGGTCACGGTCAACTACGTTGCCAGAGGCAGCCTAGGCCTGCAAACCGGCACGGTCACCGTCACCACCGACGAACCCGGCCGTGAGCCCTATCCACTGTCCATTAACCTAACCTTCACCGACTGGGTAAGCCTCACGCCTCGCCTGCTGCGCTGGACGCTCCAATCCGCCCCCGCGCCACAACGCGTGCAAATCCAAATACCAGCCGATGTAACCCTGGAGTTACTAAGCGTGAGTTCCGATTCCCCCGCTTTCTCCGCGCGACTGATCGCCGCCGAAGGCCAGAAACCCGCCGCCATAGAAATCACCCCGAATGATACGGCCACCACCGCGCGGGCAGTCTTAACTTTGACTTTTCGTCCGCCGGGTCAAACCACGATCAGCCGTAACGTTTATGCACGTATCCGGTAAACCGGACAGTTGGTTCGCCACCGCCTTGCGGCCCGCCGCCCTACTGCTGGCCCTCGCGTTGCTGCCCGCCCTGGCCACTGCGCTTTGGCATCCCAAACGCCCGCCGCCGCAAGCAGCCCAAACGGCTAACTCAGTCGGCCACCCAAACCAGTCACCTCAGCTCACCCTCGCCGAAATCCGTCAAGAACCCCGCTTCAGCCAGGCACTCTGGATAGATGCCCGGCCGCCCGAGGCCTACGCTCTCGGGCACGTGCCCGGTGCAGTGCGTTTATCAGAAGCCGAGTGGGAAACCTCCCTGCCAAGCGTGCTTGATCGCTGGCAGCCGGAAATACCGATTATCGTCTATTGCAGCAGCACCCAATGCGGCACCGCCCAAAGCGTGGCGGATCGCTTGAGGCGCGAACTCGGCTACGACCATGTTTATGTTCTTCACGGCGGCTGGGAGGCCTGGCTGCCATGAACAAAGCCAGACTCGTCTTTCTCGCTGCCACCAGCGGACGCGTACTCATCGCGAGCCTGCTGGTTATCGCCGCCACGCCCAAGCTCCTCGACCCGGCCAGCTTCGCCCTCTCCGTAGCCAACTACCGCCTGACGTCACCACTGGGCAACTACGTGATCGCCTTGTGGCTGCCATGGGTTGAGTGTGCGGTCGCACTTGCCCTGCTAGTCAGCCCCCCGATGGCTCGACGTGGGGCGTGGTTACTCGGCATCGGACTATCCGGGGTTTTCCTCATCGCTGTCGCCACCGCCTGGGCTCGGGGCCTGGACATTGCTTGCGGCTGTTTCGGCGGCGTAGAAAAAATATCGCTCGGGGACGTCTTGCTCCGATTCGCCCTTTTGGCGGGAACGATTGGCGCCGCGTGGTCCGACCAAGCTTCAGCGCGCACCTCAGCAAGAGCCTAAGGAACAGGCGCAACCGGTTGTTTACGCACTTCGGGCGGTTCGGTAACCAGGACCTGAAACCCGGCCTTATCCTTGGCCCCGGCGACCACAACCTTGCTCACCGCAGCCAGCCGGTCGTTTTGCACCACCGCTGCCAACTGCAGATCCTTCATATTAGGCAAGGGCCGGGAGAAACCGTGTATGAGCCGGCTGGTGCCAAGCGACTCGGCCAGGAAAATCGTCACCAACGGACCAAATCCCTGCCCATCAGGCCGGAAAAAAACCAGCTCCCCCGCTTTGAGCTGGCGCGTAATATCTAGCTGATCCACCCCCTCGGAACGATTCGTGCGCACCCTGCCGTTCGCAGAGAAACAAACCACCTTTAACCCCTCGTTTTGCACTGCAGTAAGCATCCAGGTTCCCTCGCCGAGCCACATTCTACCGCCCAGTGCCTCAATCACGGGCTCTGCCCCTGGCGGAACCACCGCCAACGCACTGCCCGCCAGCACGCGAGCTCCGTCCGGCAAGGCTTGCCAGACACCGAGCGCACCAATGCGCCAGACACTGCCTCCCGACTCCAACTCCACCCGGGATGCGGCACCGCTTACCAACACGCCACCGGCAGGCAAAGCATGCCCGGCCTGCGCCGGCGTCTGGCTCAGGCCATTGGCCGTCCGCACCAAAACACGACCGATCACTTGCTCGATCCGCCATTCCGGCACGCTAGGGCGAGCTACCGGCTGGGCTTCCCGGTCTTGCGCTCGCGCGTGATGCACCAGCCCGCCGCCACCTAAACCACCGATGAAAAAAATCGCGGCGACTATGCCTCGTGCGCGTTTCGATATCATTTGCTCGTCATCCTCCAAACCCCGTCCCACTCCGGCCCGGGTGGTTTTGCGCGCATCAGAGCGACCCTCTCCAGCAAAACATCCGAGGGCGAATGCCCAGGGTGCAGCTCGCAGCGCAGGCTGTTCTGAAAACACGAAGTCGCCTCGGCCCAGTCCTGCATCCAATAAAAATCCAGGCCTCGCTCAAACCACTCCGCACACTCCCTCATCGCCGGGGTCACATCCGCCGCGAGAGCCATGGCCTCGTGAATCTCCACCGCCTGTGAACGCCCTTTCACAACGATGCGGTCCAGCCGGCGAAACAACACCGCTTCCGGCGCCACCCGCGCACTCTCCGCCCGCGTGGCCTCCGTAATCATCGTATACACCCCGTAGGCCTTCGCTCCCGATTCCATCCGGGCGGCAAGGTTTACGGTGTCGCCCATCATGGTGTAATTGAACCGCGTATGGCTGCCCATGTTTCCCACCACGGCTCGACCGGTGTTCAAACCGATGCGCGTCTGCAAACGGGTGACGATCTCAGGCCAGTTTTTCTCCGGCTCGTGTTTCCACTTTTCCCGGAGTTCGGTCCCCCGTTTTTGCACCCGCAAGGCTGCTACCACCGCCGCATGGGCATGCTTCGGCAAGGCCAGCGGGGCACCATACATCGCAACCAACGCATCGCCGATGTACTTATCAAGAGTGCCGCCCTCCGCCTGCACGATATCGGTGCAGGCGGTCAGGTATTCATTCATCAACTCCACCAGTTGAGGCGGGGTGAGTTTCTCGGAAAACCCGGAGAAGCCTTCGATATCGGAGAAATACGCGGTGATTTCCTCTTCCACGCCCCCCAGCTTTGGCTCCTCGCCGGACTCGACCATCCGCTTGACCAAAGCGGGCGAAACATAAGCACCAAACATGCCTTTTACCCGTTCACGGTGCGCGCGTTCCTCGCGTATTTTTAAAGTTAATACCAAGCCCTGTTGCACCACAAATGCCGCGAACGGCAAGGCCAGTGGGAAAAGTATGTTTTGAAGGCACAACAAACCCACCGCCCCGACCACCAACCCCGCCAAGACCAGAGGAGCTGCCACCGCATGCCAGCCGTAGCCAAAGCGCTCCAGCACCCAGGCAAGTCCCATCCCGATAAGCAGCATAAAGCTCAGCCCGGGCCAGAGTGGCCACCACCTCAGAAAATCCCCCTTCAAAATATTATCCAGAGTGTTCAGGTGTACCAGGACCTTCGGACTCTGCCCGAGCAACGGACTGGGACCGATATCCGTCATGCCGGTCGCAGTCTGGCCAACGACCAGAATCCGATCCCTGATCATACCCAGCACATTTCTGTGTTCATCCGTTAAAGGATCGGCCGTCACCGCCGCGAATAAACGCTGGTAACCGATGCCGGGCATGTAGGCCGCTCCCTTGCGCCCGTCTGCCAGCTCGTAACGGCAATTGATCTTATAGACCCCCGCCTCATCGATCGGAACTCTTGCCAAAACTTTATCCGCTTGATCTCGAACGACCAGCGCCTCGCCCGGCAAGATAGTCACGCTCTCCGGCCCCAAGCGCCAATAGCTCAACAAGGTTTGCAGCACCAAACTCGGGAAAACTTGATCGCCGACCCGCAACACCAGCGGTAAACGGCGCACCACACCGTCACTATCCGACTCGGCATCCAAAAACGCCGGACGCGCACTTGCCAAAAAATCCGCCAGGGGCATCAGAGCCCCACCCCTGTCGGGCAATTGCTCTAAACGGGCATTTTCCTTCACCGAGGCCAAAGCCGGAAAGCGCGGCATAAACGCGCCGTAACTCTTCACCCCCGTTACACTAGGATCTGTAACAGCACCGAAAACCAACGGATAAGGCAGCTCGGCCAACTGCCCCGTAAACATCGCATCGTTATCCGGATCCAAATCCGCGTCCACAAACAGAATATCCCAGGTCAAAACCCGCGGCAGCGCTTCCCGGCGTGCCCCGATGCCCTGCATCAACATCCCGTGCAGAGGCCGCGGCCAGGGCCAGCGACCGGTCGCCTGCACCGAAGCTTCATCCGCCTGCACGAGCATCAATGCCGCATGCGGCGGCTCGGAGGCCAGGCGTTCCCGCAACTGCAAACGGGTGTTCTCTGTTTTCCACTCCAGCTCCCGCACCCATGTCTGGGTCTCCAGCCAACCCGCACCCACCGCTAATAAAACCGTAACCAACCAGCGTAACCGCCACCCTGCCCCGCCACTGGTTTTAGTTTTACGCGACATATAACAGATTTAATGAAAACGATTGTAAGTGCGGCCAAGGCCGAAAAGACTATAAACGTAAATCACATGTTTTTGGTTCGTCACCTTCAGGCGCAACCACCCGATACCCAAATCACTTCCATGCGTGCCCTACTCCGCCCTCTGTTCCTTGTCGTAGCCAGCTGCCTTTGTTTCCTGGCTGCTTCGGCCCAAACCGTCCGCGTACTCACCGTCAGTGGTGAAGCCACCATCCAGCCTGCCGACGGAAGCCCGGCTCGCCCCATTACAGTCGGAGATACCATCACCCTAGGCACGCGCATTGTTACGGCGGCCAACGGTCGCGTGATCATCACCCCATTCCCAGGCATCAAGTCCATCATTTCGCCCTCGTCAGACATCACCATCGAGAAAATCTCCGAGACCAAAGCCAGCGGAAGCAACGTCGCCCTCCAGCAAGCCGTTCTCAATCTTAAGTCCGGCGCGGTCGTCTCCGGCTTGGAAAAACAGGAGGGCGTCGCCTACGATTACGCCATCCGCACTCCCCGTGGCGTGGCCGGTGCCCGCGGCACCACCTATACCGTCGCAGTCGCCCCCTCAGGAGTGGAGTCTGTAATTGTTACGGATGGACGCATCCAGATCACCCTCACCTCCGGCGCCACCTATAATCTCGCCCCTGGCCAAGCCTCCGTCTCGCGCCCTGGCGCTCAGGAAACCGCAATCTCTAATGTTTCGGAACTCCCGGCCGACGATCAAAAAACCCTGAAAACCACTTTGGAATCCTCGTTAGGCGAAATTGCCAAAGCCATCGAAAGTGGCATCGACCTCAAGCCCGCCACGCTCAAAAACACCCTCGAATTCGCCGGCAAAGTTGGCTTGGAAATCGACCCCAAGCTAATCCAGTCCATCAAAGCCGCTCTCGAAAAAGAGCAGGCAACAAGAACCCTCGAAGAAAAACCCAAGGCCAAGGCCGGAGACCGCCTCGAGGAGAATAAAAACAACCAGACGCCCGAAAACAAAGAGGCCAAGGAAGTCGTCAGGGAGCAAGTAGACCCCATCCTCACCGCTTATTTGGCCGAGCTAAGCCCTGCCCAACGCGCGACCTTCCTCGCTCTGCCGGCGGCGGCTCGTCTTCAACTGCTCGCCTACTACCAAAGCACTCCGCTTGCCCTGCGAGGCGAGTTCGCCCGCTCCCCCTTCGCCATCCAAACACTTCTCATTAGCCGCGATCAAGACTCCGAACTGCGCACCTTTGCCCTCACCCCGGCTAGCGACGGCAACTCCCGCTCCTTACCAGAAATCACATACTTCCTCGGCTTAAGCACCAACGCCCGCCCCTCCTTCCTCGCTCTGACCTTGGTCAACCAACGCGCCACCGTCGCCTATTTCGACCAACTCCCCGCCGGTCTCCGCGCCGCCTTCATCAGCGCATCGCCGTCAATACAAGCCGCCCTGCTGGCCAATTTCGACAACACCGCCCTTGCCCAATTCGCCCTCACCGCTGCTACGGACGGCGCGGCCCGTAATCTAATTGAAATCGATTACTTCAGAGCTTTACCCGTGCCCAACCGGACCGCCTTTCTCGCCCTTCCGCTCGCTGAACAACGTTCCATCGCCACCTATTTTGACCGACTGCCCGTCGGACTACGCGCCGCCTTTGCGGGCAATAGCATAGATGTCCAGAAAATCCTGCTAAACGCGTCCACCGACTCTGACCTAGCCAACTTTGCCCTAACTCCGATAGCGGAACGGACCTACCCCTCCGCCCCCGAAGTTAGCCTCTATAACAGCCTTGCCACCAACGCCATCCGTGCTGCTTACCTCCTGCGCCCCATAGAAATCCGCAACGCGCTCGTTCAAATTGGCGATGCCGACTTAGCTATCTTCGCCCTGAGTGCGGATAGAAATACCGGCATCTTGATGACCAACAATGACCTATTGGATGCATTGACCTCACTCAAATCCCTAAACCTAGCCGCCCTCACTCTCTTTAAGGATTTCGCCGGCGGTCCGGGCCTGCCTTCTGTCAACAATGCCCCATCACCCACGCGCTTCAGCCCCGCCGCCTTTGCACGCACCCTCAATTCTTGGAACGCGCTCACTAACGAGCAACGATCCACCTTTCTTCGCTTAGGCGCAGGTGAAGCGATCATGGACACCAGCGCCACCTACCTGTCAGCTATCGCCACCAGTTTCGACCAACAACCTCTCCTGCTCCAGACCACCATGACCCAAACCGGGTGGGGGCCCTACCTAACCGAGATTCTCGCCAACGAAGACCTCAGAAACGTTTTGACCGAGACCTCTACCCTAAGCGCCAGCCAACAAGCTTTAATCAAAGAGTTCCAGCTCGGTCCTTACGCTTTCGCATACAACTCATCCATATCCCCGCCCATCACAGGGGGGGGCGGCAATGTAAACAGTTCCGAGCCGACCCTAAACACCAACCCTAATATAGCTTACCTGAATGCCTTGGCTGCTCTAAGCCCCTCAGATCGAGCAATTTTAAAACGATTAGGCCTTCAAGACGCTCTCCTCTATCCCAGCCGCCTGACTGAATACCCCATTCTTTTGGAAGAAACGCTTAGCTTCTATCAACAACTTACACCATCCCAACGAGAATTCCTCGTCGCGACGGAAGCGGGTAACTGGATTTGGAGCTACGGCCCGACCGACAACGTGAACGGCCCCCTGACTCTAGCAGTAAACCCTCTTCCGGCTATTGCGTACGTTAGCTCCTTGATCGAGAGCCTCTCCACCCTCAGCCCGGTGGAGAAAGACGCCCTCAGGGATATACAGCTCCTCTCAGGGATGCAGCTTAATGACTCAAGGCTTACACCTGCCAACGTCAGACAGATTTTGTCCTCTTACCTAGGTGCCCCCGATTCTATAAAACCCCTTCTACGCGGTCAAATTAGAGGGAGAACCTGGTTTGACATGATCCTATCCCAGACCGTTGAAAGCAACGCTCGCCCCCTCGCCGATGTAGTTGCCATTCTATCGGCGCTTACCCCGGCGGAGATTTCAGACCTGCGCGATATGCAGATCGGCGACACCTTAGCCTACCGTAACTTCTTCCAAGCCGACAACAACCCCTTGGCTCCCGTTACTGCCATCCAGCAACTTAAAGCCATGATCGGGGTTTACCGTAATCTAGGTGATTTGGAGAAATTTACCCTACGAGAACTCGGCATTGTAAAAACCCACGAAAGCAACTTCGCCGCCTTTCTCGCCGATCCCCAAGGTCTCGCCCACCTACTCAAGGCCTACGCCGCCCTGCCCGGTGCGCTCCGTGCCGAAACCCAGCAAATCGAGCCCAATCTTTACGATAAATCCTTCCAGGGACGCAGCTTCTTCGTCCCTAGGACTAGCGCCCATAATTCCGGTAGTATGCTCTACAACGTATCCTTCACCTCAAACGACGACCTCTACATCGGCGCACCGCGCATCCTGCGTATCCAAAACGGCGGCTTCACGATTAACGATACCTTCACCACCGGCACAGGCAAATCGCTCTACCTCCGCGCCGGTGACCTAGTTCAACTCACGGATACCACCTTCTCAACCTCCATCCGAAGCATCGTGATCGAAGCCGCCACCATTCACTTACAAAACATTGATTTCAACGATGGTTCCACCATCGCATTAAATTCCAAATTCGGCGGAGCCAACGCCCTCGGGACCGGAACCGGACCTTACCCCATATTCCTAAACTATGGAGATAACGCCACCTTCGGACGCGTAAACTTCGATAACGTGCGCTACAACGGCAATTCCCTCCACGATGCCTCAGCCTACGACGCCTACGGTGTGAATATCAAAATCGGCACCCTAGACAACCCCGCCGCCCCGGCTACCACTCCTATTTCAGTCCCCTCATCGCGAGATTAACTAAGAGCTTCTCCGCCCTCTCACCTCCCCCTCAAATCCTTTCTCCATGCCTCGCTTGAATCGCTCCACCCGCTTCTTTTGTGCGCTTGCGCTAGCCCTCTATGCGGCTGCCTCCTTGCCCGCCCAACGGGCGATTATTGATCGTGCCGACCAAGGCGTTCCCACCCGCCCCTCGCTCCTGGAAGATCTGCCCTCCCAAACCGACCAGGCCACCGATCAAGACGCAGGCGTGCAACGCATCGCCGCCCCTCGCAAACTCCCCTTCAAGATCACTGCCACCTTCGACGAGCAGCTCTACGCCACCAACAACGTTTTCCTTACCCCCTCGCGTAGCGGTGCCGCCGACGAAGCCACTATCCTCGCTACCACCGCGCTCATCCGTGTGGATGGCTTGGCTCGCTCCATCGGCCAGACGCTCCTCACCCCCTCCGTAAGCTTTATCTGGCAACGCTACCTTCACGGTATCACCACCACCAACCCCACAATCGAAGACTTGGATTTCGATAGCTTCAGCCTCCCGGTTGCCGCTTCCCTGCGCTTCGGCGAGGGCTGGGAGGCCACCGCCACCTTTACCTCCAGCGCACTCTACAGCATTCTCGGAACCCCCGACTACGAACTCCTGTTTCGCAGCTACTCCCCATCGCTGGCGCTGCGAAAAATCATCGAAATCAAGGAATCCCGCTACCTTATCGCCGGCCTTACTACGACCTACGCGAATACGTGGACCAGCGCCAGCGGCGTCTCTACCGACCGCAACAACCGCGCCGACCTCTCCCTAGACCTTTCCTACCTCCACCTTGCCGGCCCCTGGACCCTCAACCCCTTCGCCCGCGCCTCCGGCAGCCACTACCTCGGATGGCAGGAAGCCATCCGCCAAAACTACGACCGCGATGACCTCAACCTGAGCACCGGCCTCAGCCTCTCCTACGCCCTGAAAAACTGGGGCAGCCTCAGGACCTTTGCCAGCTACGATTGGCGCCTTTCCGATTCCGACTCGCCCGTGGACTACGCCTACCGCTCCGGCACCGCTGGGCTCGGCGTAACCATCAGTTTGCGATACTAAAAGTCCCCTCATTCGCCCCCTCCAAGCCCCCGTTTCCCGGGGGCTTTTTTGTGCCTGCATTCCAGAGACTACACCCCTCTTGATTTGCCACAAATAGTGGTTGTTCCGGCCCGGTTTTTCCTATGCCCTTAACCCTTCGTTTTACCCCGCGATTTTTCCTTTAAAATGTCCGACCAAACCGACCCTCAACCACCCTCCGAAACCTACGAGTTCAATCCCCTCCCCGAAGCCTCCAACGCGGCCGATTACGACTCCTCTAAACTCGGTAAACTCGAGGGCCTCGAAGCCGTGCGCAAAAAGCCCGGCATGTACATCGGTGGCACCGACGAACGCGCCCTCCACCACTGCGTCTCCGAAGTCTTGGACAACTCCGTCGACGAACATCTCGCCGGCCACTGCCACCACATCGACGTTTCCATCCACGTCGACGGCTCGATCTCCATCCGTGACGACGGCCGCGGCATTCCGGTCGATATCCACCCCGTTTACGGCATTCCCGGTGTCGAAATGGTTCTCACCACCCTGCATTCGGGCGGTAAATACGGCCAGGGCGGCTACAAATTCTCCGGCGGCACCCACGGCGTTGGCGCCAAGTGCGTAAACGCCGTCTCCGAGTGGTTCGAAGTCGAGATATCCAAGGGCGGCCACGTGCACCACATGCGCTTTGCCCAAGGCAAGGTGGTCAAGAAACTCGAAATCATCGGCACCGCCACCAGCACCGGCACCCTCGTCACCTTCAAACCCGACGCAGAAATTTTTAAGCAAACCACCGTTTTCGTCGCCGCCACCATCGCCAAACGCCTCCGCGAACTCTCCTTCCTAAACTCTGGCCTCGAAATCCGCTTCACCGACGAACGACCAGCAATCCCCATCCCAGAAACATTCCTCTA
>JAIXRU010000317.1 GCA_027485045.1 Opitutaceae bacterium | reverse complement strand
TATTTTATCCGCATGTTCGCCGTGACCGGCATCCATCACCGCTACTTCTCCCACAAGACCTACTCCACCTCCCGCGCCGGCCAGTTCTTCCTCGCCCTCTGGGCCGGCACCACCGTGCAGCGCGGCTCCCTCTGGTGGGCCTACCACCATCGCCACCACCACCAACACTCCGACGGCCCGGAAGACGCCCACTCGCCCCACGTCCACGGTTTCCTCTGGTCGCACATCGGCTGGATCACCTCGCGTCGCAATTTCCCCACCGACTACTCCAAGATCCGCGATCTGCAAAAATTCCCCGAACTCGTCTGGCTTAACCGCTTCGACCTCGTGGTCCCCATTCTCTTCGCCTTCTCCATGCTCGGGCTCGGCGCCCTGCTGGAACGCTACGCCCCCGGCCTCGGCACCAACGCCTCGCAGATGCTCGTCTGGGGCTTCTTCATAAGCACCACCGCCCTCTTCCACGGCACCGCCTGCATCAACTCCATGGCCCACCTCATGGGCAAACGCCGTTTCAAAACCGACGACGATTCGCGCAACAGCTTCATCCTCGCGATCATTTGCCTGGGCGAAGGCTGGCACAACAACCACCACCGCTTCCAAAGCTGCACCCGCAACGGTTTTTACTGGTGGGAAATCGACCCCACCTACTACGGCCTTAAACTGCTCTCCTACACCGGTCTGATTTGGGGCCTCAAACCCGTGCCCAAGTCCATCCTCGAAGAAGGCATGCACGCCGACCACCATCACTCCATCGAGGCCGCCGCCCGCTCCGCCGAACTCAATGCCGGCACCTCCTCCCTCCGCGCCATGCTGCCCACCGCCGCCGCCATCGCCGTGGCCACCGCCACCGCCGCCCAGGCCGACCTGCCCAAAAAAGCCGATGGCCCCGCCATCCACAAAGACCTCAGCGGCGAAATGGTAAAAGCCAACCCGCCCGCCACAACCTCGGGCCAGAATACGATTATTTGATTCAAGGGAGGCGAGTGCCTCCCAACCCTCCGTCTGCTCCACGGGCGACCCCATCGCGGGTCGCCCTTTTTGCATCCTCTTCAATAATGCGGAGGACGATCCACCGCCTCGCCCCCGCCTCCGCTGCCACCGCCCTCTCCCGCGCTCGTGCTTCGCTCACGCAGTCGCACCAGCTCGGCCTGCAAACGGTCCAGCCGCTTGGCCATTTCCAGCATGGCCTTGTCCTGCTGGGTCACGTGGTGCTCCAGCCAGGCCACCCGCTCCTCCACTTTTTCAGTGCGTGCGTCGGACATGGGGCGGAGGCAGGGGTCGCGTAGCGGTGGACTTGGCCTCGGCGCTTGCCGGGACTCCGGCTTCGCCTTCGCCCGCCATCTCCCGGCGCAGGGTTTCCAACTGCGGAGCGACCACCTGGGTATAGCAATCCGGACACACCGAGTGACTGAAATCCGTGCCGGTGCGGGTATTGATGTAGCTCTCGATTTGCTGCCAGTAGTTCGAGTCGTCGCGCACCTTTTTGCAGTAACCGCAAATAGGCAAAAACGCCTCCAACTGGCGCACTTGGGTAGCGAAACGCAGGATACGTTCGGCCACGTGCAAGCGCATCCAGATTTCCTGGGTTTGCAGCGGCTTGTTCAGGAAATCGTCCACCCCGGCCTCGATCGCCTCCCGCTGATTATCTTCCGAGGGCACCAAGCCCGTGAGCAGAATAAAGTACACATAATCGGCATCCACCCGGGCGCGCACCCGGCGGCACAGCTCCAGCCCGTCCACGCCCGGCATCACCCAATCGCTCACCACCACCCGCACCGGCTCGGCCGCCAGCCTGTCCAGCGCCGCCTCGCCATCGGCCGCAGTCACCACCTCGTGCCCGAGCTTGCGCAGCGTCCGCGCCAACACGGCCAACGCCACCGGATCATCTTCCACCGCGAGTACCTTCATGCGGACATGGGGGTTAAAATCATCGTCACCCCACCAAGCAGCAGGAAAACCCACCCAAAGTCGATGCGCCACTTCCCTATACCCGTCCTCACCCCACCCCCCCTCTGCTTTACCCCCAAACCTTAAGTAACCTATTAGGTCACTTTGCCTCCCACCCTTCGCCGTACAGCTCATAGCATATTTCGCTTCCGCACCCCTACCCCTTCTCCGTTTTCAAAAGCCGTAACTACCCTGCCATCCGGCGCACCTTGCCCAGTCTTCCCGACTCACCCAAAAAATGTTTTTATCACTCCGGGTAAACTCCGCTCCACAAGTGCCGATATAAATGCCAAAATAACCCATGCTGCGCGACTTAACCCTGTGCCCCGAGGCCCGGGCGGCTCGCGCTTCACGGGTTTTTAACATTTCCGCCCGCACCGTTTCCGTTTAACCCTTAGCCATGGTCCCCCCGAGCGTCGCCCCCATCGACCAGAATGAACTGCTGACCGTGGCCTTGCTCACGCTTTCGCCTGACATCGCCGCCACCGAAGTTCGCCCGCACCGCATCTGCCTGAAATACCTGCCAGGCAGACAATACCTCGTCGTCACGCCGGAGCAGTGGACCGTTTTGCTCACCTTCCGCGAAGCCCGCACCGCCCCCCAAGCCCTCTGCGAACTCATCTCCACCCGGCGCAGCATCCCGCTCCGCGATTACTACGAACTGCTGGTTAAGGCCTTCGCCGCCGGGCTCCTGCAAGTTCCCGGCCAGCCCGTCCCGCCCGCCGTGCCGCCGGTCGAATGGCGCTTTAAAACCCGGGGCAAACCCGTTCGCCACCTCGCCCTGCTCACCATGGCCGTGGCCAGTGTGCTCATCGCGCTGCGCCCCCTGCCCATGCCCGCTCACGTCGGTCACCTGCTGGCTGGCTGGCTGCTGACTTGCCTCGCCGTCAGCCTGGGCAACTTACTCGCCGCCTGCACCCTGCGCGGGGCCGGCGGCGAGGTCCACAATCCCCGCCTGAACTGGCGTTCGCTCTGGCCCGGTTTCGTAGTCGATTTGGAGGACAAAGTCACCCTCGCCCGCGAACCGGAGATCACCCTGGCGCTAGCCCGACTCGCACCCAGCTTCCTCATCACCTGTCTGGTTTCCCTCTATGCGCCACCGCTGGTTTTGCCTCTGCTCTTCGCCCTGCTGGTGCAGCTTTGCCCGCTGGCCAGAACACCTTTCGCCGCCTTGCTAAGCGCCCTCTACCACGACCCCCGGCTCACGACCACTTACGACCTCAAGTTCGTGCAAAACCAACTTCTGCTCGTACTCTTGCGCGCCAAGCTGAAATTCGCCGACCGCCGCTTCCTCATCGCTTGCGCCAACTTCACCGTCATCTGGCTCGCCTTGGTATTTTTCGCCGGTTGCGCCCTGCTCCATGCCAACGCGTGGGACTTGATCCTGAGCTTTAACGCCTCCGGCGGCTTCAAAATCACGGCCTTGGTCCTGCTCATCGTCATGGCCGGCATGGTCTTGGCCGTGGCCGGTCTGATGGGCTGGATCCTGTGGTGCCACTTCCGCGACTGGCTCGAACCCCGCCTGGCTCGCCGCCGCCTGCTCCAGGCTACACCTCCGGTCGATACCTCAACCGTCCTGCGCTGCATCGCCGATACCCATCTCTTTCGTTCCCTGCCACCCGAGGACCAGCAAAGTATCGCCGCCCATGTCACCGCCGAGGGACACGAAAGCGGCGCCATCGTGGTGCGCCAGGGCGCGATCGGCGACCGGCTCTATTTGCTCTTTTCCGGCGCGGTCGAGGTCCTGCGCGAACAAGCCGTGGGACGCCCCGAAGTCGTCGCCGAACTCCTGCCCGGCGAAGTTTTTGGCGAGATGGCCCTGCTGCGCGACGGGGTGCGCACCCGCTCCGTGCGCTGCACCCGGCCCACCGTCCTGCTCTCGCTCACCCGCGAAGCCTTCGAGGGCCTGGTGCTCTCCCGGCTTTCCCGCGACGCGGTGGAGGCCAGCGTGCAAAAAGTCGCCTTTCTTCACCGCATCGAGCTCTCCCGCCATTGGAGTCCGACCGCCATGAGCGCCTTCGCCCGCCGCGCCCGTTTCCAAGACTTCACCGTGGGCGATCTGCTCGTGCGCCAAGGCGACTCCAACCAATACTTCCACCTCGTCCACGAAGGGGAACTCACGGTGGAAAAAACCGGCCGAGAAATCGCCCGGCTGGGCGTGGGCGACTTTTTCGGCGAACTCAGTCTGTTGCAAAACAGCGCGGCCACCGCCGCCGTGGTGGCCGCCACCCCCGGCCGCTGCCTCGTGATGGGCAAACGCGACTTCCTCGATTTCATCACCCGGGATTTCCTCATCGGCCTCCAGTTCGAACAGATCAGCTCCAACCGAATCGGCCGCCCCCTCTTCCCCCTCGCCGACGCCGCCTTCGACGACGCCAGACTCCGATAAGCCGCGACCAGCAACTCAACCGAGGCACTTGACCGCGAGCTCGCGCAACACCGCAGGCTCTTCCTTGGGCCGGGAAATCAGGCTCTCAAATGCGTCGGCCAACGCGAGCTGGATGTCGATGTGGTGCTTGAGCGTCCACCCCTTGGCCCCGGCGGCGAGTTTGCCGACATACCAAGGGTTTTGGCTAAAAAGGTTGGCCGCGCTTTTCTCGCCCGCGCCGATGAAGTGCTGGCCGAAGGCTTTTGCCGCGCGCTCGATGGCGAACTTGTCCGGCCCGCGTCCCCCTTGGGGTGCCAGGGCCCGCAACTGGATCAGCAGGCGGTTGCGATTCTGCATCGAGGCGAGCAGCGGGCGGGCGCTTTCTCCGGCAAAAAAATGCCGGTCAAACGCCGCCAGTGTGCCGCGCAGGTCGCCTTGAAAAAACCGTTCGGTGGCCTCAAAAAAATCCCCCTCGGCCAGGTTGGGCGTGAGCTCCTCGACGTCGGCCTCGGTGATGGCTTTGCCCGAGTCGGCGTGGGCGGCGAGTTTGTTGACCTCGCTGACCAGGAAGCGGGTGTTGGCCCCGCTGCGCGCGAGAAGGAGCAGGAGGGCGTCACGATCAATCGTCACCCCCAACGCCTTGGCCTCGGCTAGAGCGGTGGCGGCCAGGGCCTCGGCGGCATCCTCGGGATTGGCCGCTCCCACGAAAGTGAAGTCGGCGGTCTTCTCGCACCACTTGTAGAAGCTCTTTCGGCGATCCACCGGCGCGGCGGTGATGAGCACCGCAACCTCGGCCGGATTAATCGCGGCCAGCACACTTTGCAGATGCTCGACCGCCGTCTTCACCGTCTCGGAATTTCCAGTACGGGAGTCGCCCAGGAAGCTCACGTCTTTGAACCAAACGAGCCGGCGTCCGCCAAACATCGAGATCGTCTGCACGCTGTCGCGAAACCGGGCTATCGCCGTTTCGACCTCGTCCACGGTGTTGGCGAAACCGGCGATGGTTTCCTGGGAAAACTCGTCGGATATCTCCCGCGCGAGCTCGGCATGCCGCGCTCGCCCCAGCCGCCCGACGAGAAAATCATCGGCGCCGCAGATAAAAACAAACGGAGCGGGGGCGGACATCGATGCGGAAGCCTGGGCGGATCAGGCCGGTGGACGGACGGCGGCCATCCGTTCGGCGATGGCACCGGAGAACTCGATGGTCTGCGTGGGGAAGGCAAAGTTCAGGCCGCGCGCCTCGACCATGCGCATGATGGAAAGATTGATGCGCTCGCGAAGATCGAAGGTCTTTCGCACATCGGGGTCGGCGGCGAAGTAGGTGATCTGGATATCGAGGGAGAAGGCGCCGTAGTTGAGGAAGTTTACCGTCACGAATTCCTGATGCACCGCAGGGTCGTTTTTAAGCAGGCTGCGGATTTCTTCGAGCAGACCCTCGATCTGGTGGGATTTGGACGAGTAGGTGAGACCGATCGTCTGATCCACGCGCCGCTGGGGCATGCGGCTAAAATTATTAATGGCGTCGGCGGCGACCGTCTTGTTGGGGATTGCGATGAGGGAGCGCTGCACGGTGCGGAGTTTGGTCGAGCGCAGGCCGATATCCTCGACCGTGCCTTGGTGGGCGCCAATCTGGACAAACTCGCCGATGCGAAAAGGCTGGTCTACCGCGACCACCACGGAGCCAAACACGTTGGCCAGCGTATCCTGGGCGGCGAGGGCGAAGGCCAAGCCACCGATGCCGAGACCGGCGAGAAACGCCTTCACGTCTGCGCCGAGCGACTGGGCGGCGATCAGCACCCCGAAAATCAGGAACAGGGCGATAACCGTCTTCTTGATCCAAGGCATGAACGCGGCGACGGCCGCACCCTTGGCCGTCGCCGCCTCGTGCAGGTGATCCAGGATGCTGGAGACGGTGTTGATGAAAAACCAGAGGCCGACCACGGCCAAGGCGATGGTCTTGAGGTAAACGAAAGCGCCATCCGCCTCGGGCGAGAGCTTGAGCACCTTGATCGCGATTATTGCCCCAAGCACGGCGATGAACGCGGCAACCGGTTTTTGCCAGGCGACGATCAGCTCGTCGTCCAGCGTGGTCTCAGTGCGGGCGGTAAGCCGCCGGATGAAACCAAAGACGAAATTGGCCACGACCTTGCGCAGCACATAAAAAATCACGGTGATCAGACCGGCGATCGCCCAATGCTGCCAGGTGTTGCCGGCGTTTTTCACCCCGAAAAGAGCGAGCGAAAGATCCACCAAGTGCTCCACGAAATCCGGAGCTGCCTTGGGGGCGGCACCACTTGCAACGGCGGCTGCGGCCGCTTGGTTAGCGGCTTCTGCGGTGACGTCTTGAGCATGCAGCGCATGGCCAATGAGACTGAACAAAAGGCAGGTGAGAAATGCGAAGGAAAGGCGCATGGTCGGGAGAGAATATGGGCGGCCAGAAGTAGCGACGTCTGATTTTCCAAGTCAATCCACCCACTGCGGCTCTTGGCTTAGCCAAAAAAAGACGCGTTCCCCACTCGGGGGAACGCGTCGGCTCGGGCTAACTCGAATCGGTTCGGGGTTAAGCTACCGCAATTTTCCTAGGCTTTAAGGCCTCGGACTTAGGCAACACGACCCGTAGCAGGCCGTCGCGCAGCTCAGCCGAAATCCTGGCGGGGTCGATCGCATGGTCGTGGTCGAGCACCAGTTCGTAGCTGACCGATACCGTCTCGCTTGAAACGGCCCCGGCACTATCGGGCTGCGTCTGGGCGCGGCGCGCATTCACGCGAATCTGCCCTTGGTCCACGGTGAGTTCCAACCCGTCCTTGCTCACCCCGGGCAACTCCACATGAAGCGCAAAGGCGTCGGACGTTTCGGATACTTTGTACCGTGGTGCCAAGATGGCTTTCTCGGGCGTGGCGGCACCGGAGCTTACCTCCTCAAAGAGGCGGTCGAGCGTGTTCCCCAGTCCGCAAGCATAGGCGGAAGGGATGGTCTGCAGGGCGGGAGTGGCATAACGAATGAGTCTCATGGTAGTGTGTGTTTTTAGTGGGTGTTTTGTTTTGATTTAACCGAACGCCAAACGCTTTTGCACACGGAATGCCGTCGCATTAAATTACGTAAATAATTTTAGTTCATTAGCTTAATTTTCATCTATCCGAAGCCATTGGGAAATCGTGTCCGCTCTTCTGTCTCGGCGGTGGGCAAAGGTGTCACAAAAAACACGTGCCGAGCGGGCCGCGCTCGCCCACGGTACATGCCGACCATGAGTTTCGACTTCGACACCGTCCTTCCCCGCCTCGGC
This sequence comes from Opitutaceae bacterium, assembly GCA_027485045.1. Taxonomy (GTDB): domain Bacteria; phylum Verrucomicrobiota; class Verrucomicrobiia; order Opitutales; family Opitutaceae; genus IMCC26134_A. The sequence goes on along the minus strand of JAIXRU010000317.1, from coordinate 24,316 downwards.
ACTGACTCGCAAAAGTGGCAAAAATATCCTTACCGCGACATTCTTCCCATGTGGGTGGCGGACATGGATTTTCGCAGTTCTCCGGCCATTCTGGAGGCGCTGCACCGTCGGGTGGAGCACGGCATTTTCGGCTATGCCCGCCCGGTCAAGTCCACGGTGGATGCAGTGGTGGATGCCTGCGCGATCCGCTATGGTTGGACGATTGATCCCGCCTGGATCGTGTGGCTCCCGGGCTTGGTGTGCGGCTTGAACGTCACCGCCCAGGCCTGCGCGGCACCTGGGGACGAAGTGTTATGCCTCACGCCGGTTTATCCGCCGTTCATGAGCGCGCCGAAAAACTCCGGACGCATCTCCATGCCGGTACCGCTGGCCCTCACCCCCGGGCCGTCCGGTTTGGGCGACGGCCGGTGGGAGATAAACTGGGCGGCGCTGGAGGCGGCGGTGACGCCCCGCACCAAGCTTTTCTACCTGTGCAATCCGCACAATCCCGTGGCCCGTGTTTTCCTACGCGAAGAACTGGCGCGCCTGGCTGCGTTCTGCGCCCGGCACGATCTGGTGCTGTGCTCCGACGAAATTCATTGTGATTTAATTTTGGATCCGGCGCTGCCACATTTGCCCACAGCCCTGGTGGCTCCTGACCAGGCGGCGCGAACCATCACCCTCATGGCGCCGAGTAAAACCTACAACGTGCCCGGGCTGGGAACCTCGTTCGCTATTATTCCCGACTCCGCCTTGCGCGCCCGCTTCACGCGGGCGGCTGCGGGCATCGTAGCCGAAGTGACGTCGCTAGGCTTCGCCGCCTGCGAGGCGGCCTACCGCGACAGCGAAGACTGGCGTCAAAGCCTGCTGGAAGCCCTGCGCGGGAATCGCGACCGGATCTTCTCGGCTTTACGCGCCGGAGAGTTGCCGGGCGTGAAAATCGCCGCGCCCATCGAAGCCACCTATCTGGCGTGGCTGGATGTCTCGGCGCTGGGACTTACTGATCCGGTGGCACATTTCGAAGCTCACGGCGTGGGCCTGAGCGACGGGGTGTTTTTCGGTGCTCCGCGCGGTTCGCACGTGCGGATAAACTTTGGCTGCCCGCGTGCCACCCTCGACGAAGGCCTGCGCCGGATGTCCGCCGCCATCGCCGCACTCTGATAAATCACCCCGGATCAGGTTAAAAAACGCTCTGCCCGCTTCGGGTCAGGCGGCTCGTCGGCCCGAAACATCACTCGCCCAAAAATTCTGTAGCGCACCCGTGCCACGCCGCGATAGGCAGCGTCGCGCCAAGAAACAGGCAGCACCGCCAACAGGCGGGCGATTACGCGCCACCCTCCGCCCAGCGACGAGAGCGCGGCGATCACCCCGGCGGTGCGCAGGGAATAATTCGTCCCAAGGATTTCGGGCATGAAGACCAAGCTGTCGAAATCGGTCGTCGGCAGCCCGCAACGGTGCAGCGCCGCCTGCGCAAACCCACCCTGCAACGGTGCGAAGCGCAGTGCTCGCCTACGGTCTGCCTGCGCCAGCCACCGCACCAATGCGCGGCACAGCCCGCATTCCCCGTCGTAAAGCAACACCGCACCGCGCGCATCCTCCATGCGGTGACATTGCCGCGCGTGCCGCCCAAACGCAACCCCACCGCTCAAGCTCGACCACTCATGCCTCCACGCTGCCCCTCTAACCCACCCGCGCCCCGCAATCCTCTCCGCCCCCCGCGCCCCCATCCCCCGCCGTTCTCCTACCCGCCGTTTCCCCAATTCGTCGTTTTTCCTACTCGCCTGACCCCGGCAAAGTGTAACCAAATTGGTTACACTTTGCCGGTATGTCCTCAAAAAAATCCACTCCATCACACTCCGATTTTGGCAACGCGCAGCTTCCCATCGGACCCTCGCCGAAACTCGCCCTCACCATCATTGAACTCCTTGGCGATGCCGCCATCGCCGCCGCCGCCATCGCCGCTCGCGCCACTTATGACGCCACCTTCCGCCACAAGCGTGGCCCGCGTCGCAAGGTCCGTCCCGGACTCGACACCCCGCTCTGGAATGCTCTCGTGCCCGAACTGCGTCGCGCGCTCCTTCCCTACGGTTCAAAAGCTCGCCTCGCCCGTCACTTGGGTATCCCTCGCCAACGCCTGCAAGACTACTTGAAGGCCGGCGCGCGCGTCCCTGACGGCGAGATTACTCTCCGCCTCCTCCACTGGCTCGGCGAGATGCGCGCCGGCCGCGATCCTTCCGGCATAGTGCCGCCGGACCCTGTTCTATTTCCGTCAGGCAAAGTGTAACCAAATTGGTTACACTTTGCCGATTACGCTAGTTGGTATTTGTGGCGGGTGACACGCGCGCTTGCGAAAGGCGGGCGGGCACGGCTCGCTCGGTGTCTTACTTTTCCATGCGCCTCGGTCCGCTTACGCTTTCGTCCAACTTGTTTCTGTCTCCTTTAGCCGGATACACCAATCTGCCGATGCGTCTCACCGTGCGTGAACTGGGCGGCCTAGGTTTTGCGACCACCGACCTCGTCAACGCTCGCTCTCTCATCGAGCGCAATCCGACCGCGCTCAAGCTGGTGGCCAACGCACCCGGCGACCGGCCCTGGGCGGTGCAGCTTTTTGGCGCCGTCCCGGAGGAGATGCGCGACGCCGCCGTGATCTGCCAGGAGCTCGGCGCCGACGCGGTGGACATCAACATGGGCTGCCCGGTCAAAAAGGTGGTCAAAATCGGCGGGGGCTCGGCCATGATGACCGAGCTGGATAAAACCGCCTCCCTCGTGCGGGGCATGATCGCGGCGGTGAAAATCCCCGTCACGGCCAAGATGCGCCTCGGCTGGGACGACCAAAACCTGACCGCACCCGATCTGGCCCGCACCTTGGAAGACGCGGGCGTGGCCGCAGTCTTCGTGCACGGGCGGACCCGCGCACAGGGCTTCGCCGGCCAGGTGAACCTGGCCGGCATCCGGTCGGTGGTGACGGCCGTGAAAACCATACCGGTGATAGGCAACGGCGACGTGACCACACCGGAGGCGGCCCTGCACATGATGGCCGAGACGGGTTGCACCGGGGTGAGCATCGGGCGGGGCGCTTTTTACGATCCGTGGATTTTTAAACGCACCGACCATTTACTGCGTACAGGCGAGCTCTTGCCCGAGCCGAGTTTCGAGGAACGCGTAAGGGTTTTGCGCATACATTTAGAGCGGTACCTGGAGTTTTACGGCGAGTCGCACGGGGCGCGTTTGTTTCGCCGGGTGGCGCCGTGGTATGCGCGGCGTTTCGGCCCGTCCAAGCCGTTTAAACAGGCGATTCTGGGCATCACTTCCCGGGCCGATTTCGAGCGGGCACTTATCGACTATATCACGTGGCGGGCACGGTTTTGCGACGAAGCCGGGCGTTTATTGCCCAAGTTTGAACCCGACCCAATGGTGGCCTCGTTCATGCGCGATCCGGATGATCCGGTCTTCGCACGTGAAGCCATCCCGGTGCCCAAGGGTCCGGTGGAAAACTGGTAGGCGGCGGTCTGCTCAATACTTCACTCTGACCTGGGCACCGGAACGATCCTCGAAAAGGAGGTGCTTGGTGGAGACGTCCAAGCCGACGAATTTCACGCCAAGAACGGGTTCGATCTCGTCTCCGACTCGAACCACTTTACCTCCGATCAAGACCCTGGCCGGGTTCCCTTGGAAAACACCACTGACCGTGGGACCGAGGCCTTCGGCGTAGCGCAGGAAGCGACTGCTGGGGGCGGGCGGACCTACCGGGGCAACGGGAGCAGCGGGCACCGCCGGGGGCGGGGTGTCCGTAGTCGTTACGGATGGGGTAATCACCGGGGTTGCGGATGGCGACGCGACTACAACCGGAGGTGGCGTGACGACCGGGGCCGGAGCGGTAGTCGTTACGACCGCTGGCTGCGGGTTGGGTTTGGGCTTGGCAACCACAGGAGCGGGAGGCGGAGCGACTACCTCCAGGCTGGGTCGCAGATAATAAAAAAGTCCGCCGCACAAGGCACAGATGCCGATGGCAAAAAATATAAGCGGTCGTCGCGAGCGTTGAAGGTTTTTGGCTTGGTTGAATTGCGCCGTGCCGGGCATGAGCGGCTTGCCGGCCGCTAAAGGCGGCTTGGCAAAAGCAGGGGGCGGCGGAAATGGCATCGCATTCGCGGACGAGGCGACCGGAGGAAAGGCCGGAGGTACGGGGGGCGCGATTGGGTTGGGATAAGGGGCGGCGCCAATAACCGGTGCAAACAGTGGCGGCGTCGTTGATACCGCAGACGGCAGCGAAGGCGGCAAGGGGGGCGGAGTGGCCGGCGGTTTATTGGTGGCGAAAGGCGCGGCGGTGGCCCCTGTGCCGATGGGGGGGAGGGAAGGTATCGGAATCAGCGGTGGGCCGCTGATCTCGCCCATTTCCGCAAGAAGATCCGGCAGTGGCTCCGCCGTGGGTGGTGGCGGTGGCGGTGGCTTGGCCCCGACCCGAAGTTTAAAGCCGTTAGCAGCTGGAGCTGTTTCCGGACGTGAGGGCTGAGTAACGGGCGCAGGGGGAGGCGAAGTTTCGGGCGTCGCTACCGGCGGCTCGCTGACGGCGGCGGGCAAGGGCTCTGCGGCGGAGGCGGGAGCGGGAGTTTCCTTATGAAGTGATAAGGTCGGACGACGGCGCAGGGGGGGACTTGATTCAGGGGCGGGCTCCGTCGGAAGCGAGGGTATAGCTGTGGCAGGCGGTGCCACGGATGCGGGAGGTATCGATGGAGGCGCGCTCGGGGTAGCAGGCCGTTTCAGGCGAAAAGGGGTGGTATCTTGGGCAGGCTCTTCGCTCATGGTTAATTAGCGTATAGAGTATGCGTTTAATCGCCTAGGCTCAAAAACAAAAAAGCGGCGCACCCAAAAAGGTGCACCGCTTGAAGTTTTATAGAATCTGGAGCAGGAGCCCGAGCGGGACGAATCGCTTAGTAGCGACGATCGCCACGGTCGCCGCCGCCGCCGAAGCCACGGCCGCCACCGCCGCCACCGCCGCCGCCGAAGCCACGACCGCCGCCGCCACCGCCGCCGCCGCCGAAGCCACGACCGCCGCCGCCGCCGCCGCCACCACCGAAGGAGCGACCAGCGCCCTCTTCCTTAGGACGGGCCTCGTTCACGGTGAGAGCGCGGCCGCCGAGATCGGCGCCATTGAGCTTCTCAGCAGCGAGCTTGGCTTCTTCTTCGGTGCCCATGGTGACGAACGCGAAACCGCGGGGGCGGCCGGTCATCTTGTCCATGGCGACGTAAACGTCGGTCACGGAACCGAATTGACCGAAAGCGGAGCGGAGCTCGTCTTCGGAGGTTTTGAAGGACATGTTACCGACGTAGAGTTTGGAGTTACCCATGATGTTTGATTTCGTCCGCTGACCGTCTCTGCCAGACCGTTCCCGACCATCGGGTTTCAAATCATCTCTAGAGCCTAACTCTACTGACGACTCACCAGTTCCTGTCATCTAACGTTTCGCTAACGATGCGAAGCACAACAGCCATATATTTTTTATTAGCAAGAATAATTTCATGCCGCCTTAGGTGTAAATCTGCGAATACAGGCGATTTCTCGCGAAAAATCGTGAAGCAGACCAGTAGTGTTCGGCAGCTGATAAGCTGAAGGTTTGAGGTATGGGCGTAACGTGATGGGCGCGATTTCGTTACCAGACTGTAACTATAGTTTTCAGCGGCGCCTCCAGCCGGTTTTGGAAAAGGCCCCGGTCTCGGACACCGAGCTCGACGCTCGGCGCAGGCTTTTGGCGCGTTTGCGAGGCACTCGTCCATTAAAACAGTTATAGTCACAAAAGTACAGTTACGGTCTGGTGACAAAATCGCGCCCATCACGTTACGCCCGTCCCGCAAGCCTTCAGCTTATCGCCTGCCGAACACTACTGCCCAATAGGTTACTTTTCGGCGGAAACGCTTGCCTGACAGACTACGCTATTAGCGCCGCCGAGAGCTTCATTAACGCGAGAGATTTTGATGCCTTTTGCGCACGTCGGGCCCCAGACTTTCAGCCTCTCTTAAAACTCCATTTACCCGCTCACCGCCCCCTTCTCCCCCGCTCCCTCTCCCGCCTTCGCCCGACCGTGCTCCAAGCCCTGCTCATCGACTACAACGGCTTCTTCGCCTCCTGCGAACAACAGGAACGCCCCGAACTACGCGGCCGCCCCGTCGCCGTAGTGCCCGTCATGGCCGAGACCACCTCCTGCATCGCCGCCTCCTACGACGCCAAACGCGCCGGAGTTAAGGTCGGCACCCCCGTCACCGAAGCCCGCCGCCTCTGCCCGGGTATCGCCATCGTCGAATCCCGCCCCGAGATCTACCTCCGCCATCACCAAAACCTGCTCACCGCCGTAGAAACCTGCCTGCCCGTCACCGAGGTCTGGTCCATCGACGAGGTCTGGTGCCGCCTCCCGCCCGGCTTCCAGGAACGCGCCGCCGCCATCGCCATTGCCAAAAAAATCAAAATCGCGATCACCCGTCTGGCCGGCACATGCCTCACCTGCTCCGTCGGCCTCGCCCCCAACCCCTGGCTGGCCAAGATCGCCTCCGACCTCGAAAAACCCGACGGCCTCGTCGTCATCGAATCGGCCGACCTGCCCCACCGCCTCCACCCCCTCGCACTCCGCGACCTGCCCGGCATCGGTGAAAACATGGAGGCCCGCCTCCTCGCCGAGGATATCGACACGGTGGAAAAACTCTGCGCCGCCGACGTGCGCGAACTCCGCCGCATCTGGGGCGGCATCGAGGGCGAACGCATGTGGCGACGCCTTCGCGGCGAGGAGGTGCCGCTCCCGCCCCGCCATACCGGCTCCATCGGCCATGCCCAGATCCTCCCGCTCGACCTGCGCCAACCCGAAGGCGCCCGCGCCACCCTCCACCGCCTCCTGCAAAAAGCCGCCCTGCGCCTCCGCCATGGCCGGCTCTACGCCGGCGGAATGCACGTGGCCCTCAAATACCGCGGCTCCCGCTGGAGCACCGCCGCCACGTTCACCGACACCCAGGACACCTTCGAACTCATCCGCGTGCTCAACCTGCTCTGGGATCGCCGGCCCGCGCGCCGCAGCGACCACTTCTCCGTCGGCGTCACCCTCTTCGCCCTGGTGCCCGAGGGCTCCCACACCGCCACCCTGCCCGGCCTGCTCGAAGCCCGCCCCGGCGACGACGCCCGCCGCGCCGCGCTCAACACCACCCTCGACCACATCAACCGCAAACTCGGCAAACACTCCGTGGTCTACGGCGGGGCCCTCGGCGCCCTCGCCTACGCCCCCATCCGCATCGCCTTCCAACGCATACCCGACCTCGTGCTCGAAGAGGGCGAACCCGACGGCGAACTCTTCCCCACCGCCGCCGAACTCACCGCCGCCCGACAGCTCTGAGAGGATCGAGAATTACGTATCCTTCCGCCCTTGCGCCCCCGCCACGTATCCTGAACCTTCTGCTCAGCCCCTCTGCCGCACCCCCCTCCGACGCCCCACTTATTCATGTCCGAAAGTGTCCCGTTTTCCACCGCAAGCATCGATGCCATGGTCACCAAGGCCATGCACCATGTCTTCCAAATCATGGTCAATCAAGACGCACGTCTGGTGGAAAAAACCGCCACCTACGTCGCCCCCGCCGATTTCGCCGCCGAGCAGATCCTCGGCAACGTCGGCTTCGTCGGCGAACTCAACGGCCTTATCTACATCCGGCTCGACGCCCACTTCGCCCGCGCCACCGCCGGACGCGTGCTCGGTATGTCCGACGCCGAAATCGCCGAAGGCGGCAACGACCTGCTCAAGGATACCATCGGCGAACTCACCAACATGATGGTGGGCACCTTTAAAAACGGCTTCTGCGACCTCGGCTACCCCTGCAAGCTCACCCTGCCGACCATCATCTTCGGCCACCACCCCACCATCCCCCACACCAAGGGCACCACCCGCAGCATCTACCGCTTCGACGTCGCCGGGCACGCCTTCTTCGTTGATCTCCAGCTCAAGGCCGACTGAGCCGCCGCCGACCGAGCCCGCCCGCCGCCATGCCCGCCGAACCGCTCGCCCTCGGCTTCGACGCCGACGACACCCTCTGGCACAACGAGACGCTCTTCGCCGCCGCCCACCAGAGATTTCACGCCCTGCTCGCCGCCCACCACGACTCCGCCACCGTCGAGCGCGCCCTCTATGCCACCGAGCTGCGCAACCTCCCCCTCTACGGCTACGGCGTGAAAGGCTTCACCCTCTCCGCCCTCGAAACCGCCATCGAACTCACCGCCGGACGCGTATCGGCTAATGAATTACGCGAGCTCCTCGCCTTGGGGCGCGAAATCCTCGCCCACCCCGTCGAGCTGCTCGATACCGTGCCCGCCACCCTCGCCACCCTCGCGCAGGCCGGCCACCGCCTCCTGCTGATCACCAAGGGCGACCTCCAGCACCAGGAGCGCAAAATCGCCGCCTCCGGGCTCGCCCCCCACTTCCACGCCACCGAGGTCGTCTCCGAGAAAGACGACGCCACCTACACCCGCCTGCTCGCCCGCCACTCCATCGCACCCGACCGCTTCCTGATGGTCGGCAACTCGCTCAAGTCCGACATCGCCCCCATCCTCCGCCTCGGAGGCTACGCCGCCCACGTGCCCTACCCCATAACTTGGGAACACGAAAAACTCGACCAACTCCCCCCCGCCCCCGGCCGCTTCTTCACGTTAAAGACCCTGGCCGAGCTGCCCGCCCTGGTCGCCCGCCTCCCGTAACCTCAGTCGCACTCATGTCCATGCAGGGCGGGGTCGCCGCACCCCGCCGCTTTGACTTGGCCCAGGCACAGAAGTGTAGCGCGGCACTTCTTTCCGCTAAAGGTGGCTTGGTCCCAAGACCAAAAAAGCCCGGCAAAGTAAGGATGCGGAAAACGTAGCACAAGCACCCGGGTTTGACTCCTTTGAGTTGGACCACAGGCCGCGTGGCTCGCCCGCAATCCACCGACTGCCCTCGCTTCACCTCATATACCGTCGCCTTCATTCCGCTTTAGTTTCTTGTTTTCACCCACGGCGGCGCTCCCCCCTTGCTCGCGGCCTGGCGATCCTGCCCTCTATGCAACACGAAGCCCTGTGCACTGCGGCGACCACGCGCTTCTGGTATCTTAAAATATCGGTGACACACCAGAACGCCTCCTCCTCGCCCGTCTCCTACTCGCTGGCGCCTGGACGGGTGGGAGCCCTTCCACCCCGTTTGAACTGCTGCGCCTCGGGTTCAACTGGGAGGGCGCCGACCTGCCCGTCGCCCCCTCGTGAGTCGGCCTAGCCCGCGGCTCGGTCCACCAACTCCGCGACCCTGCGTTTTTCATCGAGGGCGACGCCGCCCGCCTACTCGACAGCGTCGCGGGCGAGCAAGGAATCGTCCACGCCCGCCTGGATTCACCGGTTTCAGGCGGCCCAGGCACCGACCCGCCCGCTTACGCAGCCACCGGTCTAGCCAACGGCGACTACCGCCTCACCGCCTACGCCCGTAACTCCGACTAGCCCGCTATCGACAAGATCGCTGAAAAAAAAGTTGCCGATAGATCAGCCATTAAGTTCTTTTTTCTATAAATCAGTTAACACCCGCCTCACTATCATGATCTCCCTTTTCCGTTTTGCCGCCTTGACCGGTTGTCTGATCTTGAGCCTCGCTCCGATCCAAGCCCAATCATTGATCACCCTGACGCCGGCGAGCGTCATCGGCGGCTCACCGGTTTTTCACCAACAAGTCTATAACTCTGGCTCTAGCGTTTACCAAGCGGGGAACATCTTCAACCAGCAATCCGGCACGGTGAATATGGCCACACAGGGGGGCAACGCGTGGTTTCCCGATGATACTTTTGGCATGAGCAACCGTTTCGTCACGATCGATCTCGGCGCCAGTTACGTGCTTTCGAGCATCCAGATATTCAACAGTAACCAAGCCGACCGGGCGACCGGAAGTTTTAGCCTAAGTGCGGGCAACTCCATCACTGCCGCCCCGACCACTTCCGGCTTTTCCCAGGGCCAGGCGGTCAGTTCGCCCACCACGCTGCTCGGGGCGACGGCCCTGACCAACAGCACATTCAATCCGGTGTCGGGACAGACGTTCTCGATCACCAATGCCACCGCGTATCGCTACCTTACTCTGACGGCGATCGACTTTCCCTCGTCGGGCGGCTTTGTAAACGCGGGACTGGCGGAGGTTCGGCTTTACTCGAGCGCAATCCCTGAGCCGAGCACCTATGCCGCGATCTTCGGCGGGGCGGTGCTGGGGTTTGTGGTGTGGAACCGGCGCAGGGCGGCGTTAAGCGTCTAAGCCTAGACGCTTAACGCTGAAGGTTCGGGAGCGGATAGATTAGACGGTCTCCTCAGGTCGTCCTCTACGAAAATTGAATTGGAGAGTGATTACGGGATTAGGTGAATTAACCTATAACCCGATCAAACCAGCGGCAACTCCCCCGCCAATCCATTTTGGGTCAAACCCGAATTTTGCGCTGCTTACCGCCCCCTTACCTTTCTTGGTTTTTCTGGTCTAGGGACCACGCCACCATTCGCTGACTTTGGCACCGCCCTACCCTGCTCACGCCTTCTTCACCCGCACCGCCCGCTTCCGCTCCGGGAAAAGCTCACGGCACAACGGGCAAACCATGCCGTCGCACCCCCGCGCCGAGCAGTATTCCCGCCCGTAAAAGATGATCCGCAGGTGCAACACATTCCAGTGCGCCTCGGGAAACAACCGCTTCAAATCGCGCTCCGTCCGCTCCACATTCGCCCCCGTCGGCGTGAGCTTCCACCGCTGCGCCAGCCGGTGGATGTGCGTATCCACCGGAAACGCCGCTACGCCAAACGACTGCGCCATCACCACCGAGGCCGTCTTATGCCCGACCCCGGGCAACTCCTCCAGCGCCGCGAAATCCGCCGGCACCTCGCCCCCGTGTTGCTCGATCAACAACTCCGACAGCCGCCGGATCGCCTGCGCCTTCCTCGGCGCCAAGCCGCAGGGCCGCACGTGGGCATCGATTTCGGCCACGCTCAACCGCACCATCTTCTCCGGCGTGTCCGCCTTCGCAAACAGCCCCGGCGTCTGCAAGTTCACCCGCTTGTCCGTGCATTGCGCCGAGAGCAGCACCGCCACCAGCAACGTGTAGGGCGAACTGTGATCCAGCGGCACCGGCGTGGCCGGATACAAGGCCGCCAGCCTTTGGTCGATAAACGCGGCGCGTTCGCTGATGGTCATAAAAACAAGCCTCTTGCCAGCTCACCCGCCGAAGATCCAACCCTTGATCACCTCGGCCAACTGGATGGCCCACTCGCCCAGAAAGTAAAAAAACGTCAGGCCTGCCAGCGCCACGACGTAGCCGACCAGAATGGCCAGCCCGTCCCGTTCCAGCAAACCACCCGAGACCAGCAGAATCACCCAGGCCGGAAACGCGTTGGTAAACGGCACCGGCAAGGGCAGCAACAACACCAGAGCCGACACCAGCATAAGCAAAGTGTGGATACGCACCAGCACCACGGATTCGGTGAACCAGACAAAACGCGGCCGCAAAAGCTTCTCCATCACCCGCAAAACCTTCCCCGCAAACTTAAGCACCGAACTGAAAAAACCCGGAGGCAAGGGCTTCGCCAGCAGGCGCGCGGGCAACCACGGTCTTTGCCCGAGTGCCAGACGCAGCGAGATCAATGCTATGGCAACTCCGAAAGGCACCGACAAAAGCGGCATCGGCACCGGGGTTATAAACGGCAGCACCAATAAAATCAGCACCAGCGACCAGGCCCGTCCCTGCAATATCTCCACCACTTCACCCAGCGTAAGCGGACCATCGGAAAAACGCGCCGCCAGACCGGCGATCTCCTCCGAAAGTTTTTTGGGCTTGGGCCTGCTGCGCAGCTCGCGCTCTGCCGCCCGAACCCCTTCACGTGCCTGTTCGCGGAGTTTTTTTCGAAGGCGGAACATGATTTTACGAGCCACGGCGGTTTGCTTCCGCCTCGTGACTCAGGTCCCGCGTTTGTTCCCGTAAAGTTCCACGTGCAGGCGATGCGTGTAGCGCCAACCGCGCGCCTTGCAGGCCTCGCCCACCCAGGCCGCACGCGCACGCATCGCCTCCAGCGTCACCGCCTCGGGCATCAACAGCACACGATGCGGCACGACCTTCCGGTCCAGCTCCGCCAGACAGGCGCTGATTTCTTCCAGATCCTCGGGCGCGGAAACCACAAACTTGAACTGCGGCTCATAGCCGGCATCCAGCCACGCCCGGATCGCGTCCGGCCGCCAGCGCGTAGCCTCGTGGCGCGCCACCCAGCCCGCGCCGGCCTTTTCCGCCGTCGGGGTGGAGTTTTTCAACTTCGGGGAAAGCGACACCAGATCGCACGCCACCCCGCCCGGCGGCACCGTGCCCGCCGTCTCGATCGTGATGTGAAAGCCCGCCGCCCGCAGCCCCGCCGCCAGCGCGGGCAACTCTGGCGCGATCATCGGCTCGCCCCCGGTGAGCACCGCATGCCGACCCGGCTGCGCCAGCGCCTCCGCCACCAAGCCCGCCACGTCGCGCTCCACACCCTCCGGCCGCCACGACGCATAGGGCGTATCGCACCACGCGCAGCGCAGATTGCACCCGCTGGTACGGATAAAAAACGACGGCACCCCGGTCAACGCACCCTCCCCCTGCAACGAATAAAACGTCTCCGCAATCAACATACGCCCGACCCTCCCGCCGCCTTGGCCGGACGTTCCGGCAAAGGTCCCGTGTCCTCATAGTCGGTCGGATCGACCACCAAGGCCTGCGCGAAGGCCTCCCGCCGCTCCACGCAGGTGCCGCAGCGCCCGCAGTGCCGCGCCCCGCCCTTGTAGCACGACCACGTGCGGGCATAGTCCACCCCCAGCCGCGCGCCCTCGGCGGCAATGGCCGCCTTGTCCGCCGCGATAAACGGCCGCAGCAACTGCACCCCTGCGTAAGTACCCAGCCGCATCGCGTCGGCCATCGCGCCCATGAACTCCTCCCGGCAATCCGGATAAATCGCGTGGTCCCCGCCATGCGCCGCGATCACCAGCCCCTCCGCCCCCGCGCTCTCGGCAAACCCGCAGGCGATGCTCAAAAACACCGCGTTGCGAAACGGCACCACGGTCTGCTTCATGGTTTCCGCCTCGTAGTGCCCCTCGGGGATCTCGCCCCCGGATTGAAGCAAGGCCGAGTTAAACAGCCGGTTAACAAAATCGAGTTTCACCACCTCGTGCCGCACGCCGAGCGCCGCCGCCTGCGCCGCCGCCATGGGCAGCTCCCGCGCCGAATGCTTGGCCCCGTAATCGAAGCTCAACGCGGCCACGACCTCATGCTCCCGCGCCGCGCGATGCAGCGCCGTCACCGAATCCATCCCCCCCGAGCATAAGACCACGACTTTCATGAAAAAGATTCGGCCACCTAAGCCCCCGCCCCCGCGATAAGCAACCCTGCGCACCCACCCCCGGCATAGTGTAACCAAATTGGTTACACTTTCCGCTTCTCTGCCCAACCCCGTAGTCCAGCCAAGGGCTCCCGAAGTGCACCCGGCAGTTGCATGGATCGGGTGACGCGATCAGCAGGCATCCAACAAGTTGTGTGAGACGACCCGCTCCGACTGCCGGATTTAGGTTCAAACGCCAGGAACTTGACGCACGCGGAAACGGAGCCTTGCCTGAGTGCATGCGCCGCAGCCCGCAAAACCTACTGTTTCCGGGCGAAAATGCGCATTTTGAAGATCACGAGCGCGGCGCGACTCCCGTAGAGACCTTCTCCACTCTGTGCACCTCGTCCTCGGATTTTATCGAAGTCCGGTTCATCGCCAACCATCCCCGTATAGCCCTCCCGACCGATCTCCGGCAAAAATCCAGTTCTCTATCAGTAACAATGTCATTCCTTCATTTCTGCCCTTTACGCTGATGCCCATGCTGCTGCTCGGAGCCATGCTGCTGGTTCGCTTCACGACCAGCGGCGACGTCTGGAATCAGCCAGCCTCCCGAGGTTCGGTAGGCGTGGACCCTCGATTCATGAAGGCTTTCGCGGCCCGGGAATGGTTCATGGAAACCTTCTTTAGTGCATCCCTCGCGAGCATGGTGCCCGCTCCGGCCGCCGCCCACCTGCATTGGGGCCTCGGGCTACACTACCTCACCACGGGCGAGCCTGGACTGGCCGAGACCGAGTTCACGGAGACCGCCAGCTATCTCCCCGTGCTGCGCCATCGCGCGGATCACGCCACCCAGCCATGATAAACCCGTCGTCCGCCCGCCATCCGGTCTGGCCCCGGACCCTGGCGTTGCTCGTCATCGGGTTGCATCTGCTTTCCGCCCTCTGGCACGTGGCATACGGCGGCATGAATATCGATGAAGGATTCTATGCCGTCTCCGCCCGCTCCGTCTGGCAGGGCGACCTGCCTTACCGGGACTTTGGCTATACCCAGACGCCATTACTGCCCTACATCAACGGCCTGCTCATGCAGGCCACCGGTTTCGGGCTCTTCGAGCAACGCGCTGTTAACGGACTGTGGGGTGCGCTCACCCTGCTGCTTGCCGCACGCTGGCTGGCCCGCCACACTAGTCCCACTTGGGCGCTGGGTTTTGTCACGCTGTTCTCCCTGTGCCCCGCTTGGATGTATTTCATCCACCTCGGTAAAACCTACGCCTTTACCGGGCTAGTGGTGGTGGCCGCCGGGAGCGTTTATGCCGAAGGAAACGCCGGGCTGAAAAAAATCTCGCTTCTCGCTCTTCTGGGTACGCTCGGGGTGGGCTGTCGGCTGCCCCTCGCCCCCTATTTCGGCCTGCTTTGGCTCGCCGCCCTGCTCGAGTGGCGCGATCCCGGGCGGAAAAACATTTTCTATGCCGGGCTCGTTTCTCTGTTGTGGCCCGCCCTGCTCGTGGTGCCGTTTTATCTCGCGGCCCCCGACGCCGCGTATTTCTGGACCTTCCAGTTTCATCTGGTGTCTGTGCCGGACCGCGCCTGGCATCTGCCTTGGTGGATGATCGGAGCCCTCGCCCCCGCCGTGTGGCTGGGGTTGCTCGCTTCGCTCATTTATAGCGTCCGCAAACACCTCTGGCCCTCAAGGAGAGAACTCGTGCTGACCGGGATCGTGGTGCTCTGCCTGGCCGCCAATCTTCTACCCCGCGGCGCGTTTGGGGAATACGGCACCCCCCTCCTTCCTCTGCTGGCCCTCTGCATGCTGCAATGGCTGTGGCGGTCCGGGGCCAGCCTGGGGTATATCCGTCATCGCGTCGCACCTCTTCTGGTCTTGGCGGCGACAAACCTTTTGCTGACTGCGGCGCTGCAATGGCCGCACCAGGAGAAGGAATACCGCGGCACCCCGTCGTTGTTTTTGCCGCTTAATGCACCGGCGTATAACCTGGAGTTGCCCGGCAGCCTCGCGCTGGCGCGGCAGATCGTCGCCGCGAATCTTCCTGCGGGGCAACCTTTCGTCGGGCCCATGCTCATCCTCGCCACGGAAACCAACCGCGCAGTGCCACCGCACCTGCGGATGGGCGCGTCCACGGTCTCGGTGGACTTCCCGCCAGAGCAGGCCCGCAAACTCAATCTGGCCACGGTGCCGGAGCTGGAAAACTACTTCATGGACCCAGCGGTGCGGCTCCTCGCCTTCAGCAAGAATCCCCACAACAATTACGCCGCCTCAATGCCAACGTTCCATAACCTGTCCCGACTGAAAACATTTTCCTGGAGCACCTACTTCCAGAGGGATTTTCTGGTGGCCTACGAAGACGTGGATTTCCTCCTGCTGATGCGCCGACCGGAGCCGACCGGAGCCGACCGCTGACGCCCGGGGCGGGCCGGGCGGGTCAGATTTAGGGTCAGAGTCGAGCCAAAGATGACATGGGCTGGCCGGGAAGGAGAAGAGCGCCAAACCTGACCACCGATGATGACTGACGCTAAACGGGACAGCACTCGTGAACATGTCCCACAAGGCGATAAGATAAGCGGCGTAAAGCTGCGGCGACTGAAGCTGGGTATCGACGTGCCGTGAACGCAAGGTAAGCATTAGGGTCAGTTTCTACAGGGGGTGTAACACCCATGGTCGAGATCGTGGCCAGCTGCGGGCTTGGCAGACGAGAGACTAGCGCCCTTGCTGACTTTTTCTAGCCTCATGCTCGCGGTTTATACCCTCACCATCTTTTGCGGAGCCTTGTTGCTGTTCGGGGTGCAGCCGATGTTTGCGCGGCTGATCCTACCCCAGCTTGGGGGTTCTCCGGCGGTCTGGAACACGGCGATGGTATTTTTTCAAGCCGCGCTGCTGGCAGGCTACGCCTATGCGCATGTGAGCACCACCCGGCTCGAACCACGACGACACGCGATCCTTCACTTCGTGGTTTTGCTGGCGCCGCTATTTTTGCTTCCGCTGGCGGTGCCGGCCGGGTGGTCGCCACCGAGCGGCGGCAGCCCGGTCGCGTGGCTGCTAGGCGTCATGGCATTGACGGTGGGGCTGCCGTTTCTCGCGCTCTCGACCACCAGCCCCGTCTTGCAAAAATGGTTTTCGAGGACCGGGCACGCCCAGGCGCATGATCCGTATTTTTTGTACGTCGCGAGCAACGCCGGCAGCCTGCTTTCCCTGCTGGCCTATCCCATTCTGATTGAACCCCACTTCACCCTCGTCGAGCAGGGGCGGTGGTGGACGGCCGGATACGCCATCTTCGTCATTTTAGCCAGCGTTTGCGCGTTGTGTCCGTTCCGTAAAAAACCACCCGAAAGCGAACGGGCGGCGTTCGCGGCTGAAGCCGCGCTCGATCGACCCGAAACGCATACCCCTTCGCCCGCCTCGCGGCCAGCGCAGGAGGCACCTTCGACTCCGAAAGTGGTACCGCCCCCGACTCCGACTGCGTCGCCGACCCCAGCGCTCCGTTGGCGTTGGTTGCTGCTCTCTTTTGTGCCTTCCAGCCTGCTCCTCGGCGTCACCACCTACATCTCGACCGAAGTAGCGGTAGTGCCGTTGCTGTGGGTGCTCCCACTCGCGCTCTACCTGCTCACCTTCGTTCTGGCGTTTGCGCGCCGACCGTGGGTGTCGGTCCACGGCCTTACGCGCGCTCTGCCGATGTTATTGGTTCCGGTCGTGATGTTAATCGCAGTGCAGGCCAGCCAGCCAATCATTCCAATTTCGCTCCTGCATCTCGCGGTGTTCTTTTTAAGTTCATGGCTTTGCCACGCCCGAATCGCCGAGACGCGCCCGGCCCCGAGTCATCTGACCGAGTTTTATCTCTGGATGTCAGTCGGGGGGGTCTTGGGTGGAGGGTTCAACGCGCTGATCGCCCCGGTGGTGTTTAGCGGCATCGTCGAGTATCCCCTGATGTTGGTGCTGGTCTGCCTCGTTGCGCTGCCAGCGGCGGTGGACCAGAGCCTACGCGCGCGCCGCAGCGATTGGGCCGCCGGGGCCGGGTTGGCGGTCTTGGGCGCGGTGCTGGTCGGGGCGGCGGGGTTGCCGATCTTTTCCCATCGGGCGAATTCGCAGCTCGCGTTTGGCGGGCTGGCGTTGGTCTGTTTTTTCTTTTCTCGCCGCCCGCTGCGCCTGGCGCTTGGTGCGAGTGTACTCCTGCTCACGGGTTTTGCGATGAGCAGGTCCACGACCCGGACGCTCGCCGCCGAGCGCAGTTTTTTCGGGGTGCACCGTGTGATTGTCGATGAGACCGGGCGCTTCCATCGTCTTCTCCACGGGCACATCGCGCACGGCTTGCAGGCACTCGCGCCCGAGCATAGCCGCACCGCGCTCAATTATTATCACCCGACAGGGCCGGTGGGGCAGCTCGTCGGGCTCTTCGCCGATGATCCCGCCGACCAGGTGGCGGTAGTGGGTCTTGGGGCCGGCTCGATGGCGAGCTACGCCCTCGCCGACCAGCCGTGGACGTTTTATGAGATTGATCCGGTGGTGCTGCGCCTCGCGAGTGATCCGCGCTTTTTCACCTTCCTCCGTGATTCGCCTGGCCAAATAGAGCACGTGCTGGGCGACGCCCGGCTGTCGCTGGCGCGCGCCCCGAACGCCGCCTACGACTTGCTCGTGCTTGATGCCTATAGCTCGGACGCTATCCCCGTGCACCTGTTAACCCGCGAGGCGGTGGCTCTTTATCGTCGTAAGATGGCCGCCGACGGCGTATTGGTGTTTCACATCTCGAATCTGCACCTCGATCTCGAGCCGGTGCTGGGCAACCTCGCCGCCGATGCCGGTTTGGTTTGCCTGGTGAGGGACGACACGGTGGTGCCCGAAGCCCTGGAGGCCGCTGGCAAATCCCCCTCGATCTGGCTTGTCATGGCCGAGCGCCCCGAGGCGGTCGCCGCGCTTTTGCGCGACTCGCGTTGGTCGCCCGCGCGCCGTGCAGAGCATCAAGCCGTGTGGACCGACGATTATTCGAGCGTGCTCGGCGTCATGCGCTGGAAGTGAGTCCGCCCGGCCCGTGGGCTCTGCGCGGCCGAGTGGGCAAATTCAGGTGGAGCAAATCCAGTTTCCTATCAGTGCTGTGTCCGCCCACCTAAAAAACTAACCTTACATCCGGTTATACATCGAGGATGAGAGGTGGACACTTGGCGCTCGTCATATCCTGTTGTGAGGTAAATCCTGTCTTTCAAGACAGCCCTTATCCACTTCAACTCTTTCATTATGAAAAAATCTCTACTCGCCCAGGCGCGGCTAGCCCGCCTGATTATACTCGGTTTGCTCGCGGCCAGCTTGGTCCAAGCGCAAACGGTCAGTGTCAACTTCCAAGGTGGTGGCGGCCCTGTCACCGGTACGACGGGCGTGGTGGCGGCGACCAATTGGAACAATATTGGCTCCAGTTTTCCGCCGGGCGGGGGCATTGCAGGCTCCGCCACGGGCCTGCTGGATAACTTGGGCAATACGACCTCGATAGGACTAAACTATACCGCCAGTGCCTACTATCTTGCCGCAATCACCGGCGGCACGACGGCGGATCGTACGTTGCTCAATTCATTTATCCATGGTTCCTCGGGTAACCCCTTAGTCATTAACGTGACCGGCTTGGACGGGATTTTCGGCGGGGCCTATGATGTCTATGTCTATTTCGCCAACCCCAATGATTTCCACGTGATCGGTTATACACTCGGCAGCACTACGGTGTACACCCGCACTATGGCCAATTTTGATTTCAGTACAACCGGTTGGGTGGAGGGTAAAACCGCCGCGTTGCCCGCATCCTATGATCTGGTCCCGCAGGGCGACTATGTGAAATTTAGCGGAGTCACGGGCGCGAGCATCACGTTAAACGCTTTTGCCCCCGTTATCTCCGGTAGCGGTTTGAATTATAATGCCGTGAGTGGGCTGCAGTTTACCGCAGCGGCCATCCCCGAACCCTCAACGGTCGCGTTATGGCTGGGTCTCGGGGTTTTGGCAGCCGGCCTCAGCCGTCGGCACCGGTATCGGGCACGGTAGGCCGCTGTAGCAGGTGCGCCCAGCGCGGAGAGTCGGTAGACGGCGGGCCGACAAAGCTCGACAATGGACGTTGCACATAGGGCACATCGTTATCCGAACCTGCGTGGAACTGGAGAGAGCCGCACCGCCTTGAAAACCGGGGACACCAGGAGAAACCGGGAGAAAACTGGCACTTCCCCCGCTTTGGGTTCGCCCCGGTGCATGCCGGGGGCGAGTTTCGCACTTTTTTCATGCCCGCGTTTCAGTCTCTCCCTGGACTCCGGGAGTTCCACCCCGACGCATTGGCTCGTCGGCAGTTCCTCTTTGCCGCGTGGCGACCGGACTGAAAAAGGGGTCGGACTGAAAAAGAGGACACGGGGTGGTCAGGTTGTGCGCTCTTCGCCTTCCTGGCCACCCCATGTCATCTTTTTCAGCCCCGCGAACCCTGGCGCTTAACCCGCAGAACACTGTACAAAGGGTAAAAAGACTTATTGCTGTCCCTTGCGGGACTCCTCTTTGGTTTTCTCCGGCAAGGCGTAGCCGAGCGCGGCTTCGAAACCTTTGATACAAGCAGCGTCCAACCACAGGGCCTTGCGGTCATGTTCCTCTAAACTATTGGGATAGGAGCGTGCCGACCGTGGGTCCGTCGGTCGCGGCACGCCCAGCGCAAAACCGACGGAGGACAAGAGCTGCTTGTGCACGCGCTCCAAGAGGCGGGCCTGGTTGTCATGTTCACGATTAAAATCAGCCCGGTAGCGTTTATACGAAATGACACAGAATCCATTTCCGACCTGCGCCTGGCCAAACACATAATTATTATCGTCTGTGTACATATCAGCACCCGTCACTCCCACATAAACAATATCGGCCCGCAGCGGCACTTTATCCGCCAATAACTTTACCAAAAGAGCGGCGTCCCACTGGGCATCATTTTCTTTGGCCTCGGTTTTTATCTCTTCCAGCCTTTCCCGGGTAATCTCCTGGCCCTGAGCTTTTGATAGTATCGCCAATAGATCCAGCGTTTGGTCCGCAGTTGCGTCGGCTCGGCTCTGGATCTTTAGCAGCTTCATTTGCCTGACTACAAACGGGTGTTGCCAACTTATATCATTTTTTAAATTATTGGCCCAGCGGTCATACGCACTTCGGGTGGGCAGGGGTAACGCCAAAATCTCGGGATAAATAAACATCGGCGCGCCCAGTTTTTCTGCCAGAGCCTGGGCTGCCCTTTGTATAATCCAGTCACTGACTGGCCCTATTTTAACCAAACAGATCGCCTTGGGGTTTTGGTAGGCCTCAGGCAATGCGATGAGTGGAGCAGGCATGTCTGGCATGGCCAAGCCTGCGATCTGTGCGCTTTCCTGTAATACATCATCCTGCTCCGTTGTTTTATAAACTAAGCGAGCAACGGTTTTTGCCTCCGCTTCCTTGCCTGTCGTAAGCAAGACTTTGGCATAATTGAGTTGTTGCTCCATATCCCAAGGCGAAAGCTCCAGCCCTTTGACGAAGTAAAAAAGCGCACCCTGGTTATCTTGCTCTGCGGCCAGGCGATTTGCGGCGGCAAAGACCGCCCCTACTTCTTTCGCCGCAGACACATTATCTGTGAGCTCCTTTATAATCACTGCGTCCGCTTTCGCCCTCAGCTCCGCAGTGGTGTCCGCCCGGCTATATGCCATGATTAAACCCACCATCATAAACAACCAGGGTCGTTGGGTGGTTTTTGGTCGTTTCATAAAAGGAAGCTAATCCGCACATAGCGGGTCGGGCGAAAAGAAGCGATTATGGCGCGTAACTTAAAGGACTTAATCATCGGGAAATTAAGTTGGAAGCCAGACATACCGGCGTTGTTCAGATGGTGTGGTTAACTAAGCGGTCAAAGGCTTTAGTCCGAGCGAAACGGCTGCGCTAGATTGATTGCCGTCGTAAGTGTAGATTTCCGAAAATCCGTGATGCATCGCTGTAACAAGATGGATGAAATCGGCAGTCCGTAACCACACGTTGTCAGGCAAAGTGGTATAGGAATTGGCGGCGGCTTCAATGATCTCCGAGTCAAGCGTGAGCCATGTCCAGAAACCCCCGATGTCATCGTTATTAAATTGGCGAACGGTTATCAGAAACTTGTCGCGGGTCCATTTTTTATCGCGAAGTTGACGATGGAAGACGCTCATTAATTCTGCCCGGACCAATTCTGAAATGCACACTTGGTCCTCGGCTACCAACAAAGCGCGGATTGCCTCCGACTCCTTCTCTGAAACGTAGAATTTGGCGATAGCTGACGTGTCGCAGAATATCATGGCTTAGTGTTTTCCCCTGTCTTCGTCTAAAGCGGCCTGGATGTCCGTGTTCGAGGCTTCGGCCATGATCGCCGCATATTCTGGCAAGATGGTGCGTTTACGAGCGACGGGACGGAGCTGTGAGCGGTTTGTGATGATGGCTACCTCTTTCCCACGATCCGTAACCGGGACGGGACGCAGTGAGGCTCCAGCCCGTCGAATCAGTGGGCCAGTGTCATCGTGAAGTTGCTTGATTGTAAGAACGGTGGCAGTGGTCATGGTGTAACAGAGTCACATTTATCGCGATTCATCAAGAGTAACTGTGACACAATCTTTGATAAACGATATTCCTGCCACGCTGTTAAATCATGCGGAGTCGTTTACGATCAATCCGGTGCAGCCATCGATAACCCCGAAGGCGATTCAGCGTCTGCCCTGCCCTTAAGCGCACCACCGCCAATCATCAAGTAACCTATTAGGTTACTTTGCCTCCGACGCCGTCACGTCACCGAAGATGTCCTCAACTAACGGATACTCGATCGATTCGACTGCGTGCACCGGCAATCGCGCGAGCCACCCGAACTGATGACTTCCCGCTTACGCGACTACTCGCGTGTTTTCATCTTCCCCCCGCCGCCCGGCTCGCTTCTGATCCTTCCCGCATGCCTTGAGCGCGCCTTCCGCGCCTCAAACGTGCGGACTTCGCCCGATGCTCAAGCGCCTGCTCTCCCTTTTCACCCGTTCTGATTCTACTCCGGCCGACCAGCCGGCCACACCCGAGCGCGCCAACTCGCCGGAATCCGAAGGCACCCACACCCCAGGCCGCCCGCGCCCCCGCCCTCGCTCCCGCTCCCGCCGCCGAGGCCCGCGCGACGACCAATCCGAACTCGCCCTCGGCGAGCCCAACTCCAGCCAGTCCGCTAGCCCGGCCAGCCCCAAGCAATCCGCCGCGCCGCGCGCCCAAACCCCGCCGCCCGCGCCGCGCCCGGAGCGCGCCCGCGCCGTCATGGCCCCGCCCGCCGCCGCCCCGGCCCGCACCGCCACCCCCACCAGCGGCGAACGCCCGCCCCACTTTGTGCTTATCGATACCCCCGCCGGCCTCGCCCCGCTCTATGCCGCCCTCGACCGGGTGGACGAAGTCGCCATGGATACCGAGGCGGACAACATGTTCCACTACCGCACCCGTGTCTGCCTGCTCCAATTCCTGGTGGACGGAGAGGTTTACCTGGTGGACCTCGTCTCGCCCCTACCCCTCGAACCGCTCTGGGAACGCCTCGCGCAGAAACACCTGATCATGCACGGGAGCGATTTTGATATCCGCCTCCTGCACGAGCTCTGCCGTTTCCGCCCCCTGAGCATCTTCGACACCATGCTCGCGGCCCAGTTGCTCAACCGCCCCCGCGTCGGCCTCGGCGCGCTGCTTGAACAACACTTCGGCCTCCAGCTCGATAAGTCAGGCCAAAAGGCCAACTGGTCCAAGCGCCCCATCACGCCCAAACTCCTCGACTACGCCGCCCTCGACGTCTGGCACCTGCCCGCCCTGCGCGACCTGCTCACCCGCGAACTCGCCGCCCTCGACCGCCTCGACTGGCTCGACCAGCAATGCCGCCGCCAGATCGAAAGCGGCCTGACCGGCTTCCCCCGCGACGAGGAAAACTCCTGGCGCGTCGGCCCCGCCGACCGCCTGCGCGGCCGCGGCCTCTCCGTCCTCCACGCCATCTGGCACTGGCGCGAGAAATGGGCCGAGGAGCTCGACACCCCTCCCTTCAAGGTCTGCAACAACGACCTGCTGGTGAATATCGCCTCCGCCATCGAGCAGGGCGACTCCCCCGAGTCCGTGCTCGCCCAGGTCTTCCTCGGCAAACGCCAGGACCGCCTCCTGCCCACCCTCGCCACCGCCATTCGCCAAGGCTTGGAACGCGACCCCACTACGCTACCCCGCCGCGCCCGCACCGAACGCATCCACCTCAGTCAGGCCGAAATCGAACGCCAGGATCGCATCAAAGCCTACCGCGACGCCGTCGCCGCCCGCATCGAGCTCGACCCCACCCTCATCGCGCCCCGCAGCACCCTCGTCTCCCTCTGCCGCGATCCCGCCAGCCTCGACGAAATCCTCCTCCCCTGGCAGGCCGACCTCCTGCGCGCCTCGCCCGATCTGCAAATCCCGCCCGCCGCCCCTCCCGCGCCCTCGGCCGAAGCTTAACTTCACCCGCAGCGTGCCCCGCGGCCTCACGATCCCCGTTGCCGCCCTCGCCCTGCTTGCCCGCGTCGCCACCGCCCACTGCCTGGCGCTACTGCCAACCTAGCGGAACGACGGGAGGCGTTTCGTTCCGCCCACTGGCGCTCACGCGACATCCAATCCCGCCGCCTTACGCGCCTCGAGCCGCGCCTGCATCTCCCGTTTCTCGATCGGTGATTGAGGCTGCAACGTGCGCAACAGTTCCGGCATCGCCTGCCGCAAGGGCGACTCCGCCAGATAGTCCGCGATCATCGCCTTGTTCCCCCGCGTGGAAAGCCCCGCAAACACGTGCAACTCCAACTGGAGCCTCAACGCATCGCGCTCCGCCGTCAGGCCCAGCGCCGCCAGCACAAAAAGCAGCGCTTCCATGGTGGAAAACTGCCCCGCCTCCTGCTGCGCGCGCAGCCAGTAACGGCTCTTCCCCACCATAGGCAGGCTCACCCGTTGCCCCCAACCCTCGACCGCCTTCTTCATATCGGCGGC
>JAIXRU010000081.1 GCA_027485045.1 Opitutaceae bacterium | reverse complement strand
GTGTTGATTAGTGTCGGTTTAAGTTGTTGTAGGTAAAAAATAAACGGAGGAAAGGCAGGTCGGAGATAGTTAACCGCTAAAGGGCGCTAAAACTCGCTAAAGGTTGAAACCGGAAATTTTTAACCACTAATGAACACGCATGGTCACTAATAATACCGGCTATGTCTGATTCTGGATTAGTGTGCATTAGTGAGGATTAGTGGTTAAAAGTCTGGCGGTATTTTTATACAGCAATTGAACCCAAGGTTTGATTTAGCGGCCTTTAGCGAAAGTTAGCGGTTAAAAAATTGGTTTTATGGAACAGTCGTTTCCTATGCTCCCATTAAGTCGTTTCGGTTGGTGAAGGCGGGTTGTTTCGTGTGGTGAAAATAGAAAGTAAGTGAATCAACAAACATCGACCTGATCTCTTTTGGTTTATCTACGGAAGTAACAAGTAACGGCCTGAACCATTTGGCTTATCGACTAGTTCGGTTGGTAACATTTCAGTTGGTCCCGCGGTAAGTCTGCGCGGCCATAATGTAATTGAAGTCCCGGGCCAGCAATCAAGACCATCCCCTCGGGATAGTTTAACGACCAGTGTTCATACTCGGTAACTACGAAGGAAAATGTTTCCAGCAGAAGCCCTGTATCAAACTCAAGCTGTATATCCAACGTGTCACGATTAAGTTCACTTCGCACTATCAGATAATTCTCTAGCTTTATAATTTCAGCTTCAAGTTTCTCCCGAGTTTCTTCTGATCCAATTAGCAACTGGTCTTTCGTGCGAAGCCGCCAGGCAGAGCATCGTATCCACAAACCCCACTCCCCGCAGGTATGTTCTTCTGTGAGTTGAATTGGTTTTCCAAAATCAAAAACCAAGAAGCTACCAATGCCAAGTTGTACCCGCCAAGGGCGCTTCCCTTCAAGTGAGCGAATCAATGCGATAGGATCATTCATAAAGTCTACCTCCGGCAGGCTTTTCCCTGCGTAGCGTTCGCATCTGGTAATGAGGAAGCTGCGGCGGTCGCTACAGCTGCTGCAGGCAGATAACCTTGGGCAGCCTCCACAAGCTCTGCAAACGACATAGGATTTCCGCCCTTCGCAGCCTTGGAAGCTTCAAGATGCAACCGTGTCCAGTTTTTATCCGACATACTCTTACCAGTCAGCCGTTCGGCCTGTTTTACGGCGTCGCCAAATTGTTTGTTTTGAACTGTATTTGTTTTCGGCAATCCATCTCCCGCCATGTGAGAGATTAATTCGCCGATCTTTTCACCCGTATCGATTATCCCGATGGTGATTACTCCTGCAACGGCACCACCAACAGCCCCGATCGCTCCTCCTCCAACCGCACCAGTCGCAGCCCCGGCATATCCTGTAGCCCCTGCGCCCGGACCAGTCGGTAAACCGAGGATTGTTCCGCCTGTCCCGCCGGTAAAGCCGCCAAGAATCGTCCCACCAACCGTCCCCCAAGCAATCGATCTATTAAAGATCTCAAGTCTCTCATCATCCGACAGTAACCCTGAAGGATCCACGAACATCACCGGGTTGCCGTCGAAAGCGGCATACCAGTTTAGGCCCCCGCCAAAGCCGATGGGGTCGGCGTTGAGGAAACGCATCAAGCGCGGGTGGTAGTACCTTGCGCGCATATAAACCAATCCGTTGGCCTCGGTCATTACGCCCAACTCGCCGTGAAGGAGGAAGGGGGTGTCGCTCGAACCGGTGCGATAGGTTACGCTACCGTAGGGGGCATACTCGATGCGGTCGGTCACTGTCCCAGACCCGTCGGTGAGGGCCACGGTGCTGCCTTGATGGTTGCTATGGTAGGTCTTGGTCGTGGTGCCGGTTTCTTCGTAAAGCAGGCCCTGGCCCCAGACATAACGGGTGAGGGTGCCGTTGCTGTTTTTGACCAGCACGCGGCTCAAGCTCGCCGCCGGATCGACCACGTAAGTGGTGGTGCCGGCCTGCACGCGGTGGCCTTCGGGGTTGTAGCGATAGGTGGTGCCACCGGCGGTGGTGAGCCGGTTGCGGGTATCGTAGCCGTAGGTGCCGCTGACTCCGCTGGGCAGGGGGCCGGTGGTCAGGTTGCCGTCGGCATCAAAGACGGGGGATTGGGTGGCACCACCGCCGGGCGTCCAGGTGAGCAGGCGGTTATCATCGTCGTAGGTGGCGGTGTCGGCCGGAAGGGTAAAGGCGGCGGGCGCGGGGTAGGTGTAGGTCCAGGTGATTTCGCCGTCGTTGACCCGGAAATTGCCGTTGTTGCCGGATTGATCGTAGCGGAGGTTTTGCAGCCAAAAGACGGGGCCATTTACCCCGGGGGCGTGCTCTTCGACCTGGCGGAGCTGGCCGGCGAGGTCGTAGGCGTGTTTGCGCCAGGTGCCGTTGGGCCGGTCGATGCGGGTGACGCGGCCGACGGCGTCGTAGGTGTAGGTGGTGGTGCGGTTGGACCAGTCAGTAACGGTTTTTAGACGATTATAGAGGTCGTAGCCGTAGGTGACGGTTTTGTTGTCGGGATAGATGAGCTGGTAGAGGTTGCCCGAGGCATCGTAGCGGTAACCGAGGGTGTTGCCCTCGCCGTCGGCGTAGGAATAGAGGCGGCCGAGGTCGTCGTAGGTGCGGGTGGTGGTACGGGCGGTGCCGGTGGCGGGAGTCTCGGTGACGGTCCAGAGCAGGCCGCCGGGATAGTAGGTGTAGGTGAGGGTGCTGACGACCCCGCCGGTGCTGTTTTTATAGACTTGGGTGAGCACGCGGCCCTCGGGGTCGAACACGGTGTTGGCCACTTGTTCGGTGGAGGGTTCGGTGGCGGTGGCGAGCAGGCCGCGGGTGTTGCGCACCGCGATGGAGGTTTTGTTCAGCGGGGTGGTGGTGGTGACGGTGCGGGTGGCGTCGTCGTAGATGGTGCGGAACGTCTTCTGGCGGCGGTTTTTCAGGGTGGTGGGGCGGCCGTCTTTGTCATATCCATACTCGATCACCTGGTTCTTCGCGTCGGTGGTGGTGTCCTTGTAGCCGGCGGGGTTGAAGTGATCGGTGGTGGTGTGACCGCGCGGGGTGATGGCCAGGTAGGGGCGGCCGTCGTTGTAACCGGCAAACTCCATACCTCCGGCGCTCCCTGCGCTTGGTTCGCAGGAAGCTTGGGCTTTCCGAAGCCTCGAACGCTTAATATTAAACACCTTTGTTGTCATTATGTATCTGTGTATCGGCCTTGCGTCTTGGGATAATTCGCTTATTGTGGGCTTATTCCTAATCGTTAACTTGTTGCCAGCAAGTAACGCACAGAGTGATACCCGCATCACCAAGACGCTTCATGTCATGGGGATCAAACTCAAGGTTACACTGGTCGAGATACTCGCATAGAACCCACACGGACAAATCCCTTCGTGTAATACCAACATCTCCAAGCTGGTTGCACTTACCGTCCACTAACGAGATTAACCGGATAATATAGCCTGAAGCTGTATCATTCTCCCGCTCGATCAATTCATAATCCCACATTCCGGGCCGAACGCGCGTAGGATCAACTCCAAGAATGCGCGTAATTTGGTCCGGACTGCAATGTCCGGCGCTAACTCTTAGACGATAAGTTCGTTCCATATTTTAATTCCCTCCAAAAAAGTCGCGAGCGTCTAGTCCCGTTGGATATTCATTACCTTTAACACCCGGAGCGGTACCTCGGAGTATAATCTCGTTGCCCTTAACTCTAACATCCGGGTTTGTTCCTACTAGGTGTTGATAGTTTTTAGGACCCGCAGCCGAGAGGATATCATCTTTCACTCCGCCGGAGCCATGGAAGTCTCTATTACTGATCGTGAACTTCCCGAAGAACATTGTGGCGGCTATTGCTACTGACGGCCCTTCCATAGAATATGCTTCCATTGCTCCGCGACGCAGACCCGTGTCATCAAAAACATCTTGTATAACTAATTTAAACGCCGCTGCAGAAAGCAAGCCATCCCCTGCTAATTGCTTTGCTTGTTCCAAATAGCTAGAGTCGCCAGTCAATCGATAGTTGGCCAATGCAACATGAACAGGTGTTCCTAGAGTTTTACCTCCGTTTAAAATACGGACCTGGCCGTTGACCGACACCGCGGTCATCCCGTCGCCGAGGTCTACGTGTCCTCCGGGATCACTACCTCTGCTGTTAGTTCCGTTCCGCTGCGGCTCCCATCCGCTTGGATCGACGTTCATCACCGGATTCCCGTCCGCGAACGCATACCAGTTTAGGCCGCCCGCGAAGCCGATAGGGTCGGCGTTGAGGAACCGCATGATGCGCGGGTTGTAATACCGAGCACGCATGTAAGGTGCATCCGACGCGGTTTCCCTGCCCGAGACCTTTGCAACCCGATGCGGTTTGGCGGCTTGGCGAGCAAAACGCCGGACGCGATCCGCCGGACGTCGACAAAAACCCCAGACGCGGTTTTTTCGCGGGGAACCCGTGTTGCCCGACGCAACTTCCGACCGCCAGGCAGCGGCTAAGGGAAGAGCGGTTGAGGCGACAGTAAGCACGCGTTCAAGCGTGCGGCTTTTACGACGCGGGGGAAGCCGCAACTTGCGCAGGCGCGGACATTTCGCGGCGTCCGTGGGGGTGGCAGCGGGCGTGCACCTCGCGCAGCTGCTCGATGGTCACCGCGGTGTAAATCTGGGTCGTATCCAACTTGGCGTGACCGAGCAGTTGCTGGATGTAGCGGATGTCGGCGCCGCCTTCGAGCATGTGGGTGGCGCAGGTGTGGCGGAAGAGGTGGCAGGAACCGGCGCTTTGCACGCCCGCCTGCTTGAGGATGGCGCGCACGATGTTGGCCAGACCGCCCTTGCTGAAGCGTTCGCCGTAGCCGGTCAAAAACAGGGTTTGCTCGGCCGCGTCGGCCTGCAGGCGCGGCCGGCTTTGCTCCAGGTAACGCTCCAGCCAGTGCCGGGCGTGTTCGCCCAGGGGGACCATGCGGTCCTTGCCGCCCTTGCCCCGGCGCACCGCCAGGGTGCCGCGGATGCGGTCCACATCGCCCAGCTCCAGGGTGGTCAGCTCGAGGCGGCGCAGGCCGGTGGCGTAGAGGATTTCGAGGATGGCGCGGTCGCGCACGCCGAGCGCGTCGGCGGTGTCGGGCACGGCCAAAACCGCCGCGATCTGCGCGACCGACAAGGCGCGAGGCAGGCCGGGCGGGGGTTTTCTGGGCAAAGTCAGGTCCGCCGCCGGGTTGCCGGTCAAAAAGTTCTCGCGGCAGGCCCAGGCAAAAAAGCGCTGCACGCCGATCAAGCGCCCGATCTGGGTGGAGACCGACCAGGGGCGCCCGTCCGCGCGCTTCTGGTGCCAGAGCCACCGCTGGTAGGTCTCCAGCACGGGTTTGCTGACCTCCTGCGCCCGCACCACGCCGCGCTCCTGCGCCCAGCCAAGGAAGACGCGCACCGCCCAGCGCCGTCCTTCGCGGGTGGCCGCGCTGAAGGCGCGTTGTTCCAGCCAGGCGAGCCAGAGGTCGGCCAGGCTGGCGAGGGTGTCCGGCGTGCTGCGGTCGAGGCCGTCGGGCATGGCCACTTTGCCGCCCTTGGTGTCCGCCCAGCGCTTCATGCGCTCGGCCCGGCTCATGCCTTTTTCGGTGCGCTTGTTCATGCCGTTACGATGTCGCTGCGCTTATGTCGCAGGGGCGGACGCCGGGGGGCTCCAGATGTGCAAACCCGCCAGCCCGCCACCCTCGGGGCCTAGGCGGCGGTTTCTCCTCTGTCGGCGTCCGGTTTTGGGGCTGGCGGGGGCGTTTCGCCACCCCCCGCCAGCGGCCCGTTTTGGCCCGCCACCCCCGGCCAAAAACCCGCCACCCCTTCACCGTAACCATACTTTTTCTTCAAGTCCTCGACGTCGATCAGGCCGATGTGGGCGACGTGGGCGGGGGCGTGCGCGTCGATCATCAGTTCGTAAACAAAGCCGCCGCCCAGTTTGCCGTGACGCAGTTCGAGGTATTCGAGTTCGACCAGGCGTTCGAGGTGCACGCGCACCTGCGTCAGGCTCCACCCGCAGGCCTCGCGCAGCTCGCGCCGCGCGAAGCTGGCCGCGAGCTTGGCGGACTGGCCGGGCGTGGCGGTGAGCTTCGCTTTGACGAGGGCTTTGATGTGGTCGAGCAGGCGGCGGGTCTGCGGGGGCAGTTCGTCGAGCGAGCGGCCCAAAACCTCGGGCGCGAGTTCGTTGGCCAGGGCGATGTCGTCCAAGGTGACGGCGACATATTCGACCACTTTTGCCGACGAACCGCCGCCGCCGGGCAAGGCGACTTCGTGCCGGCCGCGCGCGCGCTGGTGCTGGTGCAGGAGCGCGATGGCGTCGATGAGCGTGAGGTATTTTTCATGGTCGCGGCGGTTGCGCGCGCGGCCACTGGTGAAGGTGAGCGCGGGCGCGTAGGGGTTGAGCACGTCGAGCGGTTTTAAGAGCCGTTGCACGTTGCGCAGCAGGCCGAGCACGGCGGCGCGCTCGGCCTTGCCGACGAGGCCGGCCAAGGTGCGGCGCTCGCGCTGCAAGGCGTGGATGCGGGCGGTCTGCTCGGGGCTGTCGTCCACGGCCAAAGTTAAACAGCGGTTTTGCAGCTCCTCGTCGAGGTCGGCGCTGGTGGTCGTCAGCAAAATGGCGACCGGTCCCTCGACGTGGTATTCCTGCGTTTCCATGCGGCCGGTCGCCGGGTTCTTGCCCGTGCTGGCGATGGTCAGTTCGCCTTCGGATTGGAGGAGTTTTAACGCGTAACTGGCCTTCTCCGCGCCCGCCTCCTCGACGATGGCGAGGATCTTATGTTTGAGGTCGGCGTCGCCCATGTAGAACAGGCTTTGCCCGGTCATGGCGGAGTATTTTACGCGGTCTTCCTCGGGGAAGAACGATAGGGCCGCGTCCATCAAGGTCGTCTTTCCCGCCGCGCTGGGGCTCTGCACGATGCCCGCAAGCGGCTTGTCCAACAGGCGCGAGGTGCCGACGAGGTAGAGGACGAGGGCGTTTGCGTCCTCGCCCACGAGCACGCGGCGCAGGGCGGCGCGAAGCCGCCCGATCAGGTCGGGCGCTTGCGCCCAAGCGAGCGCGGCGGCGCGCTCCTCGGGTGTGAGCACGACGGCGGGCGCGACTTCCTCGGCGGGCCGGGCAAGCTCGGCCTGGGCCTGTTCGACGGCGAGCAGGAGGCGGGCGAGGTCGCGCCGCAAAAGATCGACGTGCAGGCCGGTTTCCTCGGCCGCGCGTTCGACGAAGCGGCGGCGTTCGCCGTCGCGCGCGAGATCGAGCGCGTCGAGGTGGAAGCGGTCGCCGAGGCGCAGGCGCAAGGCGACTTTGAGCGCGTCGGTGCCGAGGGTTTTTTCGAGCCCGCCGACGCGGTATTCCCGCGCCGGGTCGGCGAGGTCAAAAAACCAGTGTTCCCCGCGTTGGATGAGGGAAGGCGCCGGCGCTGGCGTGGCGGGTGTGGGCGAGCCGGACGCGGCCACGTGGTCCGCCGATGTTTTTTCCTTAGCCGCCAATCCGTCCGCAGGCGGGACGGGCGGCGGAGTGCCCTGGGACGCGGTAGGCGCCCCAGGGCTGTTTTCTTCGCTCGCCATTCCGTCAGCGGGCCCGGCGGCGGAGGCGGGCTCAGTTAGCGGTGCCTTCGGGGATGCAGCAGCTTTAGCGGCTTTAGCAGCTAAAGAAGAAGATGCGGGCGCGGGCGGCGCCACGGGTGACGGCGACACCGCAGCGTCGGCCGACACCCCGGACTTTTGAGCAGCGACGACGGGCACCGCCCGGCCTTTGCCGAGCCATTCGGCGGCGTTTAGCAGGACGCCGAGGGCCTTTCCGGCGGGCTGGGTTTTCCTCGCGTAGTCGTTGGCGTCCTGGCCATGGGGGAACAACACACAGCGGCACTCGATGCCGCGCGCCATGAGCCGGGCGGCGACCTTCGCCGCGCCGATCTCGCCCGCCTGGTCGCGGTCGAAGGCGAGGTAAACGACGGCGACGCGGGCGGCGACGAAGGCGTTTTCCATCTCCTCGGTAAAACCCTCGACGCCGTAGGCGGTGGTGACGTTGCGGTGTCCGTTTTCCCAGAAGGTGAGGGCGTCAAACAAGGCCTCGCACAAGATCACTTCACGCGACTGGAGCGCGGCCGGGTTCCACGGGCCGCGATGCGGCCCCGGCAAATAGAGGTGCCGGGCGAGGCCCGGCGTGAGGTTGTCCAGCAGCTTGCGGCCGTAGAGGCCGACGACCGCGCCGGAGGCGTCGAGGATGGGCACGACGACGCAGCCGTTAAAATGCTCGTGGCCGCTCTCACGGATGATGCCGAGACGTTGCAGCCGGGCGCGGATCGCCGCGCCCTCCTTGCGGTTGTTGTGCGGGAGGCGCAGGCCGAGCGTGCGGTCGGCGTAGCCGAGCCGATGGGCCGCGATGGTTTCGGCGGAGCCGATACCGCGCTTATCCAGATAGCGGAGGGCGGGCGCACCCGCCGCCGGATCTTTGAGCCGCTCGGCGTAGTAATCGACGACCTGGCGGAGCAAGGTTTGATCGTCCGCATCGAGCGCCACCGGCGGCGGCAGCTTCGGCACCGTGCGCGCCGTCGTGGTGAACGCCGCCGCGCTGGGGGCGCGGAGCAATTCCACCGCGTGCCGGAACGAGAGCCGGTCCTTGCGCATGATAAACTGGATCGCGTTGCCCGTCGCCCCGCACGCGGGCGACATGCAGCGCCAAAGGCCTTTGCCGGGCGTGACTACGAGCGAGGGCGTTTCGTCGTCGTGGAATGGGCAGCGCCCGACCAGGTTGCCGCTTTCGCCGCCGCGTAATTCGACGCCGCGCGAGCGGATCAGCGCGGCGAGGTCGGTCGTGCGCTTCAGGGCGTCGATTTCGGAGTCGTTAAAGCGGGGCATGGTCAGCGCAGTTTGACGAGTTGGCCGTCGAGTCCCTGGACGTAAAAGGTGAGGTCTTCGCGCCGGTAGCGGTTCCCGTTTTCCAAGTGGAAGGCGTATTCGCCCGGCTCAAGTTCGGTTACGCGCATGGCGACCGGTTTCCCCGTGTAGCGGCCTTGGTAGGCGTATTTTGAAGAGGCTTTGATGAGGGCGTAAAGGGCGAGGCCGGCCCGGTTTTCGATTTGAGGCGTCAAGTCTGTTGTTAGAGTTTTTGACATGCTGCCGAGTTGTCATAAATCATAACAATCATGCAAGCGATTTCTAACAACTTGGCCAAAGGCCCGTATAATGACGGCATGCCCGGCGGTCGTCCTCCCACCAAAAAAGCCTCTCCCTTGGGCCAGCGCATCGCGCAGGCCCGCCAACAAGCCGGCCTCTCGCAAAACGAGCTGGCCCAAAAGCTCGGCGTCGGCCGCAGCAACATCGCGCAATGGGAACGATCCGGCGTTACCCTCAAGCCCGAACAGCTCGCCGCCCTCGGCGACGCGCTCGGCGTCGGGGTCGAGGCGTTTCTTGGCCGCGAGGACGCCGCCAAACGCGGCGGCGGGCCGGTCGGCAGGGCCCGCGCCGTTTTCGAGCGCGTCAGCCAACTGCCCCGCGCCACCCAGCAACGCATCCTCGCCAACGTCGAGGACGCCTTGACCGCCTACGAGGTCCGCAAGGCCGGTTAAGTTCTCCCCGCCGCTCCCCCATAATTGAAGCATGTTCACTCTCTCCAATCTGCGCGGGCTGCATCAAGCGATGCGCGCCGCTGGCCTCGTCCGTTATAAATGGCGGTTCACACGCGGCCCGGCCACTTTCGACGCCATCTTCATCGCCGAAGATCTTTTCCAGCTGTTGCTCGGGGCGCTCGGCAGCACCTTCGCCCTCACCCTTCGCGTTCATCCCGGTTATCGCGTTGAGAGCCTGTTGCCCCCGGCCGACTTTCACGCGCTTTGCGACGTGCTTCACCTCACGCGCGATCCCGTTCATAGGTTCACCCCTTCGGCTTTCTTCGCCGACCTGAACGAGCGTATTCCTAACGCCGTCAACCCGGCCACCGGCCGCGTTCAACCGCACGACATTCTTGGCTATCGCAGCGACGTCGATGTCAGCGACGGCCGGTATTTTCTCGGGTGGCTTGACCACTCCTCAACCGGACATCG
The DNA here is from genome assembly GCA_027485045.1 of Opitutaceae bacterium. Taxonomy (GTDB): domain Bacteria; phylum Verrucomicrobiota; class Verrucomicrobiia; order Opitutales; family Opitutaceae; genus IMCC26134_A. Next base: position 3,762 of record JAIXRU010000081.1, on the reverse strand, counting down.
CGCGAGCCCCGCCAACCTGCTTAAAACCCTTGCCGTGTTCGGCCAGCGCGTGCACGACACCTGCCGGGTTCGGAACATTTCCAGCCGCTGGACTCACGACCGTTCCCGAGCCCAAGACTTTTCCGAGCCGATCTGAGCGCGCGCCGCTCGTCGGTTTTTTCTCCGGCCGTTTTCAAAACGCCGCGCGTGGCGTTTTATTTTTCGCACGCAATTTCGACCGATGTTGTTACGGGAAGCGTAAGAAGTAAGGTGTCTCTACCTTCAAGTAACGCCGCCTTGGGCGGCGTTACTCTCCGCCTCAGCGATCAATCGAAGCACTACCGCAGGCGCCGTGCACCGTCTGATCACCCGCGCGGTTACCATAGGCGGGAAGAAGGAATTTTCGCGCTGGATCTGCTCAGCCGGAACCCCTGCCGCCAGCCGCAGCGTATCGTATGCGCGCATTGCGCCTTTGTAGCGGGCGAGAGATTCCGGCGTGATCCGCTTCGGATACTCCGGCGGCTGGATCTGAGCGGCGGATGCCGCAGGTTTCGCCTTCATGTGCGCAAGCGTGGCCGCAAACCCGTCCGCTTCAAGCTCGGGCACCGGCCGGGGACTTCTCGGCCTGAAACCTACCACGATCACAATCTTTTCCCCCTCAAACCTCCCACCCTTTCGGGCCTCAAACCTCCCGCCTTGTTCGCGTCGTGGGCGCAAACCGCCGGCTACCGTTGCACGGGGTAGGCCGTATTCCCCTTGAACGCTTTCTTTTTATGCGTCCCAGGATGTTTTAACTCACTCCAGAGGAGTAAAATAAGTGCCACAGTGATAAGCCTGCGGAGGTTTCGGCCAAAGCGTTTGGATGGTGTGTGCATCACCGCTATTATGCAGAGCCAAATGGGCAAAATGCCTGATTTCGCGATTTCGCGCCGGGGGCTTTTCGGCCTCAAACCTACCACTTCTCGGCCTGAAACCTACCACGATCACAATCTTTTCCCCCTCAAACCTCCCACCATGCTCGCGCCGGGGGCTAGGCCCGGCGCAAGGCGCGGCGTCAGCCGTGCCGGGCGGCTCGCGACGGCGACGCAGCGACTTTAGGAGCGCAGACGACGCCGCGAGGCGTAGGCGGTAAGGAGCGCAAGCGACGCGCAACGAGCGTTAGCGAGTGGAGTTGTCCAAGGCGCGCCCCGCGCGCCGCCGCCGGAGCGGTCGGCCTGGCGGCGGAACGCAGCCCCAAGGCGGAGTGCAGCCGCCAAGCCGTCCGCGCAGGCATTTCGACCCGATCCCCAACCGTGGGCGGCCAAACGCCCGGCGAAACGACGGGCGAGCCCACGGTTTCGCGCAGCGGGGGGCCATGCGGCCCCCCTGAGGCGACTTCATGGAGCCGAACCGCTGGCCGAGACGTGAGCCACAGGCGAACGCGAGAGGGCGCGCCGACCCTCGCGCCGCGCGGGGGGCGCGGTCAGTGCCCACCGGCTGCGCGAGGTTGAGGCGCGCCCGGCGCCTGCCGGGCGCAGCGGGGTCCCCGCCGACACACTCCAAAGCGGGCACGACTCGCAGGCCGGGAACGGAGTGGACGGACTGCGTGACGTGCCGGCGGGCTCAATGCCCGCCGCCTTCTACGCGCGATTCCTCGCGCGTGGGCCGCTACTTCGGCGGGGTTGCACTCCAGCGGACTGAGCGCAGCGAGGGAGCAAGCAGAGGGCATGACAGACAGCGCGGCTCGGGGCGCTGGCTGGCGTGGCCTGTGCCGCTGACGCGTTCACGCTTCGGCATCAGGATTGGGGCTTGGCGCATTCGGATCGCGCAGCACCGCGCCCACGCTCGCCTTGACCAAGTTCGGACCTAGTTCGCGGGTTTTCCACCAGAGTTCGGCCTGATCGAGGCACGCGATGAATTCCGCACACGCTGTTTGCGCGGCCTCGGCATTGGCTGCTTCATCGGCCATCGCATCGAAGCCAAACCACGTGTGGCTAAACCATTTTGGAAGAAGGAAAGCTAACACACCTTGGGATCTCTTTTGGACATAAACACGCTCCAGAAGAGTGGCCGCTGTGACCTTCTCCGCAGGTGAGACACTTCCCCCGATTCGCATCCCCTCCCGAGGCACAAGATTGATGATGGCGTAAAACTGCGGGCGTTTCCTTTCATCGAACACAACACTGATCACATCATAACCTCCGTCGGCATGTGCTCGGTTGAGATCCCACATCGGGACCGGCTCTTTGTGCTTGGGCATCTCGACAAAGCCACGGGCTTTGAGATCGGGCAGAACACAAGATTTGACAGCAGCCACTAGAAGGCGGCGTGCCTTGGAGATTTCTGAGGACATGATTGGTCTATTTACGTCCTGCGGCACTGCCGCCGATCCCGCCGCCAACGGCACCGGCTTGGCCCCAAAAACCATACGTCCAACGTTCGACGCTGAGATTGGACATATACGGCGCGGCAGCTCTTTGCGCAGACGTCAAACCAGCCGTGCCAAACTTGCTTTCGACGGTCGTGGCAGCCCCGGTGAAGACATTTTCAAACTGCCAGTCCCAAATCGGATTTCGACCACCGCCTGGAATGCGCACTTGGGAACCTATGCCTGGACCACCCGCAGGAACGTTGCCGCGAACCAAGTTCGAGGCCAACGAGGTGTATTCGCCGATAGCACCCTTGGTCGCATTGGAAAGCGTGCTCAAAGCCGCAGGAACCACTTTCGAGGCGACGGCCGAACCCGCTGCGCCAAAGCCGGTTTCCAGCGCAAAACTCGATGCGCTCAAATCGGTGCGGTCGCCTTGAAGGACTTCGATGCTTTGCCGATAGGCGTTGCTCGTGGCACCTCCCGCCGCACCGACAAGCGCCGCAGTTCCCGCGCCCCGCACGAAGCTACTGAGGCCACCGGTAAGCGCACCACCGGCGGCGGCTCCTGCATAAGAGGCAAACGAACTTGTCTCGCCGCGATACAGATCAATCGCGCCTTGCACCGCGATGCCAATGGCCGCGCCGATGATAAAGTTCGCAAAGGTTCCCTCAGGATCGACGTAGGAAACCGGGTTGCCGTTTGCGTAGGCATACCAGTTCAAACCCCCCGCGAAGCCGATGGGGTCGGCGTTCACAAAGCGCATCAACTGCGGGCTGTAGTATCTTGCTCGCATGTAAACCAAGCCGTTGGCCTCGGTCATTACGCCCAACTCACCGTGAAGGAGGAAGGGAGTGTCGCTCGAACCCGTGCGATAGGTGACATTACCATAAGGCGCATACTCGACGCGGTCGGTCACTGTGCCAGACCCATCGGTGAGGGCCACGGTGCTGCCCTGATGATTGCTATGGTAGGTCTTGGTCGTCGTGCCGGTTTCTTCGTAAAGCAGGCCAAGGCCCCAGACATAACGGGTGAGGGTGCCGCCGGTGTTTTTGACCAGCACGCGGCTCAAGCTCGCCGCCGGATCGACCACGTAGGTGGTGGTGCCGGCCTGCACGCGGTGGCCTTCGGGGTTGTAGCGATAGGTGGTGCCACTGGCGGTGGTGAGCCGGTTGCGGGTATCGTAGCCGTAGGATCCGCTGACTCCGCTGGGCAGAGGGCCGGTGGTCAGGTTGCCGTCGTTATCAAACAAGGGGGATTGGGTGGCACCGCCGCCGGGCGTCCAGGTGAGCAGGCGGTTGTCGTCGTCATAGGTGGCGGTGTCGGCCGGGAGGGTGAAGGCGGCGGGCGCGGGGTAGGTGTAGGTCCAGGTGATTTCGCCGTCGTTGACCCGGAAATTGCCGTTGTTGCCGGATTGATCGTAGCGGAGGTTTTGC